>CAJCHN010000033.1 GCA_903970285.1 Rhodanobacteraceae bacterium | reverse complement strand
TCAGGAGCAGCTTGAGCGGGGGTTTGTTGCAAGCGATGCGGCGAAGGCGCGAATTCTTACAGGGCTGATTCGCGCGGACATCTTTGAGCAGGTGATTCAGCAGCGCTATCTCGGCACCAAGCGCTTCTCGCTCGAAGGCCTGACGGTGCTGATACCGTTCCTCGACCAGGTGTTTTCAACATCGGCTGACAACGGCGTAACGCGCGCGCTGTTTGCCATGGCGCATCGCGGACGGCTGAACGTCATGGTGAACACGGTCGGTCGTGGCTCGCTCGAAATTTTTACCAAGTTTGAAGATGTGGACCCGCGCAGCACCATGGGCGGCGGCGATGTGAAGTATCACCAGGGCGCCACCGGGGAGTACCTCGCAAGCAATGGCGAAAAGATCCATCTCCACCTGGTTTCGAATCCCAGCCACCTGGAGGCGGTCGATCCTGTCGCGCTGGGCCGGGTGCGGGCCAAGCAGACGCGCATCGAAGCCGATGCGCTGGCCGCGGGCAACTCCGATGGATTGAAGGGGCAGCAGCAGGTGCTTTCGCTGGTGATGCACGGCGACGCGGCCTTTGCCGGCCAGGGCATTCTGGCCGAGACCCTGAACATGGCGACCCTGCACGGGTTCAACGTAGGCGGCACCATTCACGTTGTGGTCAACAACCTGCTCGGCTTTACCGCGGTGCCGGAGGAGTCGAACTCTTCTCGCTTCGCCACCGATATCGCCAAGCGCCTGCCCATCCCGATCTTCCACGTCAACGCGGAAGATCCGGACGCGGTCATGCGCGTCGCAAAGATCGCGGCGGAATATCGCTACCGCTTCGGCTCCGACGTGGTGGTCGACCTGATTGGCTACCGCCGGCACGGCCACAGCGAAGTCGACGACCCGACGGTAACCTCGCCGCGCCGCTATGCCCTCATCCAGAAGACACCTGAGCTCTACAAGAGTTATGCCCAGCGCGTTGGCGTGGATCCGACGGCCGAGGTGCATGAGATTCAGCAGATGTTCCTCGACGAGCAGAAGCAGGCCAAGGCGGCAGAGCACTCGCCCAAGCTCGCCGAGCTGCCATCGTACTGGGACAGATATCGTGGCGGACCGCTGCCCGCGGCGGATTTGGCGCTCACCACTGGCATCGATTCGGCCGCCGTGCTCGAGCTGACGCGCGGGCTCACCTCGTATCCGAAGAGCTTCAACGTTCATCCCAAGGTGAAGAAGCTGTATGAGCAGCGGCTCGAGATGGCCGAGGGCAAGCGCCCGTTCGACTACGGCATGGCGGAGCTGCTGGCGTTTGCTTCCCTGGTGACGACCGGTACGCCGGTCCGGCTCACCGGGCAGGACTCGCAGCGAGGGACGTTCAACCAGCGCCACTCGGTGCTGACCGATGTCGAGACCGAAGCCAAGTACACGCCGCTCGAACACATCGGTGCTGCGCTGGGCAAGCCGCAGGCTTTATTCGAGGTGTACAACACGCTGCTGAGCGAGGCCGCCGTGCTCGGTTACGAATACGGCTACTCGCGCGACTATCCTGAGACGCTCGTCCTGTGGGAGGCGCAGTTTGGCGACTTCGCCAACGGCGCGCAGATCATCATCGACCAGTTCGTCGCGGCATCCGAGGCTAAGTGGCACCTGCTCTCCGGCCTGGTGATGCTGCTGCCGCACGGCTATGAGGGTCAGGGGCCGGAGCACTCGAGTGCGCGCATGGAGCGCTTCCTGCAGCTTGCGGCGGTCGACAACATGGTGATCGCGCAGCCGTCCACGGCAGCCCAGTATTTTCATCTGCTGCGCCGACAGGCAATGCGCACCTGGCGCAAGCCGCTGATCGTCTTTACGCCCAAGAGCATGCTGCGCCATCCCGACGCCAGCTCGACTCTGGCGGACTTCGCCGCCGAGCGCTTCCTGAATGTGGTTCCGGATAGCGGCGTCAGGGATCCTCGCCGCCTGCTGTTCTGCACCGGAAAGATTGGGCACAATCTGCGCGTGGAGCGCGAAAAGCGCGGCGACACGAGTGTTGGAGTCGTCTTCGTCGAGCAGCTTTATCCCTGGCCGGAGCAGGAGATGCAGGCTGCGCTCGACATGCATCCGCGGGCGGAGGTGGTCTGGGTGCAGGAAGAACCGGCCAACATGGGCGCCTTTTCCTACGTGATGCCGCACCTGCGGCGCATGGCGCGCGATCGCGTCGTGGTGAGCGTGAAACGCAGCGCCAGCGCCAGCCCGGCGACCGGCAGCGCCAAGGCGCACGAGCTGGAAGAGCGTGCGCTGATCGATCTGGCATTCGGCAAGAGCTGACCGCTCGATTGCTGGAGCGGGTGAACGCCGCGCCTGGAGAAAGACTTGCATGGAGAAGAGAGATGAAGGTTTTGACTGCGGCGGAGATGGGTGCGGCGGATCGCCGGACCGGCGAAGGCGGTGTGCCGCTGCAGGATCTGATGGAGAATGCCGGGGGCGCGGTCGCCACTTTCTGCCTGCGACGGTACCCTGATGCAGCCCGGGTGCTGGTGCTGTGCGGCAAGGGAAACAACGGGGGTGATGGATTCACGGCTGCGCGCATTCTCGCCGGCGAAGGCGTGGGCGTGCGGGTGCTGCTGGCCGGTCTGAAAGCCGGGCTTGAGGGTGAGGCCGCGGAGGCGCTGCGCCGCCTGGAAGAGGCGACCGAGGACGGAGTCGTCGAGGAGATCAGCGACGATGTTCCCCAGGCAGACGTCGTCGAACTGCTCGAAGAAGCGGATCTGCTGATCGACGCGGTCTTCGGCACCGGCTTCAAGGGTCCGATGCGTCCCGGCGCCGCCGCCACGCTGCGCGACGCTGTGGCTGCGATGGACGTGCCTGTCCTCGCCATCGACCTGCCCAGCGGATGGGATGCGGATTCCTACAGCCAGACCGTCGCCGGCACCTTCCGCGCGGATGCCGTGGTGACCTTCACCGCGCCCAAGATCGCGCACATCTTCGGCCACCTGACAGCCGCAGTCTTCGGGCCGGTCGTGGTGGGCGGGATCGGATCGCCCGAGGATGCGATTCAGAGTGATCTGGGCATCACCTGGACCGGCTCCTCAAAGTCGCTGACCGAGCGGAAGCGTCCGATCGACTCCAACAAGGGTAAGTTTGGCCACGTGCTGGTGGTCGGCGGCAGCTATGGAGTCTCCGGCGCGCCCAGCATGGCCTCGCTGGCGTGCCTGCGCGCCGGTGCCGGCCTGGTGACAGCCGCGGTCCCGCGGGAGCTGGTCGCTGCGGTCGGTGGCATCGCCCCGGAACTGATGGTCCGCGGGCTCGACTCCGGCGATGAGGGCAGCGTATCTCTCCAGAACCTGGACAACCTGGAAGCGCTCCTGCAGGGGATCAAGGTGCTTGCCGTGGGGCCTGGGCTCTCAACCAAAGGCGAGGCGTCGGAGTTTGCCCGCGAACTGATCGCCCGCACCAGCCTTCCGGTGGTCATCGATGCGGATGCCCTCAACGCCTACGATCACACGCGCGCCAGGGAGCTCAGCGGCCACGGGCGGACGATGGTGCTCACGCCGCATCCCGGGGAGATGGCTCGCCTGACCGGGTTGACCGTCAAGCAAGTGGAAGCGGATCGCCTCGGACTGGCACGGCAGTTCGCCCGGGAGCACGAGTTGATCCTGGTGCTAAAGGGCTGGCGCACGCTGATCGCGCATCCCGATGGACGTATCGCGGTCAATACCACCGGCAATCCTGCGCTGGCCAAGGGTGGCAGCGGCGACATCCTGACCGGAATCGTAGCCGCCATGCTGGCGCAGCATCCCGATAATGTGGCCGAGGCGGTCGAAGCCGCGGTGTACCTGCACGGCCTGGCGGCCGACTTTGCCGCCCATGCCATGGACGAGAAGACGGTTCTGGCGAGCGACGTACTCGAGCACCTGAGCGATGCCTTTCGCTACCGCATCGAGGATGAAGACGGGCTGCGCTGGATCTGCGGGCTCCGTTTAGAGCAGGAGCAGGAGTGAGGGAGTTTACCCGGGAAAAGCGCTTCAAGACTCGTTCGGAGGCGGGAACAATGGCAATCTCCGCCACCATCGCGGAGATTCTCACCGCGCCGCGCGTGGTCGTGCTGCGCGGCGAACTGGGTGCCGGCAAGACCACGCTGGTGAAGGGCTGGCTGAGCGTCCTGGGCGCGGCGGGCGAGGAAGAGGTAACCAGCCCCACCTTCACGCTCGTCCACCAGTACCACTCGCTCAAGGGCCCGGTCTTCCACCTGGATCTTTACCGTCTTGAAACCGAAAAAGAACTGGCGGCGCTTGGTTTCGAGGAGATGGCGGAGGAGCCGGGCGCTCTCGTGCTGGTGGAATGGGGCGAGAAGTTCCCCAGCATACTGGAGCGTGCGGACGCCGAAGTCGCCATGGCGCACCTGGAGGGTGACGAGCGCAGCCTGTGGGTGCGCTGGCGGGACTGAAGGGCTAGAGAAGGCGTGAGAAGAAAAGTCTTGTAGAGCTGTGTTCGTGTGGGCAATTCTGAAGAGTCTCCAGTTCCGGGACGATTCCGCTTCCGCATGGAATAGGCTAGGCTTCGCATATGGCAATCCCCGCAATGGTCGCACTGATCGGCAACTCCCAGGCCTACCTGAATGTGCGGGCGGCAGTGCTGCAGCACTTCTGGCAGGTCCGGACGGTGGCTCTCGACCAGGGCGAAGTGCCGGAGTTTGGACCGGAACTGGTGGTGATCTGCGCTTCGATTCCGGGCACTGAGCAGCAGGGCTGGGTGGACCGCGCGCGGCTGGAGCAGCCGGCCGTGCTGATCGTACGGGTGGACAACTTTATATCTGGGCCGCTCGCGGGTGCGGATGCGTCGGTTGAAGACGATCACGGCCCCGGAGCCCTGGTCTCCACCATCTACGAGCTGCTGACGGAACGCGGACTGGAAAGCCGCGAGTGGCCCGAGATCCCCGAAGGGGGATGGGTCCAGTGAAGCGCTGCTCTTGTCTAGTGCATGCGGATGTCTAGTGCACGCAGATGTCTAGTGCACGCGGATGCTGTTCACCGAGCCAATGACGTGGAAGACCTGGAGCAACCAGAGCACGACGCAGATCACCACCACGCCATTCAGGATCGACTTGATGGAGCCGGCCATGGGGATGTAATTGTTGATCAGTCCCAGAAGAACTCCCACCACGATAAGCACGATAACGACGTGAATCAGATCCATTGCGTTGTGTCCTTCAGGCAGATTGCAGGTTGTGTGGCGTGACGCGTTCTGGCGAACGAATGGCCTATGTCGTTAGGACGCAGCAAGGTAGAAGCTGGTTGTCGGTCAGCGACAATTCTTATGGACGTCCGGTAAAGCGGAAGATGGTGCAGAACTCGTCACCCGTGGACCCATATTCTTTCTGTTCGGCAATCTCGGCCAGATCGGCCAGATGGTCTTCGGCGCTCATGGGGATCATGCCGTTGAAGAGCCGGGTGAAGGCTGGATTGCGATCGAGGACGGCTACATGTTCGGCGTTGATGTAGAGAAGATCGAGGTATCCGGGCCGCTCAGAGAAGTGCTGCTCGAGGCGCGCCAGGAAACGGCGCAGCACGGGCGCTTCGAAGGGGTGGAACAGGGTTGCGACCGTGGGTGTCGCGGGTAGAGGCGCCTCGATCACATCGCCTTCGATCAGCGCGAGCGGGGCGAGCGGGCATGCCTCCGGAGACTGGAGAAAGACCTGGATGTTGCTGCGGGCGATGGCGGCCAGCGCGGGGTTCAACTCTATGCCGGTGACCTGGTGAAAGGGGTGCTGGGCGGCGGTGAGGATGGCGCGGCCTTTCCCGGCGCCCACGTCGAGCAGAGTGTAGCACTCGATGGGGAGCGGCGGGTCGGTCTGCAGCCAGAGATCAATCAGAGTATTGAGGATGGACGGCGCGATGGCGTAGTAGGCGGTGATATGCGCGTCGTTGACGTGGCCGCTGGCCAGCGTCCTGCCGGGAATCAGTCCGCCGGTATCGGTGCCGTAGAGACGATCGAAGGGGTGTACAGGAGCTGGTTTCGGCTGGTCCGGCCGCTGGTTCGGCGGCTGGTTCGGCGGCTGGTCTGGCGTACGCCGCCGGGCACCAGCTCTGCGGGCGGATTTCACGGCCCGCATCAGGCCTTGACCGGGCGTTGGTTGAGGATGGCGAAGACCGGCGGATCGAGCCGAAGGCCCTGCCGCGCCTCGCCGGCGACACGCTCCGGCGTCCAAACGGCTTCGCGATCCAGATGGATGGAGATGCGGGAGAGTTCGGGCAGGCCGGCCAGCCGGTTGTGGATCTGCGCCAGCAGGATGCCGGTGGCGTCTTCCTGCGCGGAGGCCGGAATCAGGGTGAGGGTGATCGCCTGGCGCGGCGGCACTCCGGGGATGCCCGCGCCGGGCGCGTCCGGATCCGGCGCCAGTGAGATGGCTTCGACCAGGCCGAGATCGACGACGTTGACCGGACGCTCAAACAGGGTGACTTCGAAGCAGGCCCGGAGCGCCTCGCGAATATCCTCTTCGGTGAGCATGGCTGAGTCGAGTCTATCGGAGCCGCATGCGGTGCAACGATTCAGCCGTGCCGGCGCAAATCGACAGCCCGGCGAGGGTCTACCCCTCCCCTGCTAATTTCTTACCTATATTCTTCAAAGCAATAGACTTAGGCCTGGTCTTCGAGAGGCTGAGGAACACTCTCTTGCTGCACTATTCCTGGGGCACCCACTTAATCCTGTGAGGTCAGTCAGTGCTTGCGCTCCGTCAGGTAGAGGGCCAATGACTTGAGCGGATCGGCAGATTCGCCGAAGGGCTCGAGAGCGGCGAAGGCGTCGGCGATCAGCTCTGCCGCATCGTGGAGGCTCTGGTCGACACCGTAGATCGCGGGCCAGGTGGCCTTATCGTGAGCGGCATCCTTGCCGGCGGTCTTGCCAAGCTGGGCGGAGTCCTGGGTGAGGTCGAGTACGTCGTCCACGATCTGGAAGGCGAGCCCGGCTTTTTCGCCGAAGATGCGGAGGCGGGTGACGGTATCGTCCGGCGCGCCGGCCAGATAGCCGCCGGCGACCACGGAGACGGTGATAAGCGCGCCCGTCTTGGAGCGGTGGATGCGTTCGACCAGGTCGGCGGACGGTTTGACGCCCTCGGATTCGAGGTCCATCACCTGGCCGCCGATCATGCCGTAGGGCAGGCCGCCGGGCAGGTCGTCGCCGACGCCGGTGCCGACGCCGGCGGCGACGGCGCGCAGGATGTTGACGACAGCCTCCGCCGGGCAGTCCAGGCGCGCGATGGTGTGGAAGGCGAGGGTCTGCAGCGCATCCCCGGCCAGGATGGCGGTGGCTTCGCCGAAGGCGACGTGGCAGGTGGGCTGACCGCGGCGCAGGTCGTCGTTATCAAGCGCCGGCAGGTCGTCGTGAATGAGCGAGTAGGTGTGGATCATCTCGAGCGCGGCGCCGAGTTCGGAGGCCGCTACGTCCAGGCGCCGGGAGCCGGCCACCATGCGCACCGCTTCGAGAGTGAGGACCGGCCGCAGGCGTTTGCCGCCGGCGAAGATGGAGTGCCGCATGGCCCGGTGGATCGAGTGGGGCGGCGTGCCTGGGGACGGCAGCAGGCGTTCGAGGGCCTGATCGGTAAGCGCTGCACCTGACTGGAGGAGATGCTGGACGTGCAGATTCATCGTTTCTGATGATAGTCGATTGGTCGAAAGGGGAATGTGTCCCGAATCTGCTTGCGGAGGGGCAGCGGCAAGCGTTGAATACGATGCATCGGCCGGGAAGCATCCACGCGGCGAAGACAGGCCGCCTGGCAGCGTGCAAACGAGAGCAGTCAACGTTGGACGGGTGAGCGATGACCCGATGCGGAGCAGGGATGCACCGGAGGAGGCTTGCAGCCGGGGTGCTGGGGCTGGCGCTGGCGTGCGGGCGCGGGTGGGGCCAGGCGACGCTGGTGGCCGATACCCATGTGAATGCGGCGTTGCCGACCATGAACAGCGGCAGCATCTCGAACGTGAACGTAGGCGGCGGCTATACCGGGCTGATGCGGTTCGACCTGAGCCTGCTGCCCCCGGGAACGACGTCGACGCAGATCTCGCGCGCGGTGCTGGTGCTGTATGCCAACGAGGTGACGACGGCCGGAACGGTGAACGTACAGCCGCTGACCAGTGCGTGGACGGAGCTCGGGGTGACCTTCCAGAGCCTGCCCGGGACTTCGGCCGCAGTGCAGACGGCACTGGTGAATGAGGCGGGAGCGTTCGTGGCGCTGGATGTGACGGCGCTGGCGCAGAGCTGGGTGAACGCGCCGGCGAGCAACTTCGGGTTCGCGCTGACCAGCGCGACGGCGGTGGTGGAGTTCGACAGCAAGGAGAACGATCTGACCGGGCATGCTGCCACGCTGGAGGTCGAGTTGGCGGCACAGGGACCAACCGGGGCGACGGGGCCTCCGGGAGCGACAGGCCCTGCGGGAGCGACAGGACCTGCTGGGGCAACAGGACCTGCGGGGCTGGCCGGGACTCCAGGGCAGCCGGGAGCGGCGGGGCCTACGGGGGCGGCGGGGCCAGCGGGAGCAGCCGGTCCGGCGGGAGTGCCAGGTCCGGCGGGCGCGCCCGGTGTCGCGGGGCCCAGCGGAGCGCCAGGGCCTGTAGGAAATGCCGGGCCTGCCGGGATGCCCGGGCCTGCAGGTGCTGCCGGGGCGCCCGGGCCGCAGGGAATCGCCGGGCCGCAGGGAATCGCGGGATTGCCGGGAGCGGCGGGAGCAATGGGCGCCACCGGACCGGCGGGTCCGCAGGGTGAGACAGGGATTGCCGGGCCTGCTGGTGCACCTGG
>CAJCHN010000032.1 GCA_903970285.1 Rhodanobacteraceae bacterium | reverse complement strand
AGCTCATAGGCACGCAGTTTTGCTATCAGCCCAATGCCCCGGCCTTCCTGCTGCTCGTACACCAGGATGCCGGCACCAGCCTGCGCGATCAACCGCATGGCCAGTTCCAACTGCAACCGGCAGTCGCAGCGGAGGGAGCCGAATACGTCGCCGGTCAGGCACTGCGAGTGGATGCGCACCATCGGCGGCTCCCCATCCATGTCGCCCATCACCAGCGCCACCGCCGATTCGATCCGCACCGCGGGCGGCGGCATGGAGGCATTGCAGGGCTGCGGATTCTCCACCACGCCCTCAAATCCCAGGATGCGGAAGTGGCCCCAGCGCGTGGGAAAGTTGGCATCGGCCATCTTGCGAACGGAAAGAAACGGCATCTCTCGATTATACGGAGCGTGGCGAGCCGCGTCGGTCGCTGCTTGGCAGGCCGCAAATCCGGCGCGATTTAGACTCGTCTTGTGAGACCGGTCTCGACCTCGCTGATCCTCATCACGCTGCTCGTCGAACTTGGCGTCGCCGCCGCGGTCTCCAGTTCGCTCGCCCGCTCCAAGACCTTTCGCGACCTGCTGCTGCTGCGTCATCGAACTCCTAAAGAGATCTTCAAGCTGGTTGCCATGTTCTGCATCCCGCTTGTGCTCGGTGTCGGCATCCGCGTGCGCGTCCCCAACTTCCTCGCAGCCGACATCAGCTTCGAGGCCACCATACTGCTCGGGATTCTGCTCGGTCCCCTGGCTGCCATGGGTGGTGGAGCCGCGCTCGCCATCCCTGCGCTGCTGCACGGCGAGCTCTGGAGCCTGCCGGTGAATCTCCTGGTTGGGCTGGCCGCCGGAGCCTTTGGCCGGGTGGCCGACACCGAGGATGTCTGGTCCTTCTCTCCGCTGATCGATCTCAGCATCTATCGATGGGTCACCCGCAATCTCAAGCGCCCGCATCTGGACCGGCAGATTCTGCTTTTGCTGCTCATCTCCGGCCTGCAGTTCCTCACCAGTCAGCTCGCGCGTCTGCGGCCGCGCCACTTCTTCGAACTCTGGTCCAGCGTCTGGTGGGTGGAGCTCGCCATCTGCTTCTGCGCGCCCGTGGTCGTCGGCATCCCGCTCAAGATCTGGAACCAGCTGCGCATCGAGCAGAAGCTGGAGGAGCAGACGCGTCTGCTGCTCGAAGCCAAGCTGGACGCGCTGCAGCGCCAGATCAATCCCCATTTCCTGTTCAACACGCTCAACTCCATCACCTCGCTGGTCCGCTCGAAGCCCGAACTCGCGCGCGAGATGATCGTCAAGCTGGCGAACATCCTGCGCATCCTGCTCAAGGATCGCGAAGCCTTTGTTCCATTCTCGGAAGAGCTTGCCTTCACCGACGATTATCTCGACATCGAAGTCGTCCGCTTCGGCGAAAAGCTGCGCGTGGTGAAGGAGATCGCTCCCGAGACGCTCGCCGTCGTCGTGCCCAGCATGCTGCTGCAGCCGCTGCTCGAGAACTCCATCAAACATGGCCTGGAGCCGCGCATCGACGGCGGAACCGTGACCCTGCGCAGCCGCATCACCGGCGAAGGCCGGCTGCAGATCGAGGTGGAGGACGACGGGGTCGGCATGGCACCCAGCCGGCCCGCAGCCGGCAGCCTTGCCCGCCCCGGAACCGGCATCGGCATGAAGAACGTGCGGGAGCGCATGCAGGTGCTCTATGGGGACTCCGCCGAGGTAGAGATCGAGAGCCGCCCGGGGCGCGGCACCAAGGTCAAGCTCCTGATGCCCATCATCGAGGGCAGTGGCGGTGGCTGGGGTGAGATGCGCGATGCGGTCGCGGGAGCGCTGAAAGGACTGGTCCGCTAACCCTTAGCCCTTCTGAACCAGGATCTGCCGATAGTAAGCCTCGTAGATGCCGATGATGGTGTTCGCGCAGAAGTGGTCCTGAGCGGTCTTGCGAGCGGCTCTGGCCATCTCTTCCAGGCGTTCCGGCTGAGTGAGAAGCTGGATCGCGGCATGCGCCATCGCGTCGACCTCTCCGATCTCGAACAGGCAGCCGTCCAGTCCGTCATGGATCAGTTCCGGCACGCCACCCACACGGGTGGCAACGGCGGGAACGCCGCACGCCATGGCCTCGAGCGCGGCCAGGCCGAACGACTCCATCTCCGACGGCATCAGCATCAGATCGGCACACGGCAGCAGCTCGTTCACGTTGTCCTGCTTGCCCAGGAAGTGGATGCGGTCGGCGACGCCGAGTTTGCGCGCCAGATACTCCGCGGTGGAGCGATCGGGGCCGTCGCCGATCAGCATCAGGCGCGCCGGCGTGGCGGCCGCGACCCGCGCGAAGACCTGGACCACATCCGCAACGCGCTTGACCGGACGGAAGTTCGACAGATGTACCAACAGGGCCTCGGCGGGCTGCGCGTAGAGCGGGCGCATCTCGGCGACAAGCTCCGGCTTTCGCTTGTAGACGTCGCAGTTGACGAAGTTGCGGATGACCTCGATGGGGGTGTCGATCTTGAAGGCGTTGCGGGTGCGCTCGCGCAGATGCTCGGAGATGGCCGTGACGCCATCCGACACCTCGATGCCGAAGCGGGTGATCGGCAGGTAGCTGCGATCGAGGCCCACCAGCGTGATGTCGGTGCCGTGCAAGGTGGTGATGAAGGGCAGGGTGATGCCGCGCGCCGCGAGCATCTGCTTGGCCAGGTAGGCGGAGACGGAATGGGGAATGGCGTAGTGAACGTGCAGCAGGTCGAGCGCGTAGAACTCGGCGACCTCGGCCATGCGGGTGGCGAGAGCGAGATCGTAGGGGGGGTGTTCGAACAACGGGTAGTGGAAGACCTCGACCTGGTGGAAGTGAATGTTGTGCTCACGTCCGGTGAGCCGAAAGGGCTGCGACGAGGTGATGAAGTGGATGTCGTGGCCGCGGGCCGCGAGCTCGATACCGAGCTCGGTGGCGACGACTCCGGAGCCGCCGTAGGTGGGATAGCAGGTGATGCCGATCCGGAGCGGGCGGGAGCTGCGATCGAGCGTCGGGGAACCAGACGTCATAGGACCTTTTCGTAGCCGGTGCTGCGGGTAAAGTGGCGGGTGGCGCGCTGCTGTCCCGGAATGCCAAGATCCCCATAATGGATGAATTCGGGGCCGCCGCCGCTTCGTGAATGTTCGGCGAGGACTTCGAGCAGAGCTCGCATCTCCCTTTCGCGGGAGTCGCGGAGGCGGGTCTTCTGACGGCCGAGTTCGGCATCGTTGTAGCCGGGGTGGCAGCAGAGTTCGTAGACGCGGCCGGGGGGGCGGGTCTCGAGCGCGGCGATCAGGGCGTGGAGCGTGCCGGGGTTGAGGGTGCCGGTGGCGGCGATGCCGAGGGTGCCGTGGGTGGTGACCTCGTCGGCATTGAGCTGGGCCAGGGCGCGGAAGCCGGGCTCGAAGATGTCGAGGGCGGCCTGGGCGAGGCGGCGGGTCCAGGGCGCTGAGGTGGCGAGGCGGCGCGACCAGCCGGGCTCGTTGGGGTCGCGGAAGGCGGGGACGCCGCAGCGGGCGGCGATATCGAGGACCGGGCGGGCTACGCGGGGGAAGAGATGGGTGTGCTTGTGGCTGTCGATGTGGGTGACGTCCAGGCCGGCGCGCTGCAGGTGCTGGATCTGGGCCTGGGTTTCGCGGGCAATGTCAGCCTCGTCGATGGCGCCGCGGACGAGCGCCTGGAGGAAGTCGAGATAGGACGGGCGGAAGGTCTTGCCGTCGGCGCCGAGCAGGGTGGGGATGGATTCGGGGTGCGAGACGGGAATGCCGTCGACGAAGACGAGGTGACAGCCGACGCCCAGCGACGGATTGCGGCGGGCGATTGCGACAGCGTCGGGGAAGGCCTCGCCGGCGGCCATGAGGGTTGCGGAGGTGAGCGCGCCGGCCTGGTGAAGCTGTTCGACCGCGCGATTGATGCCGTGGGTGAGGCCGAAGTCGTCAGCGTTGACGATGAGGCGAACAGACATGAAGTTCGATTGTAGAGGCTTTGTCGAAGGGGGGTACCCCACCCCTGCGATTGTTGCTTATATTCTTCAAAGCACGGGAGTTAGCTTTGGAACAGGATGGTGCGGCAAGACTCGCGGGATTGCACCATTTTAGGGCACCCCCTTTTGCCGGGAGGGCAAGAAGGCGGCAAAGGCGGTAAGCTGAGCCAACCGCGGGGCCCAGGTCTGGGCGTGGTGGGTGGGGGGTGCAATGAAGTTGGGCGTGAGTGGATTTGCCTGGATGGGATCGTTCGAGGAGCGGCACCTGGAGCTGCTCGGGAAGGTGCGGGGATGGGGGTTTGACGGGTTCGAGATTCCCATGTTCGACCCGGCGAAGCTGCCGGTCGCTGCAATGCGGCGAGGCTTTGAGGAGAACGGCCTGGAGTGCACCATCTGCGCGATCCTGCCGGCAGGGGTGAATCCGATCAGCCCGGATGCCGGGGTGCGGAAGCGGTCGGTCGAGCACGTGAAGGCGTGCGTGGAGACGGCGGCGGAACTGGGCGCGCACCTGCTGGGCGGCCCGCTGTATGCGCCGATCGGATATCTTCCGGGGCACCGGCCGACGGCCGAAGAGTGGACCCGGGGGGTGGAGTGCTTTCAGGGTGTGGGCGAGTACCTGACGCAGCACGACGTGACGTTGTCGATCGAGCCGGTGAACCGGTCGGAGACGTTCTTTCTGCGGAGAGCAGAGGAGGGACGGCGGTTTTGCGAGGCGATCGGTCATCCGCTGGTGGGGGTGACGATCGATACCTTTCACGCGCATATCGAGGAGAAGGATACGGTTGCCGCGGTGGGCGCCCTGGGGGCGACGCTGCGGCACATGCACTTGAGCGAAAACGATCGGGGATTGCTCGGCAGCGGGCAGGTCGATTTTCCGGGCGTTCTGGGGGCGCTCAAGCAGATTGAGTACGACGGCTATCTGATGATCGAGGGATTCGGGTATGCGGCGGAGGAGCCAACGGCGCCGGGGTGGCTATGGGCCGATCCGGCGGTCTCGCCCGAGGCCATGGCGTCGGACGGGCTGGCGTACTTAAAGGGCTTGGGGGCGTGAGTTGGCTGGGCCTCCGTGGATTTCCGGAACGAGATGCGGTGATCAGCGTGGCAAGCTGTGCGGGTCACGATGGCCGCGATGGAGCTTTGCGCTGATCTGCGGTCTTTGGTGTGCCCTGGCCGGCCTGCAGAACGCGTGGGGGCAGACGCGTGCGGAGAGTCTGAAGCGGTCGGCGGCGGCGTATCGCGAGGGGCAGGCGGCGCTGGCGCGGCACGACCTGGCGACGGCGGAGACGGCGTTTGAGGAGGTGGTCCGGCTCGATCCGAAGGCGGAGCCGGGGCATGCGGCGCTGGGCACGGTGCTGCTCGAGCAGCGCAGCTTTCGCGAGGGGATTCGCGAGCTGGAGGCGGCCAGAGCGATCAACCGGAACGACATGACGGTGGCCACCAACCTGGCGCTGGCGTACCAGGAGGTCGGTTCGACGGAGCAGGCGATTGCGCTCTTCCGGTCGCTGGAGCAGGGGCAGCGGGCTCAGAAACAGCGTCTTCCGGCGTTTGCTCTGGCCTCCTACGCGCGGGCGCTGGCGGCGACCGGCAGGCTGACCGAGGCGGAGAGCGAACTGGAGGCGGCGATCCGGGCTGAGCCGCGGGTGGCGGAGTGGCATGAGGAGTTGGGTTCGGTGCTGGCGCAGGAGAAGGACTGGGTGCGAGCGCAGCAGGAGTTTACCAGCGTGATCGCGCTCGATCCGAAGCTGGCGGTGGCGCACCTGCGGCTGGGCCTGGTCCTGCAGGCGCAGGGCAAGCCGGGCGCGCTGGGAGAGTTGCAGAAGGCGGGTCAGATGGCTCCGAATGACGCGGCGACGCAGCTGGAGCTGGGCAAGGCGTTGGCGGCGGCGGGGCACGACGAGCAGGCGATTCCGGTGCTCGAGCATGTGCTGGAGCTCAAGCCGGAGACGGTGGAGGCGAGCGAGCTGCTGGGCGAATCGCTGCAGCGAAGCGGCCATGTGGCGGAGGCGATGGAGCGATTCGAGACGGTACTGGCGGCGCAGCCGGATAATGCGACCACGCTGACCAACCTGGGTATGGCGTATGCGCAGATGCAGCGGGCGAAGGACGCGGTGCCGATCCTGCAGAAGGCGGTCGCGCTGGCGCCGGAGAATGTGACCGCGCACCAGAACCTGGCGGCGGCGTACGTCCAGCTGAGCCAGTTCGGGGATGCGGCGGCGGAGCTGCGGACGGCGCTGAAGCTCGATCCGGATTCACCGCAACTGCACTACAACCTGGGGCTGGCGCTGAAGAGCGAGGACGATGCGGCGGGAGCGATTCCGGAGCTGGAACGGGCGGAGAAACTGGACGCCGCGGCACCGGAGGCGCCTTATCTGCTGGGCGTGCTGTACATGCAGGCGGGGCGGTATGCGGAGGCGTCGCGGGAGCTGCAGATTTCGCTGAAGCTGCGTCCGCAGAACGGCGACGGGTGGGCGACGCTGGGCAGCGTGTACAGCAAGCTGGACCAGTTGCCGGAGGCGGCGGCGGCGTTGGCTGAGGCGATCCGCCAGCTGCCGGAGCAGCCGGATCCCCATCTGACGCTGGCGGCGGTGCTGACGCGGCAGGGCAAGCCGGCAGAGGCGACGGCCGAGCGCAGGCTGGCGGCGGGGCTGATGCGGACCAGGATGAACCGGCAGCGGGCGGAGGTGGCGACCAACTCCGGTAAGGCACTGCTGAAGGGCGGCGACCTGGTGGGGGCGAAGGTGCAGTTTGAGGATGCGCTGGGCTTCGATGCGGGGTATGCGGAGGCGCACCGCGGGCTGGCGAGCGTGCTGGAGGCGCAGGGGAAAGCGGCGGAGGCGGCGTCGGAGCGGCAGAAGGCTGAGGCGGCGGGGAAGCCGGTTGGGCCGTAGAGGGCGCCCGGTGCGCTGGAGCCAGGCTGCGCAGGGCCTCGACCGGATGATGGATGTACAGTGCATGGAGCGCTTCGCTATACTCGCGCACAAGCCGCCAACCTGATTTTGTTCGCGTTGAACGAGCTTTGGGCCAGGGCGCTAATGGCGGCTGACTGGACGCTTTTCCCGCCTTATGAGAAGTGTTTTGCGACGGACGATCGTGCTGAGCCTGGTGAGCCTGACGGGCCTGGTGGCGTGCGCGCTGCTGTGGCCGGGGATTCGGGCGGCGGAAGATCCGGTAGCGGAGGCGGCGGTGGCGCGCAAGGCGTATGCCGACCGGATTCGCAGGACCTACAGCTACAAGTTCGGTGCGGGGCGGATCTCCGCGCCGGGCAACGCGGCGGTGGAGGGTAACGACTTTATTGAGCCGACGGCGTTTCCGGATGCGGCGTACTGCGGGCACTGCCACCAGGAGGCGCACAAGGAGTGGCGGCAGTCGCTGCACTCGAACTCGTTCCGGACGCCGTTTTACCAGACCAGCGTGCAGATCCTGATGAAGACCAAGGGGATCGAGTTTGCGCGGCACTGCGACAGCTGCCATAACCCGATCGGGGTGCTGGGCGGGGCGCTGAACCCGGTTTCGACGATCGACCGCAAGTTCGACAACGACGGGGTGACGTGCACGGTGTGCCACTCGGTGGAGAAGGTGGACACGAAGCTGGGCAACGGCAGCTATACGCTGGCGGTGCCTGCGGTGATGGTGGATGAGCAGGGCAGGCGGATTCCCGGGATCGTGCCGGATGCGGAGATTCTGGCGCACCTGGACCGGCATTCGAAGGCGGTGATGCGGGATATCTATCACACGCCGGAGTTCTGCTCGGCGTGCCACAAGGTAAGCCTGCCGCCGATGCTGAACGATTACAAGTGGATCCGGGCGTTCACGACGTATGACGAGTGGCAGAACTCGAAGTTTTCGCAGCGGAATCCGCTGACGTTTTATACGGCGGACTATACGTCCTGCCAGGGCTGCCACATGAAGCGCGAGGCGCTGGGATTGCCGGACCCGGGCGCCAAGCACGGGACGCTCGCGTCGCATCGCTGGCCGGCGGGGAACACGGCGGTACCGTTCTTTTACGGGCTGGACGACCAGATGAAGAAGACGGTGGAGTTTCTGAAGAGCGGGAATTTCCTGAACGTCGATCTGTTCGGGCTTCGGATGGGGAACAGCGAGACGCCGGTGGCTCCGCTGGGTACGGTGCCGTTTACGCTGAAGCCGGATACCGAGGTGGAAGCGTACGTGGTGGTGCAGAACAAGAACATTGCGCACTCATTGATTCCGGAGGTGCGCGACCTTTACGAGGCGTGGGTCGCGTTTACGGTGAAGGACGGGCAGGGCAAGGAGATTTACAAGAGCGGCTACCTGAAGCCGGACGGGATGTTGGACCCGGGAGCGCACAGCTTCACCAATCGACCGGTGGATGCGACGGGCAATTTCGTCGACAACCACAAGGTGTGGACGATCCACTCGATGGCGTATGACAACACCATCCAGGCGGGACGCTCGACTCTGGTGCGCTACCGCTTCCACGTTCCGGCCGAGGTGAGTGGACCGCTGACCATGACGGCCGCGGTGGAGTATCGGCACTTGCGCCAGAGCTATCTAAACAACGTGTTCGGGCCGGATCATCCCCTGTATCCGGTGATCGAGATTGCGTCGCGGACGCGGACGCTGAGGGTGGGCGAGAATCAGCCGGAGGCTCCGCTGGCGAACGATAACGCGGACTGGATGCGGTGGAACAACCTTGGCATCGCGTACCTGGACGAACTGCAGTACGGCGAGGCGAAACGGGCGTTTGAAGAGGTGGTGAAGCTGCGTCCGGACTACAAGGATGGATGGGTCAACGTGGGGCTGAACTTTATCGAGTGGGAGAAATACGGCGAGGCGCGGGCGCCGCTCGAGAAGGCGCTGAGCCTGCACCCGAAGGATGCGCGTGCGCTCTACTACCTGGCTCTGGTGGAGCGGCGGCAGCGCCACTCGGAGGCGGAGCTGGCGGATCTGCAGGAAGTGGTGGCGCAGTATCCGCAGTCGCACGACGCGCGGCGGGAGCTGGGGATCTCGTACTACCAGCAGCATCGCGTGGAGGACGCGATGGGGCAGTTCAAGGCGCTGCAGGCGATCGATCCGGATGACCTTGCGGCGCACTACAACCTGGCCATTCTGTACCGGCGGATGGGGATGAAGACGCAGGCGGCGGAGGAGGCGGCGCAGTATGCGATGAAGCGGATCGATCCCGGTGCGCCGACGTACTCGCTGGAGTTTCTGCGCAAGCATCCGGAGATTTCGAACGAAAGTGTGCCGTGGCATGTGCACGCGGAGGCGAGTGTGCATCCGGAGATGAGTTCGCCGCAGGGCGTGGGAGCGGGAGTGGGGCAGCCGTGATTTTTGGGACCGGGAAGATGGATCGCCGCAGGTTTATCCGTTCGCTCAGCCGCACTGCACTGGTGCTTCCGTTTGCGGATATTGTGGCGCTGGCGGGTGGGACGCAGCAGCAGTCGACGCCGCCGGAGAAGAAGATCGGGCCGCAGGAACGGAGCTACGATGCGAAGCCGGCGCCGCCGCCGATGGGCGGGCCGAAGTCGCCGATCGAAGGCACTCCGTTGGGGGTGAGCTTTGTCGAGGTGGCCAGGCAGGCGGGGCTGACGTCGGAGACCATTTACGGCGGGCGGTTGACCAACAAGTACCTGCTGGAGACGACGGGCTGCGGGCTGGCTTTCTATGACTACGACCAGGATGGCTGGCAGGATTTGTTCCTGGTGAACGGATGGCGGCTTGAAGGCTTTCCGGCGGGTCAGGAGCCGCGCTGCCACCTCTTCAAGAACAATCGCGACGGCACGTTTACCGATGTGACGAAAGGTTCGGGCCTGGAGCATAAGACCGGGTGGGGACAGGCGTGCTGCGTCGGCGACTACAACAACGATGGCTACGACGATCTGTTCGTGACGTACTACGGGCAGAACGTGCTTTATCGCAACCATGGCAACGGCACGTTCAGCGATGTGACGGAGCAGGCGGGGCTGATCCAGCCAGGGCCGAAGATCCGCTGGAATACGGGATGCACGTTTGTCGACTACGACCGGGACGGCCACCTGGACCTGTTTGTGGCGAACTATGTGGACTTCGATCTGAAGACGGCCCCGAAGCCGGAAGACGGACCGTGCACCTACAAGGGCATGCTGGTGGCGTGCGGGCCGCCGGGGCTGGCCGGCGGCAGGAACATCCTGTATCACAACGATGGCAAGGGCGGGTTCACGGATGTCAGCGAGAAGTCCGGCATGTGGACGGCGGTGGGCACGTACGGGTTGAGCGTGGCGGCCTCGGACCTGGACAACGACGGCTGGCCGGATATCTACGTGGCGAACGACTCGGCGCCGGCGACGCTCTACCTGAACCAGAAGGATGGCACGTTTCGCGATATCGCGATCGAGGCCGGGGCGGCGCTTTCGGCGGAGGCCAAGCCGCAGGCGGGCATGGGGGTGTCGATCGGGGACTATAACCGCGATGGCAACATGAGCATCGTGAAGACGAACTTCGCCGGCGACACGGATTCGCTGTATACCAATCTGGGCGACGCGATGTTTGAAGATCGCACGTATCCCGGCGGGCTGGGCGAGAATACGCGTCTGCTGGGATGGGGCGTGGGCTTCTTCGACATGGATAACGACGGCTGGCCGGACATCCTGATGTCGAACGGGCATGTGTACCCTGAGGTGGACCGGTCGAAGGCGGACCTGAAGTATGCGGAGCACAAATATCTCTATCGCAACCTGCAGAACGGCCGCTTCGAGGATGTGACCAATCAGGGCGGTCCGGGCATTCTGGAAAATGCTCCGGCGCGGGGATGCGCGTTTGGCGACTACGACAACGACGGCGATATCGACGTGGTGGTGAACTGCATCAACTCCACGCCGCAGCTGCTGCGCTGCGATTCGACGTTGAACCGGAACTGGATCAAGATCAAGCTGGTGGGGGTCAAGTCGAATCGGTCGGGAATCGGCAGCCGGGTGCGGGTGACGGCGAATGTGGCTGCGAACGCGGGCAAGCCTCTGGTGCAGACCGATGAGCTGCGCAGCGGAGGGAGCTACTTCTCGCAGAACGATCTGCGCATGCACTTCGGCCTGGGCGATGCGAAGAAGGTGGACCTGGTGGAGATTCGCTGGCTGAGCGGACAGGTGGACCAGCTGCGCGATCTAAAGGCCAACCAGGTTTATGTGATTGAAGAGGGCGGCAGGATTGTGCAGGCACATGCGCTTGCGGCGGCAGCGGCGAAAGGGTGAGGCGGAAGCGGCTGGAGATCCAGGCCGCTTGCGTTTCGTTGTGAAACCGGTTCCGGTTTAGAAGACGATCTTGATAGCGAACTGGGTCTGGCGCGAAGTGGTCGCGGTGGCCGTGAGTGCGCCTTCGGAGGCGATGGGGGATCCGGCAAGGGCCGGCGTGGGATTGGCGGCGCTGGGGGTGGGCGCGGCGGCGAAGAGCTGGGTTCCCGCCTTCAATGGGTTGGCGTAGTTGACGCGATTGAAGATGTTGAAGAGCTCCGCGCGGAACTGGACGTTGAACTGGTCACCGAGCTTGTGCACGGGATTGTTCTTGACGAACGACATATCGAAGTCCTGGAGCCCTGGACCCATGACCGAGTTGCGGGCAGAGTTGCCGAGGAAAGGATTGTAGGCAGGCGACTCGGTGGGGTAACTGAAACAGGCGATGTTGATGTAGTGCACCTTGTTGCGTTTGCTGACGGGGTCGCAGGCGTAATTGCGATTGGGGAAGTCGAAGGTGTCGGAGCTGCGCAGGCCGAGCGGGTCTCCGCTGATGAGCGGAGTGATGGGCAGGCCGGAGCTGACCTGGAAGATGCCGCCGTACTGCCAGCCGTCCAGGGCGTAGCCGGCGGCGCCGAAGGAAGCGGGCGCGCTGGGCAGCAGGATGAGGTAGTTGGCGACGAAGTTGTTCTTGATGTTGAAGTCGGAGACAGCGATGCGGCGGGAGCGCGCGAAGAAGGGCAGGCTGGAGACGGAGTTGGCGAAGGTGTCGCCGAAGGTGGAGGAGGATCCGTCGTCGATGTTCTTGGCCCAGGTATAGGAAGCCTGGAACTGCACACGTTTGTTCAGTCGCTTGGTGACTCCGGCCTGGAGCGAGTTGTAGATGTTGAAGCCCACCGGGATCATGGCGCTGATCTGCCCCACGTTGGGGTTCAGGCGGGGATTGATGGTAGCGGCATTGATGTTGTTCGAGAGGCTGGGGAACTCGTAGACGTTGTTGGTGGTAGAGATGGGCTGCACGGTGTTGATGTCGTCTTCGCGATAGGCGAGGTGGGTGCCGTGAGAGCCGTAGTAGCCGAGCGTGGCGGTCGTGTTGAAGCCGAACTGGTGCTGCACGTTAAACGTGTATTGCTGGACATAGCTGCGCTTGGGATGCTGGGGGGTGTAGGCGTAGCGGAAGGTGGCGGGGGTGAGCAGGCTGTAACCTCCCTTGGGGAAGGTTCCGTTGAGATTGGTGGTCACGCTGCCTGACTGGTAGAACGGCGCACTGAGGATGGTGAGGCCTTCGAAGAGGTAGTCGAGCGGAAGCGCGTCGTAGATGCCGTAAGCGGCGTGGAGGACGGTCCTCTCATCTCCGAAGGGGCTGTAGGCGATGCCGACGCGGGGCTGAAAGCTCTTTTCGGTGGGGTTGGAGAAGTAAGGCGAGCCGAGGTTCGGCGTGGCGGCGGTGAGGGTGGGCAGGTTGGAGAGGCGGCCGGCGGTTTCTGTGGGGACGGACGCGAGTTCGTAGCGGATGCCGAGGTTGAGGGTAAGGTTCTTACGGAAGTGGAAATCGTCCATCAGGTAGGCGCCGTAGACCGACTGGCGGAGATCTTTGGGCGAGGTGGTTTGGCCGATGGGCGAGGTGAAGAGGGTGGGTTGATTCTGGAGGAATCCGGCGAGGTTGTTGAAGTTGTACTGACCGTTGGGATTGGCGGTGCCGAGCTGGTTGTTCTGCAGGCGCTCGAAGGCGAAGCCGGTCTTGATGGCGTGCCGGCCGTGGGTCCAGAAGAGATCGTCGTAGGCCTGGTAGGAGTTGAAATGGAACTTGTACTCGCCGACGGCGTGCAGACCGCCTGCGAAGTTGGTAATGCCGCCGATATCGATGAGGCCGACCGGAAGACCGGCGACGAAGCCGAGACTGGGGTCGGCGGCGGCGGGCAGAATGGCGTTGAGGGTGGTGGGCGCGTCGGAGAAGACGCGGCTGTAACCAACGTGAGCATTGTTGAGCAGGTTGGGGGTGAAGATGTGGGTCTCGCTGATCCCGGCCATGTCGCGGTCGAGGATGTTGCCCGCAACCTTGACATCGAAGACGTCGGGCGCGGAGAGGGTTCCATAGTCGTAGAAGTAGGTCACCGCCAGCTGATCGGATGCGGAGAGTTTATGGTCTCCGCGGATGGCAAAGTAGTTCTCGCTGGTGGTGGTGGGATCGTTGAAGAGGAAGACCCCGGTGTCGCCGGTGACGGTGCTGTTGGGCAACGGGAAGAACTGCAGGTAGGGCGCGACGGCCGGGCTGACCGGGACGGTGCCGGCGACCAGGTTTCCGGTGCGTGCGCTGGCGGAGGGCACGGTGCTGCTGGCGTTGGTGGATTGGAACTGGCGCAGGCCTTCATAGTCGCCGAAGAGGAAGGTGCGGTCGCGGCGGATGGGCCCGCTGGCGGAGGCGCCGAACTGATTGCGGCGAAAGGGTGCGATGTGTCCGGGGAGGTCGAACTCGTTTCGCGCGTCCAGTGCGCTGTTGCGCAGGAACTCGTAGATGTCACCGTGGGGTTTGTTGCCGCCGGTGCGGGTGATGGCGTTGACGACCCCGCCGGCGGTCTTGCCATAGTCGGCGGTGGCGTTGCCGGTGATGACGGAGAACTCGGCGATGGCGTCGACGCCCAGATTGGAGCCGAGTACACCGCCGGGGCCGCCGTTGGAGTAGTCGTTGATGCTAATGCCGTCGACGCGGTAGTTGTTCATCTGCGGCCGTGCGCCGCTGACCGTGAGCTGATTACCGACGCCGCGGTTGGCGCGCTGATTGCTGATCGAGACGACCGATTGCGAGCGCACGGCGGCGACTCCGGGCTGCAGATTGGCGAGCGCCGCCCAGTCGCGGCCATTGAGCGGAAGCTGCACGATCGCCTGCTCATCGACGACGGGCATGGTGGTGGAGCTGGCGAGCTCGAGCGACGGGGGCAGGCTGGAGACGATGATCCGTTCGTCGATGGCTCCAACCTTGAGGGTGAAGTTGAGCTCCTGCTGGGCGGCCACGTCGAGCACCACGTCGGAGGCGATCTCCTGCGAAAACCCTGGGGCCGAGACGGAGACGTTGTAACGTCCCGCGGGAAGATTGGGCACGGTGTAAAGTCCGGCGGAGTTGGTGATGATGACGCTGACGGCGGCGGTGCGGGCGTTGGTGATGGTCACCTTGGCGCCGCTGACCACGGCGCCTGCGGGGTCGGCGACGGTGCCGAGAATGCTTCCGGTAGAAGCCTGGGCATGAGCCCGGGAGGCGGGTGCGAACAGCAGCAGCGTGACCAGGAGCCGGACGGCGCGGTGCGAGAATCGGGTCAACATTTTGAAGCCTCTTCCTTGGGCGATGCGTGCGCTCACTGCTGGGAGCGAGGTCGTGCGGCGAAACTGCCCAGGCGCGAAAGGTGCGAACCTGGCTGCGACGGAACGTTACGCCTGCGGGTGATACTGGTCGAACCGGGTGGGTTCGCACAGCCTTTCACAGGTGCTTGCTGACGCCGATTCGAACCACACACATTTAGGAGGCGTGGAATGAAGCATCGCTGAATCGAAGATGAAAATCCGTTTACGCAGCCGGTGCAGGAGCGCGCCGGCACAGCGGCGGTGATGAATGCAATTTCATTTGTGCTTCAGCGCAAAGTCATTGCCTCCGTTCAGTCTTGCTGGGTCGCGGTGGTGCGCGGCCGGCGGTAGAAGGAGATCCAGCGATGCGGGGAAGAGCAGAAAAGATCAGGGCAGCCTGGTGGATGACGGTGGCGGCCGGGGCAGCAGCGATGAGCCTGGGAGCAGCGCGCCCGGGCGTTTCGGGGGCGCCGCTGAAGCTGATTGCGACGGTGGATCTTCCGGGCTACAGCGGGGACTTCGACCACCTGGCTGTCGACGCCGAGCGCGGCCGCCTGCTGGTGGCGGCGGAAGATCATGCGACGCTCGAGGTGTTCGACCTGAACAGTCATCAGCATCTGCGCACGATTACCGGGTTCGGCGCGCCGCATACCATCCTGGTGAGGCCGGGCGCGAAGACGATCGTCGTCACCGACAGCGGCAAGGGCATGACCAAGATTCTGAATGCGGACACCTACCAGGTGGAGGGCACGATCCCCTTGATTGAGGGCGCGGACTCGGCGGGCTACGACGCCCGGACCAACATCTTCTACATCGTGACCGGGGGCAAGGACGTCGACATGAAGACGGCTGAGATCGAAGCGGTGAACCCGGACACCGGCAAATTACTGGGGCAGATCAAGTTCAACGACGACCACGTGGAAGCGATGGCGCTCGAGCAGAATGGACCACGCATCTTCGAGAACCTGACGCAGACCAACAAGCTCGCGGTGATCGATCGGGCGACGATGAAAGAGGTTGCCGAGTGGCCGGTGCCGCCGTGTGAGCAGAACGCCATGATCCGCCTGGACGAGGCGCAGAAGCGAATCTACCTGGTGTGCCGCAAACCGGGCATGGTAGTGGCGATGAACCTGGAGAACGGCGCCGTGATGAGCACCGCGCCGGCGCCTCTGCGCGCCGATGACGAGCTATACGACGAAGCCGCGCACCGGCTGTACGTGCCGGGTGGAGAAGGTTACATCGGGGTGTATGACACCTCCGACGCGGATCACCTGAAGCTGATCGCGAAGGTGCCCAGCGCGCCGGGTGCAAAGACGGGCGTTCTGCTGCCGGTGCGCAAGGAGCTGGTGCTGGCGGCCTCGCCGGGCGATACGAAGGCGATGGCCAAGGTGCTGTTTTACAGGATTGAGGAATGAGTAGGAAGCTGCCTGGGGAGGGCTGACGGATGTGGACTGGCGATGGTCTGATCGCTATGCCGGAGGGACCAGCAGCAGGAGCGAGAGTCCGAATACGATGCCCGAGACGACGAACGTCACCACCATGAACCCCATCATGCGGCGCATGCTGATGCCCGCGATGGCGAGGATGGGAAGCGCCCAGAAAGGCTGCAGCATGTTGGCGACCGACTCACCCATGGCAACGGCCATGGTGGTGCCGCCGAGCGAAGCATGCAGTTGCTGGGCGGCAGGGATGGCGAACGGTCCCTGCACCGCCCAGTGACCTCCGCCGCTGGGCACGAACAACGTAATGATCATGGAGGTGAGGAAGGTGTAGAAGGGGAGCGTGTGCGTGCTGGAGAAGCGAATGAACACCCGGGAGAGGACGCCGGCCAGGCCGGTCGTGGTGATCATGCCCATGAGCCCGCCGTAGAAGGGATATTGCAGGATGAGCGAGCCGCAACTGCGCGCCGCCAGCTTGATCGCCGCAACATACGCGACCGGGCGGAAGTGCAGCAGCAGCCCCAGCATCAGCAGAGTCATGATGACGGAGTTGAGATCGATGGAACCGTGGGTATGCACCAGTTCGAGCACCAACGAGCTCAGGATGAATGCTGCCAGAAGAACGTTGAGAATCCAGGCCTGGTCCAGCATCGCGCCAAAGCTTTGCGCGTCCTTTTTCAAGGACATATGCGTGTCTTCGGCGCGAAGCTGTTCCGGGTCGGCGGGTTGTGCGTTCTGGGGAGTGGGTCCGATGAAGCGAAAGAGGAGAGGCAGCAGGACCAGCAACAGCGCTACCGGAACCAGGTTGAAGCGGGTGAAGATGGTCTCGCCCAGCGGCGTGAGGTGGCCGGTCACCTTTTCCACGATGTTGAGCGCCGATCCGTGGGTGGATTGCGAAAGGGCAATGGAGCCGGAGAGTCCTTCGGTGGAGATGACGAATCCGGTGTATCCGGCGGCGACCAGCCAGCCGAAGTCCACCGGCAGGCGCTTGGCGATCTCGCGCGCCAGCAGCGCGGCGGTGACCAGGCCCAGACCCCAGTTGAGCCAGGAGGCGAGCATCGAGACCACGATGATGAGCGAGATGGCATTGGCGGGCGACCTGGGTAATCCGGCGAGCCGGGTCAGGAGGCGCCGGATCTGCGGCGCACTGGCCAGCGCATGCCCGGCAACCAGCATGATGACCATCTGGAAGGCGAAGGTGAAGAGATTGAAGACCCCGGCATACCATGCGGCGGCGATCTCGCGGGGCGCTCCATGGGGGGCGAAGCCGAGGGCGAGTGCCGCGGCCAGGAAGGTAAGCAGGATGGCGAAGACGAACGGATCGGGCATGACCCGTTCGAACAGGACGACGAAGAGCGCAGTGATCCGTCCGGGCAGGGATGGCTTCTGAACCTCTGGGGAGCGGGGAGCTGCGGGCATGCGACCGGTTTCCTCGTGGTTCGGGACTGCAGTGGCATGGTGCATGGCTGGTTCATGCTCCACGTGCGGCAGTGAAGCTGGCATGAAGCAGGAATTAAGAATGATTCATCCGCAAAGTGAATGCAAGAACGGCACCTGTTGCTTGCATGCAGGCGGCGTTGCGGTCCGGAACCTTTGGCGGCCTGGCTCTCTGCACACCCGCGGGTGATTTGTCTTAGTCTTCCGCTGAGCCGGAGGAGAAGCCGGAGAGGGTGATCGCATGCGCATTCTGCTTCTGGAAGATGAACCCAAGGTCTCCGGCTTTGTGGCGCGCGGGCTCACCGCGGAGCGGTGTGCGGTCGACATCGTCGCCGATGGACGCGAGGGCCTGGAGATGGCGCAGACGTATCCCTACGACCTGATCATCCTGGACCTGATGCTGCCGCGCATGGATGGGCGCGAGGTGCTGCAGCGGGTGCGCCGCAAGGATACCTGCGTGCCGGTACTGGTGCTGACCGCGCGTGACACACTCGATGACAAGGTAAAGCTGTTCGAGAGTGGCGCGGATGACTACCTTACGAAGCCGTTCGCCTTCGCGGAGCTGCTGGTTCGCGCCAAGGCTTTGCTGCGCCGCGGGCCGGTGAACCGGTCGAGTTCTCTGATCGTGGGCGACCTGGAGCTCGACCGGTTGACCCAGCAGGTGAAGCGCGCCGGGCGCCGCATCGAGCTGACCGCCAAGGAATATGCGCTGCTGGAGTACCTGATGCAGAACGTGGAACGTGTGCTCTCGCGCAACATGATCATCGAGCATGTGTGGGACCAGAGCTTCGACGGCATCACCAATATCGTCGATGTTTACGTTCGCCACCTGCGCTCGAAGGTGGACGATGGATTCGAGACCAAGCTGATCCGGACGGTGCGTGGGGCGGGATACATGATCCGGTCGGGCGGGGAGCCATGAATCCGGGCTCGCTGCGGGTGCGCGTGACCACATGGTATGTGGGTCTGCTGGCGACGGCGCTCCTCGTCTTCAGCGCGACGCTCTTCCTGGCTGTGAAGGACTACCTGCTGACCACGCTGAAGGCTTCGCTGACAGCAGAGGCGCGCGCCATCGCCGCCAACTTCCTCTCGCTCGAAGAGAGCAAGGGAGTCGAGTGGATGTCGGGTGAGATTGTGGAAGCCTACGCGCCCGAGCAAAGCGGACGCTTCATCCGCATCACCCGCCAGGATGGAACGGTGCTGTATGAGTCGGGGGACTCGCGCGAACCTGCGATCGACGTGGCGAGGATTTCTCCGTCTGCGCCGGCTTCCTCCGCTTCCGGCTTCAGCGAGATCCGCGACGCGGCGCAGCCGGTTCTGCTGTACCGGCTGCCGTACGTGTCGGTTTCGGGACGGCGGTACAGCGTCGAGACGGGATCGTCGCTGGCTTCGGTGGAGCGGGTGCTGGGCACGCTCGAGAAGATCCTGCTGCTGAGTATGCCGCTGATTTTGCTGGCCGCGGCGGTGGGCGGGCATGTGCTGATGGCACGTCCGTTACGTCCGCTGGTGGCGTTGACCGAGCATGCCGAGCGGATCGGAACCCACCTGCTGGGCGAGCGTCTGCCGGTGATCCCGACAGGCGATGAGATGGAGCGGCTCTCGCTTTGGCTGAATCGCATGATCAGCCGGCTCGAAGATGCGCTGGACCACAACCGCCGCTTTTCCGCGGATGTATCGCATGAGCTGCGCACGCCGTTGACCATCCTGCGCGGCGAACTCGAACAGGTGCTGCAGATTCCGCACCTGCCGGAGCAGACGCGCGAGGCGATCGGCAGTTCGCTCGAAGAGATCGACCGGATGGCGCGCATTGTGGAGAACCTGCTGGCGATTGCGCGGCTGCAATCCGGTGCCGATGGCATGGAGCGGAAGCGGGTTGACCTCGGCGAACTGGCCCACTGGACGATGGAGCAGATGCGCCTTCTGGCGGAAGAGAAGGCGGTTTCGCTGGATTGCGAGGAAAGCATGCCGGCGCCCATTCTGGCCGACCCCGGACGCATCAAGCAGGTGCTGGTCAACCTGCTGGACAACGCCATCAAGTACACTCCGGCGGGCGGACAGATATGGGTCTCCGTCCTGGTGGAGCGCCGACACGCGGTGCTGACGGTGCGCGATACCGGCATCGGGATTCCTGCGGAGGCGCTGCCGAACGTCTTTCACCGCTTCTATCGCTCGGACAAGGCGCGGTCTCGCGAATCCGGCGGAACCGGGCTGGGACTCTCCATCGTGCAGGCGATCTGTTCCGCGCACGGTGGAGCGGTTTCGGTGGAGAGCCAGGAAGGCTCTGGAACGACCATGCGCGTTGAACTTCCGCTGATGCCGGCCATGGAAGGTTCGGCGTTGAACGATGGCGAAAGGGCTGTCTCCGCGGACGAACGGCCGGCACGGGCTGCCGTCACGCTGTGACCTTGTACACGATGCAGGAAGATGCTCTTCGCGGGCGGGCACTGCGGCGGATGAAAAGAAATTCATTTCAGCTTCAGTCATCCCTCATTGCCGCGCCGCAACCTGTTGATGGTTTCGAATCGTGAACAGCGACTCGATCCTTGCGCAGTGGGGACCAGGACCAAGGGAGATGCAATGAAACGCAGCATGATGTTTGTCTATGGGGCGCTCGTAACACTTGGCTGCACCGCAAGTTTCAGCCCGGCGCAGGACACGCGTGCGCAGGCGATCGCGGGCATGCGCAAGGTGGACGCGAAGGAGATGGATCCTAGCTATACCAGGCCCGCGCCCTACGCCCAGCAGCTGGTGGAGCAGGCGCTGGCGAAGCATCCGGAGGTGATTCTGCTGGCGGTTCATGCTACGCCGCCGGGCCACAAGAACCTGATCGTGGCGTCCAACTTCGGACGTATCGGCAAGATCGGTGATGAAGACGACATGCGCTGCATTCGCACCGGGAAGAGCAACCTGGAGGTGAACTCAACCGGCAAGCACTTTGAGGATGAGTTGATTCTGCAGGACGCTTCGGGCAAGACGATCGGCGCGCTGGGTGTGGTCTTCAACTACAAGCCCGGCGATGACAAGGCAGCCATGGAGAAGATCGCGGACCAGGTGCGCGACGAGATGCGGGCGAAGCTGCCCGACGAGAAGAGGCTGTTTGGCCCAGCGTCATGAGCGGCCCGCTGGCGCCGTTCGGCTATCGGGGCTTTTCGGCGTAGAGCTGCGTGGCGGTGCCGCGCAGGACCTCATCCGCGATGGCAAGGGCGCGCGGGCGGGTGATTTCGCCGTCCTGAGTCATGCCGGTGAGGGCGAGCGCGAGCGCCTGGCGGGCATTGCGCGCGGCAATCCAGGTGGATTCCTCCCAGCCTTCAGCGTCCGAAAGCGCGTAGCCGTCGGTGCCGAAGAGCACCTTGTCGGGAAAGGTTTCGAGCAGCTCGCGGAGCCATGTGGCCATGGTGCGGGGCGGGAAGGTGAGCGATTGCTGCGAAAGATCCAGATAGACGTTCGGCTTTTGCAGCAGGGCATTGGCCTCCCGGACGAACGGCCAGCCGCCGTGCAGCAGGACGAAGTTGGTGTGGCGCAACGCGGGCGAATTGAAGACGGGCTCGAGCAGCATCGGGTTGGCTCCGGCGATGCCAAAGTAGCTGCCGCCGCCCGCGAGTACGTGCAGGTGCACGGCCATTCCGAGCCGCCCGCATTCGGCTGCAATGTAGCGAAAGAGGAAGTCCTGCAGCAGCTTGTAAACGGCGGGGTCGGGATTCGGCTGCCCGGCGAGCTGGCGGTAGATGCGCTCTGCCTGGGCGCGGGGCGGGTCGGTGAAGTCGAACGAGCGCAGGTAGGCGATCTCGAATTTCTCGGCGACCGCCCCGCCGGCGCGCTGACGTTCAAGCGTAGGCGTGACCACCTGGGCAAGATAGTCGTCAAGGGTTGCGGGTACGGTCTTCAGGTTCAGAGAGACGAGGTAGCGGGCGCGGACCTTGTCCTCCAGAGGGAAAAAGAGCTTCTTGTCGGGGTTCTCGGCGGCCAGACCGGAGTTGTCGAACGGAAAGAGCAGGGCATCGACGTAAGGAACCCAGCGGAAACGTGGTTGGGCGCTTCCTGCGTGCACCGCAAGTGGCCCCATGCTGACGCGGTTGGCCAGCATGGTTCCGATGATCGCTTGGTCGAGGATCCAATCATCGTAGTGGGCTCCTTCGCGGGTCTTGACAGCGGCGCGGGCCGCGGCGAGGCGTTTGGTTGCGCCGGGGTCCAGCGGAACCGTCAGATCGATGTTCCACAGGGCGCGCCAGGCGGCGGGAAGCTGCGGGTTATCCGGGCGCCAGGCGACGGAGTCGGTTTCGGGCTCCATATTGTCGACGGGCAAGGCGTCGAAGTCGCGGTCGGAGGCGTCGTCCGGCGGCGGCAGGATGGGGTGGGCGTGGTTGTCGATAGCCGCCGTCGCCAGGATGTGGGCGAAGAGTTCCGGGTCGAGCTGACGTTCGAGCGCGGTTTGCGCCTGGGCGCCGGAACTGGCAAAGAAGAGTACGAGCACGGAGCAGGCGAGGGCGTTCACGTGGTGAAGGTAGCACGGAGTGCGGCCGCAGCGGCTCAGAATGCCTCGCTGTCTGCTTTGGTGCCACTGAATCGCGGGCGCAGGTCATGGCGGAAGATCTCGATCGTGAATCCCCAGACGGCGTGCCCGAAGAACTCGGAGAGTTGTTCCTGCGCCGAAAGTGCCCAGGTAGGTGGGGTGAGCCCGATCAGGGGCATCGCCACCTCGTGGGCACCCAGCCAGATAGCGATTCCGTAGGCCATGCCCATGCCCAGGGCGGCGATGGGCAGGAACTCGACCAGTGCCCCGTAGAGCGCGCCGAAGCCGATGCTGAAGGTGAAATGAATGATCCAGCCGACTTGTTCCGGCGTCGGATGGTGGGTGAACATGGACACGAGAATCTGCGGCTCGGGGATGCGGCCGGGGGCGCGGGGCGGGAAAGGAACTTCCCAGCCGAGCTTTACAAAGCCTGAGATAAGACCGCCGATGGCTCCGGCGATCAGGCCCGCCCCGGGACGGCGCAGGGAAGGTGGCGTCAGGGTCAAGAAGTGGTTGGGCATCCTGGCTCAGGGTCTTCCAGTGGTTGAGATTGGCGTCCGCGTGTGGCCGGGGTGCGACCCGCTTCGCTCTACCACTATCCCACAGCTTTGCGCTGCGGTTCCGGAAAGAGCGACGCCGCTTCCGGCAAGAGTTGCTGCAATGTTGCTGCTGTTCAACGAGATGCTTGCGCAAGAAGTTCGGAGCTCGGCACGCGGGCAGGCCGCATTTTGGCTATGGTTTGCCGGCTCCGGTAGGATGAGCTTGCGGCTGGGGTGATCAGTCTTAAGCTGGGGTCGAGGAGCTTTCTTGCGGATGATGAAGCGCGGGGTTGGAGTGGTTGCCGGGGCGTTGCTGGCGTTGCCTTCGGTGCTGCTGGGGCAGCAGGCGGCGGCGTGGACGGTGAGGCCCGAATGGGTTCGGGCGCACGAGGAGTTTCTGGCCAGCGATGCGTTGGCCGGACGCGGCAGTGCGACCCGCGATGAGGAGATCGCCGCGGCGTATGTTGCATCGGAGTTCATCGGCTATGGTCTGAAGCCCGCACCCGGGATGTCCGGCTATATCCAGGCGGCGGAGGTGGACGCGCCGCAGTTGGACGGGCACGCCACGCTGACGGCCGGCACGGTCTCGCTGAATGAGGGCACCGACTTCCATTTGCTCACCTCGACCGGAGCCTGGGTGACAGCGCCGCTGGCGCGGGCTGCGGGACCTATCCCGCCCGGAGCGGCGGTGCTGGTGACGGAGGTTCCTGGTGCGTCCAACAGCATGGCTGCGCTGAATAAACTGCGACGCTCCGGTGCCGCCATGCTCATCGTCCTGGAGGATCAGTCGACGCGCGATCTGCTGACGCGGCTGGGCGGCAGGACGCGCACGCCGATGGGTCTTAAAGGTGAAGGCTCCGCGCCCGGCCGGGGAACGATCGTCACCGTCAGCCAGGCGACCATGGAGAAACTGCTGGCCGTGGATAGCGGCGCGTCCGCGGTGCTGGCGGTGCATCCGCTGCAGCAGGCGGTGCCGCGCCGGACGTTCAATGCGATCGGCTATCTCGAAGGCTCGGACCCAGCGAGCGGAACCATCCTGCTGACGGCCCACCTGGATCATCTCGGAGTCGGTGCGCCGGTGAACGGCGACTCGATCTATAACGGCGCGAACGACGATGCGGCGGGAACGACGGCCGTGCTTGAGCTGGCGCATGCGCTGGCCGGCGGACCAAAGCCGCGGCGCAACGTTTTGTTTGTCTGCTATGGCAGCGAAGAGGCGGGTGAGCTTGGATCAACCTACTTTGGCGCGCATCCACCGGTGCCGCTGACCAGCATCGTTGCCAACCTCGAGTTCGAGATGATCGGCGCCCAGGACCCGAAGATGCCCAGGGGAGTGCTGCTGCTGACTGGCTGGGACCGGTCGAACCTGGGGCCGACGCTGAAAGCGCACGGGGCGCTGATCGGACCGGACCCCTATCCGGAAGAGCACTTCTTCGAGCGCTCGGACAACTACGCGCTGGCGTTGAGGGGTGTGGTCGCGCACACGGCGGCGGGCTGGGGAACGGTGCCTACCTATCACCAGCCGGACGACGATCTCGCGCATCTCGATCTGCCGTTTATGACCAATGCGATCCAGTCGCTGGTGGAACCGGTGCGCTGGCTGGCGACAAGCGACTTCAAGCCGGCGTGGAATCCGGGTGGACAGCCCAGGAGCAGGGAATAGCGTCCAAACGCCCGGCGTGAGACGACACCGTTCTCCTCAAGCTTCCGGGGATGCTCTGCAATGCGATCGGCCAGGCATCTCCTGGGCATCCGCCTGCACTGGGGAAGGCTGCTATGCCGCTCGGGTCAGGGCTCTCGCGCACATCAGCCGGCGTTCTAAATGCCGCTCCAGGAGTTCGATGGCGAAGCGGCGCAGCTCCAGCGCCCGAGCCTTCGGCCAGTCTTCCTCCGCGAGCCCGGCGACGGTGCCGCGAAACATGCGCAGCGCCTCGGTAACCGCTTCCGCGGCGAGGAATACGCTGCCCGGCCGCCGGTCGTCGCGGCAGGTGACGCCGTCGGCTGTGGCCGAGTACCAAACGCCGTTCGAGCGTAGATCGCGTTCGCAGACGACGCACGCGCCAAGCTCCGGCATCCAGCCCATCAGGCGGTTCATCCACAGGCAGAAGTAGGTGACCGGCATCCAGACGCGGCCCAGCTTCAGCTCGGTCAGGACAGCCACCGCAAGACGAAAGACCGCGTCCTCGACCGCACCTTCGGGTAGCTCGTCGAGCACCTCGGCAATCAGTTCGATGGCCGCGACCCGCGCATAGTCGATGCGCGCCGTCATCGGCGAGCTGACGATCTCAAACGCATCCAGCCGGGCCAGTTCCTGCTTCGGGCGTTCGGCCCAGGTGGCGCGAACGTGGGTCATCGGCTCCAGCGCGCCGCCGAAGCGCCGGCGCGAGCGCATGGCATGGCGCGCGACGCCTTTCAGCCTGCCATGCTCGCGGGTGAAGAGGCTCACCAGCAGGTCTGCCTCGTGGAAGGGCCAGGTCCGCAGCACGATCGCCTCGCCCGTCCGCACCATCACCCGGCCTTCCGCCACGCATCACCTCGAAACGTGAAGCGCGGCCGCAAGGGCCGCGCCGTGCCTGAGAACCAAGAGCTAGCGCCCGAAATGAGCCGCGTTCTTCTCCTGAAAGGCCGCCCACTTCTCCGGCAGATCGTCCCCGGCATAGATGGCCGACACCGGGCACACCGGAACGCACGCACCGCAATCGATGCATTCGACCGGATCAATGAACAGCTGTTCTGCCTCCGCGTGACCGTTCTCATCCTTCTTCGGGTGAATACAATCCACCGGGCACGCATCGACACACGCCGAGTCCTTCGTCCCGATGCACGGTTCCGCAATCACATACGCCATCTGTCAAATCTCCTCGTAGTCGCTCTAAAAACAGTCACGCTAAAACTGAACTTTGATCTGAATTCTACCAGTACCCATCTGCTTTATCATCCCATCACGGTCATTCCCGGCTGGCTGCCTGTAACGATCTCTCTGATCGGGCTGATCCTCACCCTATCCGCCTTCATCTGGCAGATCAAACGCACGCGCTTCAATTGAATCCGTCGACCTGCTTTTCAAGCTGGAAGCCGACTTCTTCGGCCCAGCCAAGCG
>CAJCHN010000031.1 GCA_903970285.1 Rhodanobacteraceae bacterium | reverse complement strand
CGCAGCTGCCATCCCTTTGCGGTTTTGCTGAGAATCCACCAGGTTCACGGCGTTCTGTGCAGGGTTTCGGGAATCCAGAACCAGAGGATACCCGCCAGCAGGAACGCTCCAGCCGCGACCACGAAGGCAGTCGAGAAGCCGTGCCGGTCGGCCAGCGATCCGACCGCAAACGGCGCAGCCGCGGAGGCGATGCGCCCCGTGTTGTAGGTGAAACCCTGGGCGGTCGAGCGGATACGCGTCTCGTAAATCTCCGCCGTAACCGCGGCGAAGCCAGTGAAGTATCCCGTAGCGGCAAACGCGACCAGCGGCGCGAGGAAGAACAGCACCAGCGGCGAGCGGCTGGCGCCGAAGGCAAGCATCAACAGCGCAGCCGAGAGGAGGTAACCGATGTAGACACGCTTGCGTCCGAAGCGATCGGCCAGCACTCCGAAGGAGTTATAACCGATCCACATGCCGGCCTGCATCGACACCACGATCGACGTCATGGCGAATGACGTGAGGCCGGCGCCGCCTTCGGGCTTCGCCAGCGAGAGATACGCAGGAACCCACAGATTGAAGCCCCACCAGGCGAACAGGCAACAGGCGTTCATGGTGGTGAGCGCCAGGGTCAGGCGGAGCCGCCCGCCACCAAAGAGCGAACCCAGCCCAAATGCGCGCTTATCGCGGCCGGCGACCACCTCGTCGGATCTTCGACCGCGCGCCGCGTGCATCTGCTGCCAGACGGCAGGCTCTTCCACGCTGCGGCGGATCCACAGCGTAAAGAATGCCGGCAGGATGCCGGCCAGGAAGACGCCCCGCCAGCCGAAGTGCGGCATCACAGCGGCGACCACGAGTGCTGCGAGCGCATATCCAATCGCCCAGGATGATTGCATCAGTCCGAGCGCCTTCCCTCGATGCTGGGCGGGCCAGCTTTCGGCGACCAGCGATGCGCCCGAAGCCCACTCACCCCCCATGCCAAAGCCGAGCAGGATGCGGAAAACAGCAAGCTGCGCAACCGTCTGCGCGAAGCCGCAGGCGGCCGTGAAGACCGCATAGATCAGCACGGAAGCCATCAGGGCACGGGTTCGTCCGAAGCGGTCTGCGATGAGGCCGAAGGCAAGCCCGCCCACCGCGGCGGCAATCAGCGTCACCGACCCAAGCAAGCCGGCGGTCTGCTTCGAGAGGTGCAAGTCGACGATCAGGCGGGCAAGCACCAGCGCGTACAGCATCACGTCGAAGGAGTCGAGCAACCAGCCGAGGGATGCGGCAAGGAGTGCGCGTTGTGATGCTGGAGGAGCTTGCAAGAGCCACGCCAGAGAGTCGAAACCCGGTCGTCTTACCTCGGCGTTCGAGGCGGTCACTGCGTTCCCTCCGGCCGGCCATAGCCGCCGCCACCGGGCGTTTCGATGCGCAGCCGATCACCGGGGTGCAGCTCGATGCGGGCCTTGGCGGGAAGCGTCTCCCATGTACCATTCGCGCGCAGGAGAGAGTTTCGGCCGCTGGTGCCGGGACCGCCGCCCTGCGCGCCGTAAGGCTGCGAGTTGCGCCGGTCGGTGAGGATGGTTGCCGAGGTTTCCGTCAGAGCCTCGTACTCGCGGATCAGCCCGTCGCCGCCCGGGTACTGTCCGATGCCGCCGCTTCCCTGCCGCAGCGAGTACGTGCGGATGCGCAGCGGGAAAGCCTGCTCGAAGGCTTCGACCGGGGTGTTGCGGGTGTTGGACATGTGGGTGTGGACGCCGCTGATGCCGGCAAGTCCGGGCCGTCCGCCCATGCCCCCGCCGGCGGTCTCGTAATAGGCGAAGGCACGTCCCGACCGCGGATCGGTGCCACCGAGGGTTACGTTATTCATGGTGCCCTGGCTGGCCGCGGGGATGGTCTGCGGGAGGGCTTGCGCCAAAGCTCCTAACACCACATCGGTGATCCGCTGCGAGGTTTCGACATTGCCGCCCGCGACCGCGGACGGATGACTTGCGTTGACGACCGATCCTTCCGGGGCGATCACGCGGATGGGTCGCGCGATGCCGTCGTTGTAGAGGACGTCGTCCGGCACCAGGCAGCGGAAGGCGTAGAGCGTTGCCGAGAGCGTGATCGCCAGATTGGCGTTAACGCCGCCCGCGGTCTGCGGATCGGAGCCGGTGAAGTCCACCGTCGCGGAGTCGCCGGCGATGGTCATGGCGCATCGGATATGGATGGGAGCTTCGCTGAAGCCGTCATTATCGAGCGCGTCGGAAAACTCGTAGATGCCGTCGGGAATGGTGCTGATCGTACTGCGCAGGACGCGTTCCGCATAGTCCTGCGCGAGCGCGGCGTAGCGGGCGACGCGCTTGTGACCGTAGCGCCCGACGATCTCCAGCAGGCGCGCTTCGCCGATGCGATTGGCGCCAATCTGCGCAGTCAGGTCGCCCTCGCGCTCATCGGGCGTGCGCACATTGGCCAGCAGCAGGGACAGGATCTCGCGGTCGATGTGTCCCTTCTTGATGAGCTTGATGGGCGGAAGGATGAGGCCTTCCTGGAAGATCTCGCGGGCCAGCGGCATGGAGCCGGGACTCATGCCGCCCACATCCGAGTGGTGGGCGCGATTGGCGACGAAGAACGCCGGCTTCGGTGCCGTGGGCCGGAGAAAGACGGGCGAGACCAGCGTAATGTCGGGCAGGTGGGTTCCGCCGCGAAACGGATCGTTGAGGATGACGGTGTCGCCGGCTTGCATCTCCACAAGATCGATGGCGGCGCGGACCGAGAGCGGCATGGCGCCGAGGTGGACGGGGAGGTGATCGCCCTGCGCAATGGTGTGTCCGGCCGCGTCGTAGACCGCGCAGGAGTAATCCAGCCGCTCCTTGATGTTGGGCGAGAAGCCGGTGCGGCAGAGGGTGACGCCCATCTCCTCAGCGATCGACACGAAGATGTTCTTGAAAATCTCGAATTCGATCGGGTCGAAGGGCATCAGGCGCTTTCCGTGGCCGCTGGTTTCGTGGCCGCTGGTTTCCACTTGGCCCGGCGGGTGGCTATGAGCGTTCCGGCTGCGTCCAGGCGCCAGTGCCACTCGGGCGGAATGACGTTGGTCGATTGCCCGGTAAGGACCAGGGCAGGACCCTCAGCGCCCATGCCTGGAGTGAGTTGATCGCGATGATAGATGGGCGTCGCCATGGGCCGGCGGCGAAAGATGACGGCCCGCGTGGCTGAGGGTTCGGGCAGCGGCGCGGGTTCGACCGGAAACGGCGTCAGGGACGGCTTCTCGGTGCGGCCGATCGCCTGCACGCGCAGTTGAACGATCTCGGTAGCTCGCGCCGGGTTAGCGTAGCCGTAGAGCTTCTGGTGGGCGCGGTGAAACGCTTCAGCATAGTCGGGGGCGAAGGGGATGGCAATCTCGTGGGCCTGCCCGTGGTAGCGCATGTCGAGCGATGGGGAGAGCAGGATGTCGGCGGGATGAAAGCCTTCCGCGAGCAGGTCGGCGTGGGCGCGGGCGAGCAGCGGTTCAAAGGCCTGCTGGAGGTCGTGTTCGGTCAGGCTGGCGGTGGGCTTCAGGATCGAACCGGAGGAGTCCTTCACCACATCGGCGAGCAGCATGCCGAGTGCGGACAGAACCCCGGAGTGTTCCGGAATCAGGACAGTGACGATGTCGAGTGCGTCGGCCAGATCGCAGGCGTGGAGTCCGCCGGCGCCGCCGAAGGCCAGCAGCGCGAAGTCGCGGGGGTCGTGGCCGCGCTGCACGCTCACCTTGCGCAGCGCTCTTTCCATGTTGGAGTTGGCGATGCGGACGATGCCTTCGGCGAGGGCGCGCTCGGACAGGTTGAGGCGACGGGCCAGAGCCCTGGCGATGGTGCGGGTGCGAGCCAGGTCGAGCGCCATGCGGCCGCCCAGGAAGTAGGCGGGGTCGAGCCGTCCTAGCAGCAGGTTGGCATCGGTGACGGTGAGTTCCTGACCGCCGTCTGGCCCGGCTCCGTAGCAGGCCGGCCCGGGATCGGCTCCCGCTGACCGCGGCCCGACGCGCAGCGAGCCACCAGCGTCGATCCAGGCAACCGAACCTCCGCCTGCACCGACGGTGTGGATGTCGAGCATCGGAAGGCGGACGGGAAAGTCACCGACGATGGATTCGCTGGTCGTGCCGATTCGCCCGTCGATGAGACTGACATCGGTCGACGTTCCGCCCATGTCGAAGGTGATGATCTTTGCGTAACCGGATGCGGCCGCAATGGCCTGGGCTCCCACCACGCCGCCGGCTGGACCGGAGAGGATGGTCTGGACGGCCGCGGCTTTGGCCGAGGCGGCGGAGATGCTGCCACCGTTCGACTGCATGATGCGAAGGCACGGCTCCAAGCAGCCGGGCTCAGGGCTGGGGGTGCAGGACTCAGCCTGCCCGATGCCTTCTTCCAGCCGCGTCAGGTACTGCGACATCAGCGGGGTCACATAGGCGTTCACGGTGGTGGTCGCAAAGCGCTCAAACTCGCGGTATTGCGGAAGAATCTGATGGCTGGCAGAGCAACTGTAGCCCGCCGCGACCAGAGCCGCCGTGAGCCTCTGCTCGTGGACCGCATTGGCGTACGAGTGCAGCAGGCAGATGGCGACGGCGTCGGGCTGCAGGGCTTCGAGAGCGCTCAGGATCCGGGTGAGTTCGTCGCCGGTAAGCGCTTCCAGAATTGAGCCATCGGCGTTCAGGCGCTCCCGCACTCCGATGGTCATGCCGGGCTCGAGCAGGGGACGCGCCGCGGCGACCTGGAAGTTGTACAGCTCGGTACGCGTCTGACGGCCGATCAACAGGACATCTTCAAAGCCGGCCGTGGTCAGGAGGGCGACGCGGGCACCCCTGCGCTCGAGGAGCGCGTTGGTCGCAACGGTGCTTCCATGCACGATCTCCAGGCCCGTTGACTCTCCCGTCAGGCTGCGTATGCCTTCCAGAATCGCGTGCGAAGGATCGTCGCGGGTCGAGCGGAGCTTGTGGACGCGAAGACCGGAAGCGTCGAGCACAATGAAGTCGGTGAAGGTTCCGCCGGTGTCCACGCCGATCCTGGCCGGCGGCCGTCGCTCGGCGTCCACCTCCGCATTGTTGCGCGAACTTGGCAAGGTACTGCTTCCATTTATAACCGCGAAACGGCTGCCCTGCGCGCAACCGGAAGGCGGGTTGCCCCGGCAGGACAGCCGTCTGGCTACTTCGCGGTGAACTGGAAGATGGTGGTGGTGTTGTACGTCTGTCCGGGACGGAGAACCGTCGTAGGAAAGGCCGGATGGTTGGGGCTGTCCGGAAAGTGCTGGGTCTCCAGGCAGAAGCCGTCGTACTGCTCCTCCTTGCCTGTCTGGCCGGTGAAGGTGCCATCGAGGAAGTTGCCGGTGTAGAACTGCACTCCGGGCTCCGTGGTGTAGACGGTGAGAGTGCGGCCGCTCCCGGGGTCGGTTACGACCACCGCCGGATGCGTGAGGGTGTGCGGAGGATTTAGCACGAAGTTGTGGTCGTAGCCCTTCGCCAGCTTGAGCTGCGGATTATCGGCGTGGATGCGGGCACCGATGGGCGTGGGCGTGCGGAAGTCGAACGGAGTTCCAGCCACAGAGGGCAGATCTCCCGTTGGGATCGACTGGCTGTCGATCGGCGTGTAGCGGTCGGCGTCAATCTTCATGACTTCGTTCAGGACGGTCCCGGATCCGGCGAGATTGAAGTAGGAGTGGTTGGTGAGATTGAGGACCGTGGGCTTGTCGGTGGTGGCGCTGTAGGCAATCTTGAGCTTATCGCCGGTCAGCGTGTAGCGAACGTGCGCGGTCAGTGTTCCAGGAAATCCCTGGTCGCCGTCGGGGCTGACCAGCGTCAATTCGACTCCGCCGGGGATCTGCTTGGCGGTCCAGTTGCGGCGATCGAAGCCGTCCTTTCCGCCGTGGAGCGTGTTGCCCTTCTCGTTGGTGTCCACCTGGAACTGCTTGCCGTCGATGGTGAACTGTCCCTTGGCGATACGATTGCCGTAGCGCCCCACGACCGAGCCCATGTAGGTCTTATTGTCGGCGATGTAGCCGGAGTTAGCTCCATCCATCGAGGTGTAGCCGAGCACCACGTCGGCATCCTTACCCGTGCGATCGGGCGCGTCGATCTGGATGATGTGGGCTCCAAAGGTGATGATCTTCACCGTAAGTGCCTTGTCCTTCAGGGTGTAGGCATCGACGGGCTTGCCATCGGGGGTATTGCCGAAGGGCGCCTTGGAGACCGTTGTCTGGGCCGTGGCGGCGGAGCCGAAAAGGGTGAGGGCGATCAGGGCTGAAGCAGACTTCATGGATTCCTCGGAGTTGATTGGCGGTTGCAAAAGCGCGGTGCACGAACGGTGTCCATAGTAGCGTATGGCGCAGACAGTCGGTAAGCGTTTGCCGCGCATCCGGAGGTGAGCAGGTCCCGCCGCGGGCGTGGTCTCGGTTCCCTGCTGCTTTTCACGACATTTTGCAGAAACGAACCCTTCCGCGGCTGCAGCCATCTGAGAGAAGCAGATTGGTGACCTATGGCTTCGGTGTTTCGCGCGATTTTTGGCTACCTGTTCCTGATCCTGATGGTGCGGGTGGTGGGACGGCGTCCCGGCAAACAGATCACGCCGTTCGAGTTCATCCTGATCTTCTTCCTGGGCGGACTGACGCTGACTGGCATGGTCGGCGATGAGGTGTCGCTGTCGAGTGCGTTCTGCCAGATCATCACGGTTGCGTGCTGCCACTACGCGATTGTCTGGATGCGCACCAAGTCCTCGCGGCTGGCGCGTATCTTCGACGGCACGCCGCTGCGGCTGATCGATGACGGGCAGTACCGCGTACGCACCATGCAGCAGATGCGGGTGCAGGAGGCGGACCTGATGGCGATGGCGCGCGATCAGGGCATGAAGGGCATCGAAGAGATCGGCATGGCGACGCTCGAGCGGAACGGCGAGATCAGCCTGGTGCCGAAGAAACAGAAGTAAGCGAGGGTGAGATGGCGGGAGCAGGAGAGGTACAGACGAAGCCGGTCCAGGACCTTGGCCACAAGGTAGACGACGCAGTAAGCGTAGGCGAAGACCTGGACTTTCAGGAGCGCTGGTGGAAGTTCGAGAATGTGGTCTGGAGTATCTTTGCCTTGCTGCTGGTGCTGGATCTGCTGGGTGTGTTCGGCAGGGGGTGGTTGGCGAAGACTGAGGCGACCACGCCGGACGGAGCGATGCATGTGAAGTATGAACGGATTGAGCGCACGATGACGCCGTCCGTGATGCGCATCGAGTTCCTTCCGGGCGCGGCGGTGAATGGAACGTACAAGCTGTATGTGAGCTCAAGTCTGATCCAGGAGCTGGGCAACCAGCGGATTGCGCCGGAGCCGGGGGTTTCCGCGGTCGGAGACGGGGGTTTCGTCTACAGCTTTCCGGCGCTCGGACAGCGGGCGACGGTGACGCTTTCGCTGGAGCCGGCGTCTCCAGGCATCTTTCACTTTTCCGTCGGCGTGCCGGGAGGGCAGATGCTGAACGAGCGTGTGGTGGTGGTGCCTTAATGGCGACGATTCTGCATTGCATTGCGGGTTACTTCTTTCTGCTGCTGACGGTGCGGGTGCTGACGCGACGGCCGGGAGCGCAGATGACGCTGTTCGAGTTTGTGATCGTGTTCCTGATCGGCGGCGTGATCATCCTGGCGACTGTAGGGCACGATCGCTCTGTGACCAACTGCACGCTGGCGGTCATCACGGTAGGGCTGCTGCATCGCGCAGTCTCGGGGGCGAAGACGAAGTGGCCGAAGCTGGCGGCGCTGGTCGACGGCAAGCCGCTGGTGCTCTACCGGAACGGTATGTGGCAGGAGGAGGCGATGCAGGGGATGCGGCTCGCGCCCGAAGATGTGCTGGCGTCGGCGCGGACCAAAGGTATTGCGCGGCTGGAGGAGATCCAGTTCGCCGTGCTGGAGCGGAATGGCGGAATCAGCGTCATCAAGCGGGAAGATGAGGAGTGATGGAGGCATCACCCCTCCCCCTACCGATTGTTGCATATATTCTTCAAACGACTAGGTTTAGGTGTTGAACAAGAGGTGCTCACAGGCCCGTGAAGGTTGCACCATTCCTGAGGCACCCACTTATTTTCGGGACTTGGCTCGAAAGCTATCTGGCCTGGCCGTAGGTGGCGGCGGCGCCATGTTTGCGGAAGTGGTGACGATCCAGCAGGGCCTGTGAGACGGGCGGCGCGGTGGGGTTGAGCAGGACGGTTTGATAGGCCATGTGGGCGACGTTTTCAAGCACGATCGCATTGTGGGCGGCCTCGTGGGGGGTGCGTCCCCAGCAGAAGGGAGCGTGGCCGCGGACGAGCACAGCGGGGATGGCGAGCGGGTCGGTGCCCTGAAAGCGCCGGGTGATGGCGAGGCCGGTGTTATGGACGTAGTGGTGGCCGATCTCCTCGTCGGTGAGCTCGGCGGTAACCGGCACCGGGCCGTGGAAGTAGTCGGCGTGAGTGGTGCCGAACGGCGGAATCTCGCGCGCGGCCTGGGCCCAGGAGGTGGCATAGGTGGAGTGGGTGTGGACGACAGCTCCGATGGTGGGGAATTCGCGGTAGAGGTGGAGGTGGGTGGCAAGGTCGGAGGAAGGACGCAGCGAGTCGGGTTTGACGGTGCCATCGAGCGCGCAGACGACCATGTGCTCCGGCTTGAGGTGGCTGTAGCTGACGCCCGAGGGCTTGATGACGATCTGGTTGGTCTCGCGATCGATGCCGGAGGCGTTGCCGAAGGTGAACAGGACGAGTCCGGCCTTGACCAGGTCGAGGTTGGCTTCGAGTACTTCGTGCTTGAGGGTTTCGAGCGTGGCTGAATCCGTGAATGTTGGCATAAGAAAACCTTTACTTCGAAGGCCAGGGTACTCCGGTCGAGCGGAGTGGGGCAAGCGCGAGGACTGCTGCGGCTCCCGGCGTCAAGGGCAGGTTTGCTGGAGCGGGACCTCTTGCACTTGATCGCGTCTTTCAGAGAGTCTGGAAGGAGAGTCTGGCAGGAGAGTCGGCAGAAGAGTCTGGCAGGAGAGCCGGGATGCGGCGATTCGTTTGGGACCTGCGTCAACAAAGCGGGTGCGGGGAGAGTTTTGCGACCATGGATTGACAAAGGTGCGGCGAGCCGGAGGTTCGCCAAGGTACCCGCAAGGGTAGCGCGCAGGACCGTCGCCGCCCGCGTGCCTGACTGCGACAGGACTTGCAGGGTCCACTCCGGATCCGTGATAGAATTAGGGCGTCGTTTCATGAATCTGGTCATCGTGCTACAAGGCACAGAGGCGATGCCATCCTGGTAGCAACTTTGTTCGCCGCCTTGCAAGCCCCCGCGCAGACGGACGCCGGGAGCCCGGCGGTGCGGGAGAAGGCGCAGGCCGGGAGCAGCGGTCAAGTTCATCCGGCTCGGCTCACGGGCAGTATCGTTGACGCCTCCGGTGCCGTCATGGCAGGGGCAACCGTGCAGGTTCGCAGCGAAGACGGAACGCTGGAAAGAACAACCCAGTCGGGTAGAGATGGCTCCTTCGTTGTTTCCGGACTCCCGGCCGGCACGTATCAGATCGTTGTATCCAGTCCCGATTTTGAAACGAAAGAGATGCCTTTCAGCATACCTGGCTCGGGGTCAGCCGCCATGCTGCGGATCACCCTGGCGGTGCGCGCAGTCAGCACCACGGTTGAGGTTCCGGGCCGCGCGGACGACCTGATCGGCATTGCCTCCTCCGCAGGTGAGATCACGGTGGGCGCAGAGGAACTCAAGGATCGTCCGATCCTGCGCGCGGGCGAGATCCTGGAGGCGCTTCCCGGCCTGATCATCACTCAGCACGCGGGCGGCGGCAAGGCGAACCAATACTTTCTACGCGGCTTCAATCTGGACCATGGCACCGACTTTGCCATTTTCATAGACGGTATGCCACTGAACCTGCCCTCGCACGCGCATGGCGAAGGGTATTCAGACATGAACATCGTCATCCCGGAGTTTGTGCAGCGGGTGAACTTCGAGAAAGGTCCTTACTATGCCAATGTCGGCAATTTTGGCGCGGCGGCATCCACCCACATGGAGTTCTTCAGGATTCTGCCTCACAACTTCATCAAAATAGAAGGGGGCGATTCTGGCTATGGACGGTTCGTCTTCGGCAAATCGCGAAAGCTTGGCGTGGGCAGCTTGCTGTATGGCGGGGAGATTTATCACGACAACGGCCCTTGGTCTACCCATGAGGATAATTTCTACAAATACAACGGCCTTGCAACCTACAGCCAGGGCGAAGACGCCCATGGCTTCAGCATCACGGCTCACGCTTACCGTGG
>CAJCHN010000030.1 GCA_903970285.1 Rhodanobacteraceae bacterium | reverse complement strand
TTACGGCGGTCCTGACTCCAGCGGTCAAGATCATTCCGAATGGCACGGTCACGTTCGATGCAGTCAACAATCAGACCGAACTGGTGACCACGCTGGGCTCGGTGCCGATCGCGGCCAACGCGGCAGGGGTCTACACAGCGTCGCTCACCTCGAATGCGTTGACTACCAACGCGAATGGGATCGTGGAGGAGAATGGCTCGCTGGCGACGTCCTACACGGTGTTCGCGGTCTATGGCTCGGACGGCTCGTACGCAGACTCGCAATCGAACAATCAGGCGATTACCGTCTCCGCTCCTCCTGTCACATTGCCGCCCTGCGCCATGACGACACCCGGACCCCAAACCTGCGAGCAGAATGCTTCTGGCGCCTTCATCGCCGTGGCTCCGCTCAATCCAACCATTGTGGCCGCAACCACGACCACGCCTGGACAGCAGAGCAGCTCCACCACGCTGACCATCTACCCGTATGGCGGCTGGGCCGGAATTGTTACCTTCAGCTGCACCGGACTGCCGGCCTACGCGACCTGCGCACCCTTCCCGGGGACGTCGGTCGTGGCGTCGGGAACCGCCGCCGCTCCGGTAACTCCGACCCCGGTCACGTTCAACATCAATACCAACGTGCAGCCGATTGTCGCTACCGGCAGCTTCGGCATGCTGTGGTGGGTCAGCGGAACGCTGGGCTTCGTTCTGCTGCTGATGCGCCGGCGGCTGCAGCGAGCCGGCTATCTGCGTCCCGGCAAGCTGCTGCTCTTGCTTGGATCGGTTCTGCTGCTGGCGGGTTCGTCGGCCGGGCTGAGCGGATGCACGCACGGCACGACTGTCTCCACGGTGATCACGCCGGCCGGGACCAGCACCGTCCAGGTCACTGTGCATGCCGCCCAGTACAGCTACGACGTCGATGTGAACAACAACACGCAGTGCGGCGGCAACAACTGCCCCAGCGGCTATGCGCTGGACGATCCCAACGAGATCACGTTCAACCTGACGCTGATCGTCAAATAGCCTGAGGAGCAAAGACTTCGGGACGCCTGCTATCCGCCAACGCGGATTGCGGATCCCCCGAAGTCTTTCCCTTTGGCAAGTCATTCCTTCCAAGCTGTATCGTTGAGGACGTCCGGGTTCAATCCTCCACCGAAGTGCGGGTCTTACTATGCGGCTGCGCCCATTCCTGAGTCGATTTCTCGTCCCGGCTGTCCTCTTTTGCTCGCCCTCGGCATGGTCGCAGGTGATCAATGTGACCGTGGATGCGAGCCAGACCCTCAATCCGCTCACCAGTGATCTGGTTGGCGCGTGGTCGAACCTGGGGGACGGCTACCTGACCGACTCGAGCCAGGTCAAACTGATGCGGGCTGCCGGGTTGACCGCCATCACCTATCCCACGGGCTTTGATGATTTCGCCGACCTTTACCACTGGTCGACCAACCAGCTCACCCCTCACGCGGGAAATGCCGACGCCCTGCGCAACCCCTACCGCGAAAGCAAGAACGACTTCGCGTCCGTAGCCGTGGCGATGGGCAAGGTCGGGATCCGGCCGGTCGTTCACATCAACTACGGGTCGAACCTGGCCGGGACCGGTGGCGGCGAGCCGAAGGAAGCTGCGGCCTGGGTTGCCTACGCAAACGGCAGCCCCTCGGATGGAAAAGAGATCGGCAAGGATTCCACAGGGACCGATTGGAAGACGGTCGGTTACTGGGCGAAGATGCGGAGCGAGGCGCCGCTTTCGTCCGATGATGGCTATAACTTCCTGCGGGTCGAACATCCTGAGCCATTCCACGTCGACCTGTGGCAGGTGGGCGAAGACGAATATCAGAACGGTTATTATGGCGGCGATCATAAGGGTGGATTCGATCTGCACGCGCCCTACCCGGCCTCGCAGAAGGACAACGAGAAGCGCAGGAAGCTGGCACAGCTCTCGCCTCGCACGTATGGCGAGCAGTTCCTGGCGTTCGCCGCGGCAATGAAGGCGGTCGATCCCGGGATTCGCGTCGGCGCCACCCTGGCAACTCCCGCGATCGATGACTACAAGTTCGCCGAAGACTGGAATCCTGCGGTGCTGAAGGCGGCCTGTAAGGAAATCGACTTTGTCGCGTACAACTGGCACCCGGGATACGCGCTGGCGCCAGATTACAAGCGCCTGGACGACTCAAGCGTGCTTGGCGCCGTGTATGGCACCTTCCAGGACATCATCAAGGAGTCGCAGTACCAGGCGAAGACCTCGTGCCCGGCCGGCAAGGTGCCGCGCGTCGTGTTCTCGCAGTTCTCACAGGTGGGCTGGCCGCAGGTGGAGCATCCGATGGTCCTGCCGATCTTTGCGGCCGATATGTTCGGGCTCCTCGGCGAGTCGGGCATTTCGAACGCCAATTGGTGGCAACTGCGGGACGGCAGCATGTTCGATAAGGATAAGCCGACGCCCATTTACTACGGCATCCAGATGATGCACATCGTGGCCTTCCAGCCCGGGGACAAGTATGTTGCGGCCACCGCGCGCGGGTCGATCGATGTGCACGCTGCGGTGAGGCAGAACGGCATCGTCGGCGTCATGCTGATCAACAAGGACCCGGCGAAGCCTCAACAGGTGAAGGTCACCTTTGCCGGGGTGAGCGACCTGGCCGCGACCGCCGTGAAGTTCGATTACTCCGCCGCGCAGCAGACGCAGAGTGCAGGACCTGCGAAGTCGAGCGTGAATCTCGATGGCGTGAGCGTGACCGTCGCCGTTCCTGCCTACGGTATCGTCGATCTCCTGATTCCGCGCAAGAAGTAGGGTTCCGACCAGGCTTGGACGCCCACTTGCTCTAATCCACCCGGAAGTTTGCGTCGAGATTGACGACCAGGTCCTGTCCGTCCACCTGCATGGAGTGCAGCTGGAGCATCTCCAGGGTGAGGATGTAGCCGGTGGAATCGGGCGCTTTGACCAGCAGCTTACGCATCATGTCGGCGGCGTTCACCTTCATCTCCTGCGGCAGTTTCTTGGAGAGGAATGGCGTGAGCAGGAGATCAACCTCCTTGTTATTGGAGAGGTGCTCGATGCGGGCATCGCGGAACCCGATCGATTCACCTTCGGCCTCGGGAACGAATGAGACTTCGGATTCGGTGGTGACGGCGATGCCGAAGCAGGACCTGCCGAAGCCGAGTTTGGCATGTGTCTTGACCGACACCACGACGCGATCTTCCTTGAAGACGACGTGCGGGGAGTCGGCATAAACCGAGCAGCCCTTGACGCCGTCGCCGCGCAGATAGTGGCGGTCGAGCTTGCCGTCAGGTCCGGGCTGGTTGAAGAGCTGGTGCTGGAGGGTGCGCTCAAGCGCGGGGGCGGTGACGCGGACTTCGATCGCGTGGGCGGCGGCGGACGCTGCACCGAGAAGCAGGAGAAGGAGCATGCGCGGAACGACGCGGAAGGACATGAGATCATCAAACTACAGGGAGACTTCCGAGTCCACGCCCCGCTGTGCCATTTGGGGATGTGCCGTGCCAAAGACTTCGGATGCATTGCGTTTGCGGAGTCGAAGGTCTACAGTTTGGATTGGGAGAGATCCCTTTAGCAGGAGGAAACTCTATGGCTCGTGTATCCAAGTAAAGGCATCACCCGTGGGGCCGCTCTCAATCGGAGCGGCCCTATTCCTTTGTACTCTCTGCCGGCCGGGCAACCGCCTCGCAGCACGCTACGGGACACGGCACTCCTTCGGAATGCTGGTCAGGTAGCTGGTGACCAGCTCCTGAAATGCCGCGGCCTGAGAATGCAGGGAAGGGGCGGCGAGCAGATCGCTCGCATGCTGTGCGAACTCAGCGTATGGGAATAGCGGCGGGTCGCTGTACCACTCGGGATAAAGAGGACGGTCGCACTCGAAGGCCAGTACCTGCTGCAGCATGGTAAGCGCGGCTGAGACTGCCTTGACTTTGTGGCCGTCAGCGGAGAGCAAAGCCATAGCGGCCGCTACCGTGGAGTATTCGGTCGCAGGGCTGGTCCCCGCGACAGGGGGCACGAAGGCGTCCTTGACCGTGGCTGCGTTGGGGAAGGCGTTTTCGATCAAGGTGGCGAGGGCGGCATATTCCGGTGAGTTTTGGTCGAACAGCAGCGAAAACCAGAAGATATCTTCCAGGGTTCCGTAGAGCTCTTCGCCGGGCTTGCTGCGAAAGTGATAGCCGCCAAAAGTCTTTTGCAGGGCGCGGGTCTGAGCGCGAAAGAGGATGACGCGATCGAGAAACAGCAGCACCTGGGATTGTGTTGCCGGGTGGGCGCGGGTGGCCTGCAGCAGGGGCTTGATGGCGCCGGTGAGGAAATCCATGCGGCGCAGCAGCGGAAGATAGTGCTGCTGCGTAAGGATGAGCATGCCTGGGAAGATGGCTTTCCAGATGTCCTGTTTCTGCTGGGCCACCTGCTGCCGCAGCTCGCGCGCCTTGTCCGCCCGGCGATGGCGGCTTTCGCGCTTCTGCTGCGAATCCTGGTAGCTGGCGTTGAGCAGCGCAATGAAGACCGGCAGCAGGACTGCAGCCAGGATCAGGCCGACCACGTGGAAGATGCGCTCCCAGGCGCGGGTGACCGGGGTGACCAGCTCGATGGGGCTGGTGGAGATGGAGGCGCGCTCTAGCAGGGGCGCTGGAGCCGCGGCCGGTGGGGTAACCGGCTGCCCGCGGCGCGAACTGCGTCCCCGCTGTCGCGAGCCATGCTTCCGCTTGCCGCGCCGGGCACGCACGGCCGGCGCCGGGTGAGGAGCCGGTGCCGCTGCCAGCCAGCTGTAGCTGAAGACGACTTGGCGCTGGCCGCGGCAGTCGGGGCGGTCACCCAGTGCATGCAAGCGGTAGAGCAGCGCGACCGTCTGACCGGGTTCCAGGATGAGCTTCGGCACGGTGCCGTGGGCTACAGCCGGCGACGGCGTCAGCTCGAAGCACCACTCCTGCTCCGGCTGGAGCAGGCTCAGGTCGCTGACCTGCGCAGGTGTCTTCTCGTGGCTGGTGAACTGCAGGGGAATCAACTGGCTTTCGCCTAGCACCTGGGTCGCCAGCGGTGGCTGCAGGAACAACGAGACGCCTAACGCATCAGCATGCGGCGGGTAGAAGGCGGTGATGTTCTTTTCGCGGCTCTGCGGCAGGCCGGGTATCCAGCCAAAAGCCAGCCCGGCGACCACCAGCGCCAACAGCGCGATGCCCACGGAGAGCAGGATCCCGGTCCAACTGCTGAAGAAGAGCCGCAATCGGATGAGAAGCCGCACCGGTATTCCCTCCAGAATGGAGAAAGATACCATGGCCGTCGGCTCCCCGGATGACGGCCGTGGGTCTAAGCCTTGGCGGCGGGAACGGCGGTGTGAGGGGTTTCAGCCTCGTGGATGATGCTGCCAGCGTGCAGTTCGCGATGCTTGTAGGCGGCGCCGACGAACTCGCGGAAGAGCGGATGCGGTTCCAGCGGCTTGGACTTGAACTCGGGGTGGAACTGGCAGCCGAGGAAGAACGGGTGCCCAGGGATCTCGACGATCTCGACGTAGGTGGCGTCGGGCGTGGTACCGGTCAGGCGCAGGCCGCCGCCGACGAGCACCGCCTCGTACTCACGGTTGAATTCGTAGCGGTGGCGATGGCGTTCGGAGATTTCAGTGGTTCCGTAGGCCTTAGCCGCCAGCGATCCGGGTTCGAGCACGCAGGTCCAGGCGCCGAGGCGCATGGTGCCACCCATCTCTTCCACCCCGGTCAGCTCGCGCAGTTTGTAGATGATGCGGTGCGGGGTGGCGGGGTCGAACTCGCCCGAGTTGGCGTGCGCCAGGCCGCAGACGTTTCGCGCGTACTCGATGCAGGCGGTCTGCATACCCAGGCAGATGCCGAAGTATGGAACGTGCTTCTCGCGGGCGTAGCGGATGGCGTTGAGCATGCCTTCAATGCCGCGTTTGCCGAAGCCGCCGGGCACCAGGATGCCGTCGAAGCCGGCGAGTTGGTGCGCGTAGTTGTGCGATTCGAGCCCTTCGGCCTCGATCCAGGTCACTTGCAGTCTCAGGTTGTGCGCCAGCGCACCGTGCACCAGCGCTTCCTTAAGCGACTTGTAGCTGTCCTCGTACTCGACGTACTTGCCTACGATGGCGATCGAGACCTCGTCAATCGGGTTGTAGGCACGATGCACGATATCCTGCCATTTGCTCAGGTCCACTTCTCGGAGGTCGAGGTGCAGGTACTTCAGCGCCAGCGCGTCGACTCCCTGCTCGGCGAGATTGAGCGGAACTTCGTAGATGGAGGGTACATCGCGGGCGATGATGACGGCTTTGTCCTCGACGTTGCAGAAGGCGGCGATCTTCGAACGCATCTCGCGGGGTACGGCGCGATCGGAGCGGCAGAGCAGAATGTCGGGCTGGATGCCGATCGAGAGCATCTCCTTGACGGAGTGCTGGGTCGGCTTCGTCTTGAGCTCCTGGGCGGCGGCGATCCAGGGAACCAGCGTCATGTGGCAGAAGACGGTGTTTTCGCGGCCGAGTTCCTGGCGCATCTGACGAATGGCTTCGAGGAAGGGAAGCGATTCGATGTCGCCGACCGTGCCGCCGATCTCGACGATAGCGACTTCGCAGTCCTGCGCAACCTTGCGCATGGCGTTCTTGATCTCGTTGGTGACGTGGGGGATGACCTGAACGGTCTTGCCGAGGTAGTCGCCGCGTCGCTCCTTGGTGATGATCTGTTCGTAAATGCGTCCAGTGGTGAGATTGTTATCGCGGGTGAGCCGGGCGTGGGTGAAACGTTCGTAGTGGCCGAGGTCCAGATCGGTCTCGGCTCCGTCGTCCGTGACGAAGACTTCGCCATGTTGGAACGGGCTCATGGTGCCTGGATCGACGTTCAGGTAGGGGTCGAACTTCATCAGGTTGATCTTGATCCCACGCGCCTCCAGCAGGCAGCCGATGGAGGCCGCGGCCAGGCCCTTGCCGAGGGAAGACACGACGCCGCCCGTTACGAAGATGTACTTTGCAGACATGTCCGCGACCTCTTCTGTGTTGTTCTTGGGTTGTGCGTGGTGTGCACAATCAAGTATCGCAGAGTTGAGTTGGTGGAGGCAACGGGCCGAGACTGGGCGCTCTCGAGCCCAGTCGCACCGGGCGTATAGTGGCCTATGGCGACGATGCCGGTCACGGCAGGAGCATATCGCTTCTTCGAACCCGTATGGCTGCGAGCCCAGCGCTGGGGCTTGTTGCGCTTGCAGCGGCTGGGCCGGCATGTCCATTCTCGCTACCCCAGGGCGCCGCACCTGCTCACCGGCGAACGCGGCGAGTTTGAAGCGCTGTTCTTCCTGCGGCAGCAGGGATACGTGGTGACGGAACGGCGCTGGCATGCGCCTGACCTGCGCGGCGATCTGGACCTGGTTGCGTGGGAGGGGGATTCGCTGGCCATCGTCGAGGTGAAGACCCGCACTGCCCGCGACCTGACGCCGGCCGCCTCCGCCATCGACGAATCCAAGCGCAGGGTGCTGCGCGACCTCGCCCGGGCTTACCGTCGCACCCTGCCGAAGCGCCCGGACGGGCCCGTTCCGATTCGATTCGACGTGGTCTCGGTCTATCTCATTCAGAACTCCGTGGAGTGCGAACTGCTGCGTGAAGCATCTCTGCTCCAGTCAGGGCCGCCGGGAGACCAACCTAAGCGGTATGGTGTCTAACAGAATGGTGCAGCAACCGTTCCGTCGGACAGATGCCCGCCTCCGTCCGGCGAAGGCCAGGTGACGACGGGACCAGTGAGACCGGACGGCTGCCAGAGAGATCCGGAAGAGAGTTCCACACAACAGGAACGAGAGGTTTTGCCATGACCCTGCTCAATGCGCCTGCCTACAACGAACGCAAGGAACACCTGAAAAATGTCATTCTGATCAGTTCTGCCTCTGGTTTTGCGTTGCTGGTTCTGCTTACGCTGGCCGGGTTTCTGCTGGGTCACGGCTGGTTGTTCAGCAACCTGCCGGCCGAGCACAGGGTCAGCCAGTTTTTCAACGCGCTCGAAGCCAAGGACTACAACAAGGCATACGGCATCTACAATCACGATGCCGACTGGCAGCAGCACCCTGAGAAATACAAGGACTATCCGGAAAAGCGCTTCCAGGAGGACTGGACCACGGACAGCGACCTTGGCGGACCCATTACTGCGCACCACATTGACATCTCGAAGACGGATGGAAGCGGCACCTTCGGTACCGGCATCATCGTTGCCGCGCACGTGAGCGTGGCGGGCAAGCCGCGGCCAGACCCTATTTTTATGTACTACCTGAAGAAGAGCGGCGAACTGACTTATCCGGCGCCGCACATCCTGGAGTACTGACTATTTTTCGGAGCTTGGCGGAACCAGTCCTTTGAGCCGCAGGTAGAGCGCGAGGGTCGCATACTGTTCGTTGTCGTGCGAGACATTGCCCCAGGCCAGGCCGATCCGTGAGCGCTTGACCGGTCCCAGCGTGAGAACCTCCAGGAGATGCGCGTCGAGCCCCGTGTAGGCCTTGTCGCACTCGTCGAACGAAGCCTTGAGGGCCGCCACGATGGTGGCCTTCTCGGCGGTATCGGCTGGCACAGACTTGGGGTCGAACGGATCGCCATTGAGCGCGGTGCAGGTGTGCATCTGCGCCTCGGTGACGTGATTGACCACTCGGGCGAAGGTGCGGATGTCCGGCGTCGGCTTGAAGGCGTAGTCCTCGGCCGGCATCCGGTCCGCGGCCTTCAGGATATTCGGCTTCACACGATCATAGGCTGCCAGCGCCTCTGCGCCGGGGCCGCTAGGCGGATGAGTGAGTTGTGCGAATCCCATGAAGGGTAGACCGAAAGCGGCAACTGCGAGGGCGATGCGGAAGCGCTGCATGGAAGTCCTCCCGAGGAACACGGTATGAGAGTACGCGGTCGAGGGTTGCGGGAACAAGAACCAAGCGCCCAAGGGTGAGGACTACGGAGGGATCCTGGCGAGCACTGTGGGGTTGCGTCGCGAAGCGGCGTCACTTTCCGTACTGCTACGAAGGGCTTAGCTGTCGCTTGTCGCACTCGAAGTCGTCGCCAGCTCGACCAATGGCTCCACATCCGCTTCCACCAGCGCGTCGGCGATCGCCAGGTACCGCTCCAGTGTGTCGATGCCGCGATCGATTTCGGCCAGGGTGACGATCAGTGGCGGCGCTATGACAAAGTGGGACACCCAGGCCTGGATGATGACGCCATCGGCCATGCACTTTCCCGCGATCTGATCCACCACCAGCGGCTTGCCGGCGATCTTGTCGGTGTAGTCGTTGAACGGCTCCCTGGTGGCGCGATTCTTGACCAGTTCGACGGCCCAGAAGAGACCCTTGCCGCGGACGTCGCCGATGCTGGGGTGCTTCGCCTTCAGCTCCTGCAACTTGCGCTCCACGTATGGCGCGAGTTCCGCCGCGCGTTCGACCAGGCCGAGCCGCTGCATCTCGTGGATGGTCGCGACCGCCGGGGCGAGCGTCATGGGATGTGCCTCATAGGTATGGCCGTGAGCGAAGTAGTGATCTTCGAAGAACGCGCCGATCTTTGCGGACGTCGCGCACAGCCCCAGCGGCACGTAGGCACTGGTAATGCCCTTGGCGGTGGTCAGAATGTCCGGCGTCACGTTCCAGTGGTCCATGGCGAACCACTCGCCGGTGCGTCCCCATCCCGCCATCACCTCGTCCGCGATCAGCAGCACGCCGGTCTCATCACAGATGCGGCGCAGCTTGGGCATGTACTCGTCCGGTGGCACGATGACGCCGTTGGTGCCGACAATCGGCTCGACCAGCACCGCGGCCACGTCGCTCTCGTTGCGGATCATGTGTTCCAGGTAGTCGGCGCAGGCGATGCCGCAGGCCGGGTAAGTGTGCCGGATGGGACAGCGGTAACAGTTCGTCTCGGGCGCGAAGATCACCCCGTGCTGCTTGCCGCCGATCGGTTCCATGGGCCAGCGGCGCGGGTCGCCCGTCGCGGCGATGCTGCCGGAGGTGCTGCCGTGATAGCTGCGATAACGTGCGATGATCTTGCTCTTGCCCGTAAACATGCGGGCGATCTTGAAGGCGGCCTCGTTCGCGTCGGTGCCAGAGGTGGTGAAGAAGAACTTGTTCAGGCCGGCCGGCAGCACCTCCAGCAGAAGCTTTGAAAGCTCCGCCCTCGCCGTGGTCGCGTAGCCCGGCATGGCGTAGGCAAGCTGCTCCGCCTGCGCGGCGATGGACGCGACGACCGCGGGATTCTTGTGCCCAAGGTTGGTACACATCAACTGCGAGCTGAAGTCGAGATACTCCTTGCCCGCGCCGTCCACGATGGTGCAGTCCTTCGCGTCGACGATGTGCAGAGGATTCCAGTTCCTTTGAAAGCGCCAGGTGCCATAGTTGGTCGAGCGGGTGATGTCGACCACTTCCTTCGAGGTCAGCTTGTTTGCGTCGGACATAGGCAGCGCCTTTCTGAAGCAGGAGGGAGGATGGGCCGATCGGCGGTTGAACCTGGAACTACGGCATGATCAGTTGGCGGGAATCGCTTGTAAGCCTCTGATGATACAAGAAACGTGATCGTCCTTGAATGCAATAACAGGAGCTTGGACGAGTGTGAGCTGGGAGCCGAGGCCAAGACTCACAGGACACTTCTCTGTTCCAAATCCCCTATTTCGAGTACATGGAAGTTGCGCCTGCACCCACCTTTACTCTCCTGGACCCATTGCTGATGAGCGGCGGAGCGCAGCCGAAGAAATCCACCCAGTGCGGGGGAACGATCCTCCTGGCCGTCGCGGCAAACCGCGAAGTTCGTCGAATTGTCGTCTTCCGATCGTTCCAGGTTGAACGGCTTGAGGCGTCTCGACTCTGCCGAGCAACCCGCAGCTTCAATTTACCTTCAGAGTGTCCATGCCTTGCGGAACGTGCGAACTGTAGCTTCGCTCGAAGCTTACAGGTTGTGCCGCCGGGCTATTCTGTCGTACGACCGTACCAACTGTTCGCTAGCTGACACAACTTTCCCTGGATTCGGCAAATGGTCGAAGCGTTTGTGCTGTGGAACGAACCCAACAACCTTTCGCACTGGAACTTCCAGCTCGATCCCGGCTGGACGCGCTTCGGTGACATGGTCAAACTGGCCTCGGCGGCAATCCGCGACGTGAACAGCGCGGTTCCTATTGTGCTGGGCGGAGTCTCGTCCTGCGATTGCGACTTCCTGCGGTTGATGCGCGCGCAAGGAGTGATGAACTCCGTGGACATGGTTGGAGTTCATGGCTTTCCGCTCGATTGGAACCACTGGAACATCGACGAGTGGCCTGAGCGCATTCGCGAAGCTCGCCACACCAGTGGCAAGCCGGTGTGGGTTACGGAGGTAGGAGCGTCATCGTTTGGAGCGGAGGAGATCCAGGCTTTTGGATTGAACCGGACGCTCAGCCTGCTTCGTCCGGAAGTAGATCGCATTCACTGGTACAGCCTGTACGATCTCCCTCCGACCTGGCCGGCGGAGACACGCCACAAAGAGGCCGAAGGCTCCTCTTACTATCGTCACTACTACCTCGGGCTGCTGAAGAGTGACGGCACCCCGAAGCTCGCCGCGGACGCCTTCCCGCAGGATAGCAGCGTGGGATTTTGTCAATGGTTCCACTTTGAAGATCCGCGGCTTGATGATGCGGTGGCCTGGATGAAGGACCACGAGGTGAAGTATCTGCGCACCGGGCTCAGCTGGGCCGACTGGTTCCGGCCGAATGCGGTGGACTGGTTCGATCGCCAGATGGAAGCACTGGCTTCTTTCAACGTTGCCCTTACACTTTGCTTTACCCCCGCTCATCTTGGATTGGAGCCGCACCACACCAGTCCGCCCATCGACAACCAGCAGTTTGCCGACTTCGCGGCGTGGGCCGCGGAGCGCTATGCCCCGGCTGTCGCAACGGTCAATTCAACTTCATCGATGAGGGAGTCACTCGCCGTCCTATGAGCAAACAAGTGCTGATCACCGGCGGCGCCGGGTTTGTAGGCTCCCATCTGGCCGATGGCCTCCTGGAAGCCGGCCACGAAGTTCGCATCCTCGACGACCTCACTCCCCAGGTGCACCAGAACGGCCTGCCGGATTACCTTTCCCGCGATGTGGAGCTCATCGTCGGGGATGTTCGTGACCCGAACCGTGTGCGCGAGGTACTGCGTGGCGTCGACGTGGTCTTTCACTTCGCGGCCACGGTTGGTGTCGGCCAATCCATGTACGAGATCAGCCGCTACATGAGCGTGAACACGCAGGGCACGGCCGAGTTACTGCAGGCCATGCTCGATGCCAAATACACGCCCGAAAAGCTTATCGTTGCGTCCTCCATGTCCATCTACGGTGAAGGCAGCTATGTCTGCAGCGAATGCGGTCAGCACGCAGCGCCTCCCGTGCGTTCTCTCGCGAAGCTCCGAAGCGGCGAATGGAACCTCCAATGTGAAGCATGTTCTGGTCTTCTGCGTCCCCTTCCCACCCGCGAAGACAAGCCGTCCGAGATCAACTCTGTCTATGCTCTTTCAAAGCGCGACCAGGAGCAGCTTTGCCTGATCTACGGCCGCAACTACGGCATTCCGGTCACGGCCTTGCGCTTCTTCAACATTTACGGAACCCGTCAGGCGCTCTCGAATCCTTATACCGGAGTTGCCGCGGTCTTTGCCTCGCGCATGCTGAACGGCAAATCGCCGCTGGTGTTTGAGGATGGCGACCAGATGCGCGACTTTGTGAGTATTCATGACATTGTTCAGGCCAACCTGCTTGCGATGGAACGGCCTGAGTCGGATGGGGAGGTCATCAATGTGGGCAGTGGAACTCCGATCTCGATCCGGCACGTCGCGGAGCTGCTCGCAGACGCACTGGGTCAAGAGCGGGCACCCGTGATCACCAACAAATTTCGTGCTGGAGACATTCGCCACTGCTATGCAGACATCTCAAAGGCCAGGCGGCTGCTTGGCTATGAGCCCCGCATCAGCCACGAACAGGGCTTCCGCGAACTGGCGGAATGGCTGGGTGGACAAGAGGCCGAGGATAAGGCTGAGGTTATGCTCAAGGAACTCAGCACGTTTGGCTTGACGGCCTGAGTGGGTCATTTAGACACTTGCAATACGGCGGCGGTTCAGCCAGAGCGTTCTACAGGGGAAGGAACAATCGATGGAGGCAGTCAGCAAGGAGGTCGTTCTGGTAACTGGTGGAGCTGGATTTATCGGCTCCAACCTGGTCGAGCGCCTGCTCGCCAGACCGGATCTCAGGGTGCGGATCTTTGATAATCTATCCCGGCGCGGAGTGTTGAGTAACGTGAAGTGGCTCCGCTCGCTCGCCGACCGGTCGCGGGTGGAGATCGTTGAGGGTGATGTCCGCAACGCAAAGGCTGTGCGCCAGGCGACGCGGGATGTCAGCGAAATCTATCATCTGGCCGCACAGGTTGCAGTCACGACCTCAGTCGAAGACCCGGCCAGCGACTTCGAAACGAATGCATTGGGCACCTTCAACGTGCTGGAGGGGGCACGCGCCTCCGGCAGGCAGCCCTTCGTGCTGTTTACCTCGACGAACAAGGTCTACGGCTCGTTGGAGAATGTTCCGGTCGCAGTCAGTGGAACCCGCTATACGGCCTGCAGGCCGGAATTTCGGGGTGTCACCGAACAGGAAGCGCTGGACTTCCATTCTCCGTACGGCTGCTCAAAGGGCGCGGCCGACCAGTATGTTCGAGATTATGCACGCATCTACGGCCTCCCTACCGTGGTGTTCCGCATGTCTTGCATCGCAGGCCCAAGGCAGTTCGGCAACGAAGATCAAGGCTGGGTCGCCCACTTCCTCTACTCCATTCTGCAAGGCCGGCCCATCACGGTGTGCGGCGACGGCTACCAGGTGCGCGATGTACTCCACGTCTACGACCTCATCGACGCCATGATGGCGGCCCGTGCTCACCGGCAGGTCACGCGAGGAGAGGTATTCAACATGGGTGGCGGAATGGAGCGCAGCATCTCGGTCATCGAGATGCTGCGGGAGTGCGAGCGCCGCACCCGCCGGCCACTGCACTTGAAGTACACCGCCGTCCGGCCCGGCGATCAGCCTCTCTACATCTCGGAAACCGGCAAGCTGGAGGCGATGACGGGATGGAAGCCGCGCCGTTCACTCCACGACACGCTGGATTCCATCGAAGACTTCTGGCATGCCAATCAACTTGAGATTACCGGGGAAGAAAAGCGTCGCGACTTCCTGCCCACGGCCCAGTTGATGACCGAGGGCGTCGCATGAAGTACGCTCTCGTCAATCCAAACTGGACTTTTGCGGGCTCAACATACTTCGGTTGCCGCGAGCCTCATTTCCCACTTGAACTGCTCTCCACCCGGGAGATGCTTCGCGCCGCCGGACACGAGGTGTTGCTGATTGACGCGCTCATGGAAGACCTGGCTCACGAGCAGGTATTGCAGCGGCTTGAACCTTTTGCCGAAGATTTCCTGGTGATCCCGACTGCCCCTTCCTACCTCTTCTGGCGCTGTCCTCAGCCCGAACTCCGCCTGCCGCGCCGCTGGATCTCAGCGCTTCAGCGCAAAAGCACGGTCGTAATCATCGGGCCGCATGGATCGGTCACGCCGCGCGCAACCATGGAGAAGACAGGCGCCGACGTGGTGCTGCGGGGAGAACCGGATCAGACGCTTCCACAACTTGCTACGCTGCCGTGGGAGATGATCCCGGGTTGCTGCTGGCGCGATCAAGCGACCGGCGCCTATCACAGCACACCCGGTCTGGGGGTCGTGGATATGCAGGCGGTACCGGCACTCGACTATTCAGACTATCCGGTGGAGCGCCACTCCCACCTGCATCACATCTTCCCCGGCAACGGTGCGGATCACCTCAAGCGCGGGGCGGAGGTGGAGTTCGCTCGCGGCTGCCCGTACTCCTGCACCTTCTGCAATAAGACGCTTTTCCGCAACAAATATAGAGAGCGCCAGCTTCCTGCGGTGCTGGCGGAGATCGACCAGCTCATCGCCCGCGGTGTGGACTACATCTACTTCATCGACGAAATCTTCGGCGTCGGCAAGCAGGTACGTGTGCTGCTCGAAGAGCTCGCGCGCCGCCCCGTTTCCATCGGTTTCCAGACCCGCATCGATCTATGGAACGAGGAGTCGCTCGATCTGCTCGCAGCAGCTCACTGCGTCTCGTTCGAGTGCGGTATTGAGTCCATCACCAACGAAGGCCGCGATGCGATGAACAAGAACTGCCGCATCACCACCGACCGCATCACGGAACTCCTCGTGTATGCGAAGCGGCGCATCCCATGGGTGCAGGCCAACCTCATCAAAGTGCCCGAAGACGATCCGCAGCAGGTCGCCGCCTGGCAGAGCAACCTGAAGGCGCATGGCGTCTGGGTCTCCGAGCCGGTGCCGATGTTTCCTTTCCCCGGCAGTCCGGAGTACGTCACTACCTTCGGCGCCCAGCCGGATGAGCAGGCATGGGAGCGCGCCCATGCGCACTACCTGCAGCTCTTCTCAGCCAGGGGCTGGAGCGATATTCAGGAGCAGGCTCCGCGACCTCTTGCTGAGTTAGAGGCCGATGCACAGGAGTTCGCATGCGCGTCCTGCTGACGACCGACACCGTCGGTGGCGTGTGGACCTTTACCCGAGAACTTTCCGAAGGTTTGCTGGCACTGGGGCATGATGTGGCCCTCGTCAGCTTCGGGCGAGCCCCAGTTTCATCACAGAGCGCCTGGTTGGCGCAGACCGCCAGAAGATGGAGCAGGTCCTTCGACTATCAACCGTGCGACGTCCCGCTTGAGTGGATGCAAGAGAACGATACGGTGTTCGCCTCTGGCGACAAGATCCTCCATGAGGTCATTCGCCGCTTCTCTCCAGATATTTTCCACAGCAGCCAGTTCTGCTGGGGTGCACTCGAGCTCGATCTCCCCAAGGTGATCACTGCGCACAGCGACGTGATGAGCTGGGCTGCAGCCGCGAAACCAGACCTGCTGAACGGATCGGGGTGGCTGGATCGATATCGAAATCTGGTACAGCGAGGGCTGGATGGCGCAGACGCTGTCGTCGCTCCAACGCGGTGGATGCATCATGCACTCCGGCAGCATTTACATGTGAACTGTCGTTCCGAAGTGATCTATAACGGCCGAACGATGCCAGCCTGCGACACTCCCGAACGTCAGCGCAAACTCCAGGCGGTCACGGCCGGTCGCCTGTGGGATGAGGCTAAGGGCTTGTCCATTTTGCGCCAGATCACTTCCTCCATGCCGGTGATGCTGGCAGGGGAAGCATCATTCGATGGCGCACCGATGGCGCTTCCTTCGGCAGTTACATTCCTGGGCCGCCTGGGTGAGACCGAGCTTGCTTGCTTGTTGCAGCAGAGCAGCGTCTACATCGCTGCGTCGGTGTATGAGCCTTTTGGTCTCGCTCCGCTGGAGGCCGCGCTGTGCGGCTGCGCGGTGCTCGCCCGGAATCTTGATTCGATGCGCGAAGTCTGGGGAGACGCAGCGCTTTACTTCAAGAATGCAGCCGAGTTGGAGGCACTCCTGAGCGCGCTCTCTATCGATCCCGATGCGCTACATCAGGCGCAGCTTGCCTCCTCGACACGGGCTCGACAGTTCACCGCGGAACGCATGACCTCCAGTTACCTGGCGCTTTACCACTCTCTACTTGCAGACGACAACGAGAGCGACGAAGCATTGGAGGAGCTTGTTGTCGATGCACTCTAAGCTTCGACTCGCATACTTTGCCCACAGCCTCCGTTCCGATTGGAACAATGGCAATGCTCACTTCCTGCGCGGACTCCTGCGGGCGCTTGGCGGCCTGGGACATCAGGTCAACGCGTTTGAGCCTGAAAGTGAGTGGTCGATTGACAATCTGCAAACCGAGCCCGCCGGACAGAAATCCTTGCAGCGCTTTGCGCAGACCTATGCAGACATCGACCTGCAGACTTATTCCCCGCTTGACCCTGAGGAACTTTGGCGCGACCGCCTCCGCGGCGTCGATGTGGTCCTGTTGCATGAATGGAATCCGCCATCGATGGCCCGCACCCTGCTCCATCTTCGCGAGCAACTCGGCTACAAACTGCTCTTCCACGATACCCATCACCGAGCCTCTTCATCGCCGGAACAAATCGAGCGCTTCAGTCTGCGCGGCTTTGACGGCATCGTCGCCTTCGGTAGGGCGCTCGCCACGATCTACCGCCAGCGGTTCCATGTCCGCCATGTATGGACCCTCCATGAAGCCGCCGACACAACAGCCTTCTGCCCCAACTCCGAAAGCGAATGCGAGGAAACAATCGTCTGGATCGGCAACTGGGGGGACGGCGAACGCTCGCGCGAGCTTTGCGAGTACCTGCTGCAGCCTGCGGCTGCGTTGCGTCCGCTGGCGGAGACCGTCGTCTACGGAGTGCGCTATCCAAGAGAGGCGCTTGCGAGTCTGGGCCAGGCCGGTGTGCGCTATGGCGGATATCTTGCCAATCTCGATGCGCCCGAGGTGTATGCGCGGTCGCGGGTGACGGTCCACGTGCCCCGGCAACAGTACGCCGCCGCGATGACCGGCATCCCCACCATTCGGGTCTTTGAGGCGCTTGCCTGCGGCATTCCCCTGGCGTCAGCGCCCTGGCAAGACACCGAGCAGCTCTTCCGACCAGGGGATTTTCTCCTTGCGCAAGATGGCACGCGCATGACTGAAGCCCTGCGCTATCTGTTGAGCAATCCCAGCGCCGCGGAAGACCTGGCGGCACGGGGCCGGGAAACAGTCCTGGCGCGGCATACCTGCCGGCATCGCGCCCAGGAGCTTACCGCCATTTGCGAGGAGGTGCTGCGATGAAGATCTTTGCCTTCGGGTCCAGCATCGTCTCCTCATATTGGAACGGCGCCGCGACCTATTACCGTGGCTGTTACAAATACCTGGCGCGGCTCGGCTACAGCATTACGTTTGCGGAGCCCGACGCATACGGCCGGCAGCAGCATCGCGACTCCGACGACTTCAGCTATGTGCGCTCCATCGTCTATCAACCCACCACTGACCTCGATCGCATGCTGGAACTTGCCTCGCAGGCCGATCTTGTCGTCAAGCACTCCGGCATCGGCGTGGATGATGCCGCGCTTGAAGCTCGCATTCCCGCCGAATGCGGCCCCCGCGCCATGACCTTCATCTGGGATGTGGACGCCCCCGCCACCATCGGGCGCATGCGTGCCGATGAGGCTGACGCGCTGCGCCACGCGGCTTCCGGATACGACGCGATCCTTACCTATGGCGGCGGTCCCCGGGCCCGCGATGGCTTTCTTGAGTTTGGTGCTCTCGCTTATTACAGCATGTACAACGGGCTTGATCCCGAGACTCACCACCCGGTCGCGCCGGACCCCGATCTGCTGTGCGATGTAGCCTTTCTTGGAAATCGTCTGCCAGATCGTGAGGCGCGCGTGGAGGAGCTGTTCCTGCGCGCCGCCGAACTCGCGCCGGATCAGCGCTTTCTCCTCGGCGGCGAAGGCTGGGCTGGCAAGCCGATGCCTGCCAACGTTCGGTACATCGGTCATGTGCCCACCGCCGCCCACAATCGCGTCAACTGCTCCGCCGGCATGGTGATGAACATCAACCGCGCGTCCATGGCGGACTTCGGCTACTCTCCACCCACGCGCGTCTTTGAAGTCGCGGGCGCCGGAGCCTGCCTGCTATGCGATGACTGGCCCGGCATCAGCGACTGCTTCGAGCCGGTAAGCGAGATCATCGTCGTGCGCACGGCCGAAGATGTGGCAGCCGCGCTCCATCAACACGATGCACAGTCCCGCCGCGCCATCGGCGAACGCTTCCGCCTGCGCGGCCTGCGCGATCATTCCTACGCCTTCCGCGCAGCTCAGGCGGATTTCGCCTTTCGCGAGTGCCTCGCACGGCGCCGTGGAGAGATCGGCCCCCAGACCTACTCTGCAGCCACCATGTCCGACTGGAAGCATGTGCCGGGATTCGCCTCCGGTGCCTTTGAGGAAGCTCTGGCATGAATCTCGTCATCTTCGGCCTGACGATCACCTCCGCCTGGGGTAACGGCCACGCTACCACCTATCGCTCGCTCATCAAGGCATTCGCGCTGCGGGGCCATCGCGTTCGCTTCGTGGAAAAGGACGTGGAGTGGTACCGCAACAACCGCGACCTCCCGGAGCCCCGCTTCTGCACCGTTCGCCTGTATCAGGACTGGGAGATGGAAGAGGCCTCGCTGGTTCGCGAAGCCCAGGCTGCAGATGCGGTGATGATCGGCTCATACTTCCCGGACGCCATCCGCGCCACGCGGGCGCTGCTTGGTGCCGGTGCCGGGCCGCTGTTGTTCTACGACATCGATACGCCCATCACCATCGCACAGCTCCGCGCCCACGGGCAGTGCGAGTACCTGGAGGCTTCGCTCATCCCTGAGTACGCGGCCTATCTCAGCTTCACCGGAGGACCAACGCTCGAAGAGCTGGAAAGCCGCTTCGGCTCGGCGCGCGCTGTTCCCTTCTATTGCTCGGTCGATCCCGACCTCTATAAGCCGATGGCCGTCCGTGCCGAGTACGCATACGATCTCAGTTACCTGGGCACCTACGCCCGCGATCGCCAACCCAAGCTGATGAGCCTGCTCAATCAAACGGCGCATTCGCTTCCGGACGCCGGTTTCCTGGTCGCCGGCGCCATGTATCCATCGGACGTGCCCTGGGCGCCCAACGTGCGGCGACTCACCCATGTGGCTCCGCCCGATCACCCGGACTTCTACTCTTCGTCGCGCTTCACCTTGAATCTCACCCGGGACGACATGATCAATGCGGGCTACTCGCCCTCGGTCCGCCTGTTCGAGGCATCCGCCTGCGGCGCCGCCATTCTCTCGGATCGATGGGACGGGCTCGACCAATTCCTCACACCCGGAGAAGAGATCCTGCTCCCCGCCAACGCCGCGGAGACAACCGATATTCTGCTTCATCTCTCCGATGGCGATCGCCGGCGCATCGGCAAGCGAGCCCGTGAACGCATTCTCGCCGAACATACCTCGCACCACCGCGCGCTGGAGTTCGAACACATCCTTGAAACCTGTACCTCTAAGTCCGCGCGGACGCATCCACAAGATCCGACAACGAGTGCAGACACAGTTCCGGCTGCTCTTCGCTCAGTTGTTTGAAGCTGTAGATCCCGGTCGCCACCGCGATCACCGGCAAACCATTGGCGCGCGCCGCGGCGATGTCTGCCGGCGTGTCCCCCAGAACGCAGATCGAAGTCGCAGCCCCGCACGCCGCGCGCACCTTCGCGACTGCGGCGCAAAACACCTCCGCGCGCGAATCATGCGCATCGCTCCAGCCTCCGCCAAGGTTGAAGTATCCCATCAACCCTGCCCGCTCCAGCTTCACCCTGCCGATGCGTTCGAGATTTCCCGTGGCTACGCCCAGCCTCGCGCCGCTGCCCCGAAGGTGCTCCAGCACTTCTCGCACCTGCGGCAGCACCGTGGGTCTCACTTCATCGCGCCGCGCTTCGACGAACTCCGCCATCGTCCGATGGATTTCGGGAAGCCTTGCCCGCCAGCCGCCGTCCAAGACGCCCGCCCGCTCTAAGGCGTCGCGAAGAATGCCATTATCCACATTGCCATGTGTTGTCACGCCTTCCAGCGTCACCTCTCTTCCCACCAGCGTCGTCAGCACGTCACAGAAAGCGAAGTAGTGGATCGCGTCTGTGCAATGAATCAACGTTCCATCGATATCGAAGAGGTAGGCGTCAAACCGGTCCCACGGCCGGTCGAGCCGATTCATCATCTTGTTCACGCTATGCTCTGCTCCGTGAGCCTGTTCGTTGTTTTAGCGCTTGCCAGCGCGCGGAGCGCCTGCCTGATCTCACGCACCACGCCGCTCCAATCGCCGGCAGCACGCTGGCGAAAGAGCCGCAGGGACCGATACCAGGGCGAATCCGTCCGCGCATGCTGCCAGCGCCAGTCCGCGGCGTACTCGAGCATCACCCATGCCGGCGTTCCCAATGCACCAGCCAGGTGCGCGGCCAGCGTGTCCGGTGTGATCACAAGATCCAGCTGCGCGATCACTCCAGCCAGGTGCGGGATACTGCTCTCGCACACAGCCGCAGCATGCAGTTCTGCGCGGTGTTCCAGACTGCTCCACTGCTCGCGTTGCTGTCCGCCCTGCAGATTCCAGAACTCACAACCCGGTGTGCGTAGTATCTCCCGCAGAAGTCCGAGCGGCACGCTCCGCGCAGGATTCCACTCTCCGCTTGCCCACACCACGCCGACGCGGAGGCTCCCCTCATCCCGCACCCGCGGTTCAGACTCACGCAGCAGCGCCGCCGGCAGCCGCAGGTATCTCACACGCAAGGGGAGCTCCACCGCCGCCGTGCGAAACACATAAGGCAACTCGTTGATCTCCATCTGCACGTCCCACTCGGGCACCTGCGCAGGCGCCCGCTCTCCCCACGTGATCACCTCGTTCACCCCGTCGAACATCGGGGCAAGCTCCAAGAGCGCGGGAGGAACTTCCACAGTCAGGCTCGCTGCGCGTGCCCGCAGCGCAGGCGCGTAGCGCAGGAACTGCACCGCGTCCCCCAACCCATGCAGACAGCGCACGATCAGCCGCTTTCCCGCAAACTCTTCTCCTTGCCAGAACCGGTGTGGATCGGGAGCGCCGAATGCGCGAATGCCGTCACTCTCGCGCCACGCCGCAGCGAAGTCTCCCCGCAGCATATGGCACAACCAGCGAGCGGCCGCGCAGCGGGCGAAGTCCGCACCCGCATGCTCGGCGGCCTTGAAGCCTTCGAGCGCAGCATCGAGCACGCGCGCTTGCAGCCTCGCCTCAGCCTGCGCAAGCACCTCCTCCGTTGTCAGCAGGTCCAAGTTCACCGCGAACCTTTGACGGGATACACGCATTGGGGTCCATCAGGCGGCACCGCAGCAGGTTGCCAGCGGCACAGGTACACTTCGTCTTCCGGTCTCGCCTCGATTCGGAAGCCGCAGGACCGAAGCATTGCCTCGACGCATGCCCGGTTCGGCACCCACCAGTTTGTCTGGTCATGCGCATAGCGATGTTCGATGAAGTGCAACTTTGGAAAGCCCGGCTCCTCAAACGGCGCGGGCGCCATGAAGTCATAGTCCTCGTCCACCTGGGCCACATCCTTGCTACCCCGCTGCATGGACTGGAACAGCATCAGGTCGCGCGCCACATGCTCATGAATCAGATCCAGCGCGAGCAGGGGATGCCGCAGGTGATACAGCACTCCCATGAAGATCACCAGGTCGAAGCGTTCGCCCAGCGTGGCAACATCCCACACCGCCAACTCGCGGAATTCGATGTCCAGGCCGTTGACCTCCGCCGCGAACCGGGCCTGCCGGAGATAGCGCAGGTCGACGTCCATCCCCACCACGCGGTCTGCCCCACGACGCTTCATCTCCATGGCGTAAAATCCCGCGTTGCAGCCAATATCGAGCACCTTCATGCCCGTCAGATCTTCCGGAATGGCATTGCGGAAGCTGGCAAACTTGACCTCCGGATAGTCCCCCAGAAAATGGTTGGGTGCGGTCTCAATGCCCCTCAATGTCAGATTGTGAAACCACGGACCAAGCTCTTCGATTCGCCCCCGCAAGGCCTGGGCCGAGTCAGCCTGCATGGTATCCGGCTGCTTTGTGGTTGCGCTCATTGATCGTCCTTTCATCCGCGGAGGTGGGATGCGGTGGGCTCCGCGCGACCGGCGGTCGGAGCATGAAACACCATGGCACTTGGATGGCGAGCCCATCCAGTTGGATGTAGCCCGGGCAGCTCGCCCGGCGTGGAACTGGCTCCCTCCGCTATCGCGGTTTGTTTGCACGGAAGGCAGCAAACCTGCCTGTCTTGACCGGGGAGCCGACCGGGATCCTTGGTGTCCGAACGATATGGTGGGCCCACCAGGACTTGAACCTGGAACCAACGGATTATGAGTCCGCTGCTCTAACCAATTGAGCTATAGGCCCTTCAACAACTTACGCCGTGCGGCGATTCGGGTGATGAGAGGATTGTAGGGACTGTTTTCCTTGGAGCCTCTCATTTGCCCTCCCGTTGAATGCCTCCAACCGCTCGAATGCCGTTTCGCAGCTATCGAGTGTTGGATGGACGTACCGTTGGGACACCGTAACGCTGGAGTGTCCCGCCAACCTCATGATTGTAAATGCGTCGGTCCCAGCCTCTCCGAGCCGGGTTAGAAACGTGTGTCGGAGGCTATGGAGAACGAACTCGCTCGAAAACGCCTGAGCCTTTTTCCCGTTCACAATCGGCTCACGGACCCGGCTATGCAGGTGATTCAGACTGGTAACCAGAATCGGGGTGTCCGCGCACTTGCCCGGAAAGACATAGGGCGATTTGGACACCTTGCGCCGTGCAAATAGGACGGCGGAGGCCCTGGCGGTGAGGGAGAGCGTCCGCTGGGCGTTTTGGCTCTTTCCGACTCGCACCTTGACGGAGCCGAATTTGGCCGCGCCCGTCGGCTCAAATCGAATGTCCTCCCATTGGAGGTTCAGGAGTTCACCAATCCGCAAGCCTGTATCGAGCATCACGGATGCCACGTCCCGGAGCAAAGGCGGACACGCCTGCAAATACCGCGCTTCATCCTCATAGGTTCAGGACGAACGTTCGTTGCCGTTCCCCCTTCAAGAGACGGACCTTTGGCGCTCTCACTATGACCTTCCATTCCTCTGCAAGCCTCAGAGCGCGGCGCAACGTCGCGAGTTCCCGATTGCATGAGGCGGGCTGTACAACGGCGCGGCGGGCGGTCACATAGCGTTCTATCAGCGCTTCATCGATTGCATCGAGTCGAGCCTCCGCCAACGGGCGGTATTTTAGCAGCCGAGTGGTGCGGTCTGCATAGAATCCGACCGTAGCGGGTTTGTCTGCCGAGCGCACCCGAATCGCATCCATGAAAGTCTTGGAGAATTCCTTGAATGTCGGGACGGTCTTCCGAGCGACAATCCCAACGTCACCCTTCGCGAGTGCCGTGCGAAAGGCTCGCTCAATTTCTCCTGCGTCCCGCTGGTTCTTGACTTTGGTGCTCTGGCAATATCGTCTGCCATTGTGGACGAACTCAAAGTAATAGACGGTGCCGCGCTTAAAGATCGCCATGGCCTAGTTTCCTCCTTTTTTGCGCTTCGCAGTGCCCTTAGCAACGGCTAGACTCCGCTGGTCCCTCTGCTTTTGGTCGGGTCTATAGACGTGCTTCATGTAGTCACGCCGCTTCTGTTTGAATTCGGGGCTGCTCGACGTGTAACGTCGCCGACACGTCTCTCCGCAGAATCGCTGGTGGCTTGTTGTCGCGTAAAACCAATTCTGACAATCGGAGCATCCCCGGAACCGGGAGATTTCGCCTTTATCGAGTGCTTCCAGCAGGTATGAAACCATGCGCATTTCCATCGAGTTCCAAACAGCCGGAGGCCTTTCAGGGCGAGTAGGTTTTCCCATTTGAGCCAATAATTGATCCCTCTGGGTCACAAATGATTCCGTGTACTCCGAATACTCCCTGAGTTCGGTGTAATCGAAGTGTTTGCGCCCCGAATATTCACTATTCCCCGCACGTTGGGCGGGGACAATCGCACTCCGAAAACCATAGAGATCACCTGCTAAAGTTGCTGTCCATTGATACCTACTCAACTTTATGTTGAGCAACTCCAGCGTTTGATAGTAGGCACGCTCCGATTGCTTAGATTGCTTCTGGTCGTCCAGCAACTTGGGGAGACTTCGCCGGTCGAGGTAAACGTAGTTGAGTCGTTCCCTGACGTGCGTATCAGCGGCAACAAGCAAGCTCAAGATTTCATCGACGCGCTGTAGTGCGGGGTCATCTGCATGATCTCTGAGCGGAGCGAACAACAATCTCTCCCTCGCCTCGTTTTCTTTGCGTAACGTCTGTGTGCGTGCCTTCATGTGATCGTTACAATACACTTGCACTGGGTTATCGGCAAGGGGAAACTGTTGTCAGTCCTTGGAGGGACTGAGACAGTGGAGAATCTTCTATCCGTTGATGAGGCCGCCCGGAGGCTTGGCGGTTTGAGCAAATACACGATTCAGGCATGGCTAAGTTCCGGCAAGTTGCGCCGGACGAAGGTGGGAAGTCGGACGATGATCCGCGAATCGGAGCTGGAGCGCGTTATCGAAGACGGCGGAAAGTCTCCGGCGGCAGGTTCACGAGCGCATTAGCCTCCGACGGTTCCCCTGCAACGGCACGAATGCCGTCTGCAAACCCTCCCCGTTTGATAACCGCAGGAATGCCGGAACAGCCTCCGCACGAAACACCGTCGGAGGCCATGCGCTGAGAATGTGCATTCGGGTGAGCGAGACCAAGGACAGAAGTGTGTCTATGAGCCAGAGCAGGCGACGATTTATCCCGGAGGAAGCGAAGCAGGGAGCGGGATACCTGGAATCGATTCTTCCCCTTCAGGTATTCGCTACGTTGACGGTTCCCTTTGAGATTTCTGTCATACGGTTGGATGGATTGTTCAATCGCTGGATTACGGGTGTGCAAGCTCACAGTCGCCTCACGCTGGGCTTCATCAAGGCGTATGAGCGCCAACCACGGCTACACGTCCACGCGGCGCTGGTGGCGGCCCATAGGCTGAATTGCGACCACGCACAACTGCTATGGCAGGGATTGATCGGGAAACGCTCGTCCTCGGCGGCGGACGTGGAACCGTACCGCTACGGAATCGACGGTCTGGCGTATGTGATGAAGTCGCTCGATACCATGCCTGATGACGTGCAATTCAGTCGCAATCTGAGTGCATTCCGTGATGGGAGCGCGTCTCGATTTTTCGGGCGTAATAGCTACGAACGGCGACAGGTTCGGCGGATTAGGCTTCAGAGGATGCTCGCGCCATGAATTAAGCCACTTGTGAACTACTAACTGTCATTTCTTTTTGCACGGGTAGGCCGATATCATTGCAGCGTATAAACCAAGATTTTTGTCAGCATCCATGAATTTTGGGTTTTTCTGCATGTATGCCACATAGATTCTGATTATCGTCCCCAAACTCGCACCATCCGCACAAATTGGGTTGTTTGTCAGAGCGATAGCCCCAAAGAATCCATCAACATAGTCGAGACAGGTATTTGCATCAGCGGCAACATCTGATTCGACTGTGGCTGTGGTTGGCATTTCCACCACTCGAATGTTAGCCAAACACTTTGGATACAAGAATGAGCCCCTCTGTGCGACCGGGATTGGTTCAGTTTGCAGCATGGCGACTGCGAGAAGGGGTGCGAGCATGACAGCACGATATCAGATGGCGGACTAAATAGAGCCTTGGCAGGTGGATACTGCTCAGGTTTGATTTGCCTATTGATTTCGATAAATCCGACGGGAGGCATGGAAATGGGGGGATGGGGAAGCGGACGGCGCGGGTTTGAAAGGGACACGACGGCGGATTATAAGCAACTCGATGTGCGCCGATTGCAGCGCGGTGGATTCCTGGAGCGGCGCTTCTCTTTCTGTTGGGGGTGGACGCGAAACGGCGAGGCCGTGGGCATTATCAAAATTTGCCCCGAGGATGATCGCGTGGTTCTGGATTACAGTACCCGGCAACGCGGAGGCGAATGGATCAGCCACGAATATCCCGTGATGCTGGAACGGACGCCATGCCACTACGGGGGCGAGCGGGTCTGGTTTCGCTGCCCCGTCAGAGGGTGCGGGCGGCGCGTTGCGATCCTCTATGGGGGAACAATCTTTGCGTGTCGCCATTGCCATCGGCTTGCATACCCATGCCAGCATGAGTCTCCCGGCGACCGAGCGGACTCTCGCGCATGGAAGATCAGGGAACGGTGCGGGGGATGGGGATGTTTGCTTGACCCGCTATTTCGACGCAAAGGTATGCACCATCGAACCTTTCAGAAGCTGGCGCGGGACTATGAGCAAGCCTGTAGCGCGTCCGACTTCGCATTCAGCGCCAAGATGGGGATGAGCATTGATGAGGTGCTCCGATTGCGGGAAGACTGACTCGTAATGACTCACATCAACACGCCGCAACCGAACCATAGTCTTTAGATACCCGAAAAACCAGCCATGACGATTGTTTGTCGGACAGCCTTTAATTTTGGGAGTCCCGTGCGCGCCCAACCAGTCACGCTACCCGACCCATCGGAGATAGGGGGAGGGGTGCGGAACCCCCGCCCTGTCCAAAGGGACTCCAACTGCATTATTCATTCACCATTTTGTCTGTGAGCCGGGTCCAAGATAGGTCTCGTGAACCCACCTAGCGGCGGATTCGATAGCGTTGGGGATGGGGTGTTTACCCTTCCCATAGCCGATTCCTAGATTGTGTTGTAGAGCCCTTTTTGATCGACCGTATGTAAGATCTTGAACGTTCCGTCTGGGAGCGGCAATTCCACATCAAGGATGAACACCGAGTAGTCCACCGAGTATGGGATTGCCGTTGTAGACGTTGTTGAGGCTGCCGCAGCAGCAGCCGAGCCGTCCCCGCTTGTCGCAGCCGCAGAGGTATTTGATGTATTGGTGTAGACGTGATGCCCATGGTACACAGCGGGGGTGGTGTGGATGAACATCACAAGGTCTCCAGCATTGCCATCCCCGGCGTAACAAACGTCGCCAAGTTTACCTAAGCGCTTTTCGACATCTTTCTGGCTACGCTCCGGTATTCCTTGATTCAAGTTTCCGAGGCGGTCAAGGTAGGCGACTTGGATTCTCACCTTGCAGGCCGGAGCAGGTTTGGGGGAGGCTAAGGCGATGGTCGAATAGCCAAGCAATGCACAAGCCGTTAGTAAGCGCATAATCGTCCTCTCTCTCGGGTATGCGAGTCAGTGTACATGCGAACTCACAAGGACAAGCGCAAACAACATAATGCTTCCATGTGCAAGTGGAGTGTGTTACATTTGCTTCTACGTTAGTAGATGCAAACGTAACCGAGGCGAGACGATGGCAAACGGCAAATTCATTTCCTACCTGAGAGTTTCAACGGCGCGGCAAGGTGCAAGCGGTTTGGGCTTAGAGGCGCAACGGGAAGCCGTCTCGCGTAACCTGAATGGCGGACAATGGCAACTCGTCCAAGAGGTTGTGGAGGTGGAGAGCGGAGAGCGGAATGACCGTCCGGCGATTGCGGAGGCTCTCCGACTTTGCCGGTTGCATCGTGCGACGTTGGTAATCGCTAAACTGGACCGTCTCGCCCGGAACGTCCATTTCATTTCGTCGCTCATGGAATCGGGCGTCGATTTCATCGCTTGCGATTTCCCGGAGGCGAATCGGCTGACGGTTCACATTCTGGCGGCGGTTGCGGAGCATGAGGCTTCGATGATTTCCGCCCGCACCAAAGCGGCGCTAGAGGCCGCTAAAGCGCGCGGCGTTGCATTGGGCGGGCAGAGAGGCAGCCTGGAGCGCATGAGGGGCATGGCGGCCAAGGGAACGCGGGTGAGCGCTACTGTGAGGCAGCAGTCGGCGGCCAAACGGCGGGATGATTTGCTCCCGGTAATCGCAGATTTGCGGAGCAACGGTGCGGCGTCGCTCCGGGCAATCGCCAATGGAATGAACGTGGCAGGTCTAACGACCGCGCGGGGTGGACAATGGACGGCAACGCAGGTGATGCGAGTGGTCGCAAGTTCAGAGTAGGCCAGAGGCATTCTTGGAAGCGCTTGCCTTCTTCACGCCAAAATTTCCAGCTCCCTCTCGTCATCTTGCCGTTTGCCGTTAGAAGGGAGCGGTAGGACTTGCGACTGGGCCATCAGAACGGCTGTCAGTAGACGACTCGCTCGGTAGTAACAAAGAACTGCACAGAACGAAAGGAAGCACCACGCCAGAAAGGCAGCGTGACGCCAGAGGCCGCCCGCCGCAAAATTAAGAGCTGTCATCCAAGCTGACGCAAGTGACCATGCAAAGGATACTGCCAGAGCCCTACTGAAGAACTTGATGAGCCGGGTGTCATGTCCTTCCCGCCTCAACTTTACAAACACCCGCGATCCTGACAGGGATAATAGAATTGAAAGGGAAGTTGCAAGAAAGCCGGTAGAGATTGCCCCAACATTGAGTGCAGACGGGAAAAGTTTTGCGGCTCCAGCGTAAAGAGGCGGTTGCAAGTTCGGAAATTTGCTGAACGCAGCAGCGCCAACAGCTAATGCCAATAAGCTCATAGCCGTGGGATAACCGTTCTCGAACCAAACGCGGAATTTCGAAGACATGGGTATTCTCCGCTAGAGGAGCGCCTTTTTTGACTCATAGGCCTCACGTACAATTCTACGTCGCTGCTCATAGCTCGCATTCCGGCCGCGCACCTCTTCTTTTACGGTCACCCGAAGTCTGTCTTCGATCAGGTCGATTGCCCGGATTGTGTCACCAACGTAACCTCGGACGTTAACCATGCTTACGCCCGTTTCACCAAGCGCAAGAGCCTTGGCAACAAATCGTCTTACCGCAGCGATAGACAAGTGGCTCTGTCTTGTCCTCTGTGCCGACATCGTAACGGTCAGAATTTCGGGTTCAACAATCGACATGCTTTTCAGCAAACCCAGTGTTGTTTGATCCGGTTGGCGCATGTTTTGCGCTTCATTCGTGTAACTGACGGATACCTCTCGAATGCTTTGCATACGCGCGTAATCGTCGGCGGCACTCGGATTCAAAATTACTGAATACTCGAAAAACTCCTCTCGGTTCTTCGCGACGAGATCCAAAAGCTCGCAAATACGAGAGGCACTCAAGGCTTCTCGACGCGAGTGAAGCACCAGAACCCCACGCTGACGATCAAACAAAAACGCAGTGCGCTCAGTTATGCCTTGGTCTTCCTCAAGCTCAATCTCTTGCACAGAGCAGTCACCGCAAGCGATGGAAGGTGTATCGTGAGTCCGCACTCGCCCGATCTCGCCTTCGATAATTACGCCATGCTCTTCCCCCCGATGGAAGTCAACTCGTCCCTCTCTCAGGAAAACAGAGCGGCCCGCGCCGGGTCGTGCAATCATCTCCCGAAGAGCATTCCGAAACTCTACGGGACCACCAGCCGCTGGTCCGATACGAAAAAAGTCAATATTGAACGATTGTTTCGAGAGAAGTTCTATAGCACGCGCAACTGGTTCGGCTTGCTTTCGCTTTGCCAAGATTGGACCTCTGGGGATGGGCTTGGTTGGACAACCGAACTATACACGACTGTCATTCTGCCGTACCAAGCGTTCCGACACGTTGCGGCCAACTCTTAGAGCGGGATGATCTAACCTGCGGCCTACGCTTTTTCGGATTGACCAAAGTGCCAGACGGAACTGAAGGGACGCTGGGTTCCGTTGTAGGGAATTTTGTAGGGAGTACCCGCTTGGAGCGACTTGTCTCCGCTTGGCTCCAAATCCCAATCCCCCTGTAAAACACAAGCGAAAACAGGTTCCGGCAAACGCGTCCAGCCCCCCTCTAAGTGATTATGAGTCCGCTGCTCTAACCAATTGAGCTATAGGCCCTGAATGATGTATGCGGCGGAAATGGTTCCGGCACAATCTCGCCTGTGCCAGGCCTGCGTCGGTCACCTCCGCCGTAACCGACCCGAAGGCCTGCGGGTCTCATGACTCTAAATCGGGCTTCGGCTGCAAAGCTGCACTCGGGCCGAAGGATGCTGCTGCATGTCCAGCCATGCAACTCGCCCATTCGCCGCCCGCCCTGATCCTTCAGGCTGCGTGAATCCGATGCCTGGCCGCCACAAGATTGTTCCAGACCTTGAAGAGTTGAGTCAGCAGCCCCGCGGCCGTGCCCTGTCACGCTGCCACGAAGCCGGAGCCCAGGACCAGTCGCATCGTCATGCAGCTCGACGGAAGTCCACACCCTCTAGACCGTGGTCCGGGTCGCGCGTACACCCGAATCCTGGGCCTCCTCCGCGCTTGCCCTGAAGTCCTCCGGGCAGGCAATAATGCAGTTCCGGCCGGCGCCCTTGGCCTGGTAGAGTGCGCTGTCGGCGCGGGCGACCAGGTCGGCGATGGGCTCGCTCGCGCGATGGCTCGCGATGCCAATGCTGACGGTGATTGGACGAGGCTTGCCGAAGCGCAGCGCGGACGCGCTCGGCTCCATTACGCTTACACTCACTCGCACCCGCTCTGCTACCACCAGCGCGGAGTCGATGGATGACTCGCGCAGCAGGATCACAAACTCCTCGCCCCCCCAGCGTCCCACCACATCGATGCCTCGCACCGCATCGCGCATCTTATCCACAACGTCGCAGATCACGGTGTCGCCAACCGCGTGGCCGAAGGTGTCGTTGATCGACTTGAAGTGATCGATGTCCACGATCAGCACCGAAAAGCTGACTCCGTTGCGCTCTCCGCGTTCCCGCTCCTGCTCGCACCACTGCAGAAAGTTCCTGCGGTTGTAGGCCCGTGTCAGCGAATCGGTTCCCGCCATCTCCTCGAGGCCCGTCGCATGAAGCACCGTCGCCAGCCAGAAGAACCCCAGGGTGAAGCCAAGCGCCGCAAACAGAAGTACTGCAATCGCGTATCCCTGCGCCATGCTCAAGAGGGGATCCGCCGAATTGCGGCTGAACCCCAGCCAGCACCCAAAACTCACGCTGGCCGCGCTCAGGCCCATCAGGTCTATCGCAACGAACCACGCCGGAGCGCGACTGGAGCCGCGGGCATAGCGCAGCACCTGCAGCGCCGTCTGTCCAGCCTGCACGGCTACCAACCCTGTCAGGATCTCTATCCGTAGATGTGGCAGGCTGAAGCCTTTACTCAGGCAAAGCCCCGTCACGATCTCAAGCAGGAGCAGGAGAATGCCCAGGCGCGGGATCACCTCCGGCTCCTCTGCCAGCGACAACACCGCCACGTGCATCAGCACCAACGCCACCAGCAACGCAAGATCGGGAAGAATCCCGCCCAGCACATCGGGTGGAGCGATCATCAAGAGCGTGGCCAGCGCGCCCGAAGCGAACGCCGCACCCACTAAGCCCATCCCCGGCGTCTGCGGGGAGTTGACATGGACGAACAGCAGTCCGGCACTCCCACAGATCAGGAATGCCGTGACAAGGAACAGGAGATGGGCCATCAACATACAGGGACGCTCGTTCCACCAGGAAATGTCGTTCGGACAAGATCGTGACAGCGATCCCCGTTCAGGGGATCCACTTGAACTAACAAACCCTTCATCGACAGGCAGGGCTACGTTCTTGAGGCTAGGTTTGACGGCTTCTGCACGCCATCCCCATGCCGCGTCATTACTTTTGGGGCACACAGTACCCCTCGGTAAACCGTAGCGGCGTTGATTGTCACCTGCAGCAGCCGAAAAGTCGCCGCTTTACTTCTCGCCGGTGGTTCCGGGAGTCGTGTTCGAGTCTTCCGGGGCGGAAGGATTCAAGTGGCCCACCTGGTTTTCTGGCGTCCTGGAGTCAACTCCCGTCGCTCCCGGCCCCGCCGTCGAAGGATTGTCACCCTTCGGTCCGGACGCCTCGGTCGCATGCTCAGGATCGTGGCGGACCGGTGCAGTCCCGCTGGCGGCCGGTGTCGAGGTCACTGGTTCGGCTTCATCGTGTTGATTCTTCTGCGCTTCAGCACCCATGCCGAGCCATCCTTTGCCGTTGAGAAAGCCTCTAACTGCAAGGCCCACCTTGGGACATGTGAAGCCGGAATCCTTGCGGAGAGTTGCCTGCAGGTGGGTGATATCCGGCTGTTCTGTAAACTATAGGGGCTGGCCGTATGGCCGGCGGCAATGCCCCTCCTCTTCCCTCCAGCTGAATTCCAGGAGGAGGCGGCAGGACTGGAATGCATTTGGACGTGATTCGGGCTGTCTCGATTTGTTCTCGCCGTTCGGGCCTCCGGACGATCCCTGCCGCAGCTTTCGTCCTCGCGCTGACGTGCCTGTGTCTTCCCGCGGCGCTCGGTCAGGCCGCTCCCTCGGCGCCATCCGCACCGTCCGCCCCGGCTGCGGGAGGAACCACTCCCAGCTCCAGTGTGCCGGCTGCTCGGACCGGCCCTACCGGAGCCAACGCCGGACCAGGTGCGACCAGCGACAACAGTACCAATCAACAGAACCGCCGCCGCGACGAAAATGCCACCAGCGAAGCCGACAGGCTGGCGCCGCCCACCCCGGATGCCATCACCGAGTTCCAGCGCCTGGTGCTCGAATCGACCGGGCAGCAGCTCCCCATCTTTGGCGCCTCGCTCTTCAACAACGTGCCGTCCACCTTCGCGCCGGTAGACAATATTCCGGTCGCTCCCGATTATGTGCTTGGTCCGGGCGACGAAATTCGCATCCAGGTCTTCGGTCAGGTAAATCAACGCAGTAGCGTCACCATCGATCGGAACGGCGACATCACTCTGCCGGACGTCGGGTCAGTCCATGCGGCCGGCATCAAGTACTCCCAGCTTCCCGACTTTCTCAAGAGCCAACTCAGTCGCGTTTATCGGAACTTCGATCTAAACGTGAACCTCGGCCAGCTGCGCTCCATCCAGGTCTTCGTGGTGGGCAACGCACGCCGGCCGGGAAGTTACACCGTGAGTTCTCTCTCCACGCTGCTCAACGCGCTCTTCGCCTCCGGCGGACCCCTGCCCCAGGGCAGCCTGCGCAATATCGAGCTGCAGCGCGCCGGACAGACCATTGTTCATTTCGATCTCTACGACCTGTTGCTGCACGGCGACAAGACCAAAGACATCACGCTCGCTCCGGGCGACGTCATCTTCATTCCTCCCGTAGGAGCCCAGGTTGCGCTCTCCGGTTCGGTCGACAACGCCGGCATCTACGAGATTCTGCCCGGCACTACCGTTACCCGCGCCATCGCCCTGGCCGGCGGAGAGACGGCTGTTGCCCTCGGCACTCAGGTCCGAGTGGAGCGCGTGTACGAGCACGCCATGCGCAGCCTCGCCGACGTCGACCTGTCGCGCAACGATCCTCCCCTGCAGAACGGCGACATCATTGAAGTCGGCGAAATCCTCGGGCGCTACCGCAACGCCGTCACCCTGCGCGGCAACGTTGCCTCTCCCGGTCGCTACGTCTGGAAACCGGGCATGCGCATTACGGACCTGGTTCCGAACAAAGATCAGCTCATCACCCGCGAATACTACCGCCGGCGCAATGCCCTCGGCACCGCCCCGTTGGGCTTTGCGCCAGCCGGCTCGCAGTCGCTCCAGCCCAGCGGAACCAACGCCACAGCCAGCAGCGATGCCGCGGTTCAGAATGGATCCTCCACGACTTCGGTCAACGGCGGCAGCTCAGTTGGCTCTGCGCTCACCAGCTCCAACGGTGTGTTTCCTCCCGCCACCGACGTTCTCCTTTCGGCGCCTGACGTCGACTGGAGCTACGCAGTCATTGAACGGCTCAGTGAGCAGACTCTTACCACATCGCTGATCGCCTTCAATCCCGGAAGGCTCTATCTGGAAGGGGATCAGACGCAGAACCTCGAGCTGCTGCCGGGCGATATCGTCACCTTCTTCTCCACCGCCGACCTTAAGGTTCCAACCACCCAGCAGACCCGCTTTGTACGTCTGGAAGGCGAATTCGTGGCTTCCGGCATCTACAGCGTGGAGCCGGGTGAAACCCTGCGCCATCTGCTTCGCCGTGCGGGAGGATTTACCCCGGACGCCTATCTCTACGGCTCCGAATTTACCCGCCAATCGACCCGCCGGGTACAGCAGCAGCGCCTCAACGAGTTTGCCGACAGCGTTGAAGCCCAGATTTCTTCGCTTTCGGCGGGCGCGAATGCTCGCGCAGTTTCCGCCCTCGATACGCAAGCCAACGACGTTGCCACCAATCAGGCCAATCAGGCGGTCGCCCGGTTGCGTCGGGTTCAGCCGATTGGTCGCATCGTGCTCGAGCTCAAGCCCGATAGCCGAGGCATCGATGCCGTGCCCGACCTGCCGCTCGAAGATGGCGACCGCTTCGTCGTCCCTCGCGTGCCTTCCACCGTTGCCGTCGAGGGCCAGGTCTACAGTGCCAACGCGTTCGTCTTTGTCCGCGGACGGCGCGAGCGGGACTACCTCCGCCAGGCTGGCGGACCGGATCGCAATGCCGATCGCAAGCGCGCCTTCATCCTGCGCGCCGACGGGTCCGTCTTCAGCCGGCAGTACGGGAACGTCGATCACGCCAATATCTTCCCCGGCGATACCATCGTGATACCGCCGCAGCTCGATCGCCACGCCGTGCTGCGCGACCTGGTCGACATCTCCAGCGTCATCGGCGGGTTCGGCCTGGGTGTAGCCGCCATCGACCTTCTAAGATGAACCTATAGCCTCTGGGGCCGCCGATCGTCCAATCTGCGGCCTCCAAAACAGCTAGGAGCCAGCCCGGAGAGAATGACGTTCATGGCCAATCGCACTTTGACGATCGCAAATGAGATGGTCGAATTCAGCCTGCTCGAGGTGGTCCACCGCGTTATTCGGGGACGCTACATCCTGCTCGCCATCGCGCTCGTTGGCCTCGCCGTCGGCGTAACCGCCTCTTATCTGTGGAAGCCGTGGTATACCTCTCAGGCGGTCTTCCTCCCGCCCAGGTACGGTGACGTCAGTACCCCGGCCGCCGCTATTCTGGGTACGCAGGATGCAAGCGACGTCTACTTCGGCCTGCTTTACAGCCGCACCGTGCAGGATGATGTGGTCGATCACCTCGATCTGAAAAGGGTCTACCATACGCCCAGCCAAACGATAGCGCGGGCGCTTCTGCAGAGCTACTCGAACTTCGGCGTGGGCCGCAACTCACTGCTCTACATCACCATCAAGGCGTCGGAGCCCAAACTGGCCGCCGACATCGCCAACGCCTATATGGACGCGCTCTACCGGCTGAACGGTCAGATGGTCTCATCTGCCTCGGATCGCCGCCGCATCTTCTTCGAGGAGCAGCTTAACCAGCAGAAGCAGCAACTTGAACAGGCGGAACTCGCGCTGAAGCAGGCCGAGGAAAAAACCGGCGTTCTGCTTCCCGCCAATGAGGCTGAAGCCGGTCTGAACGCCACCGCCAGCCTGCAGGCGCAGATCGATGCGGCTGAGACCCGCCTCTCCGGGCTGCTGGTCAGCGAAACCGACCAGAACCCCGAAGTCGTGGAAGCCCGCACCCAGCTTGCCTCCTTACGATCAGAACTGGCGCGCCAACTCGCCGGATCCGTCACCGGACGCGCCGGCATTGCCTCCGCAGTCAGTATGCCGGGTGTGACCCTCGAGATTGAAAAGAAGCAGCGAGACGTCCACATCAGCGAGGACTCCTACAGTGGCCTGTTGCAGCAGTACGCACGCGCCAGATTGGCTACCATCGATCCCGGACCGCAGCTCGAAGTCGTCGACTATGCGGTGCCCGCGGAGTTCAAGGCGGGGCCAAACCGCAAGACCCTGGTCGAAGAGGGATTCGGCATCGGTCTTCTTGTCGGTCTGCTCTACCTCATCTTCTTTGAGCCATTGAGACGGCTCGTCATCTACCTGCGCCCGCCGGCGATTTCAAGGTAGGTAGCTCCGTGGCTGAACTCACTTACCCGATCGACCCTCCTCTTCTGCTCTCCAAGGAGCTTTGGCAGAGAGGTTTCCTCTTTGCCACAGGAGTTCTCGGATCCACGATCCTGCTGAAGCTCGGGGCCATCCAATATCTCGAACTGCTCTATTTCGGTCTCATCTTTGTCGTCCTCACGGTCTTTGTCAGCCGCGGATACCGCACCGTCTGGTTTCGCCCCTTCTTTCAGCTCGCGTTGCTCTACCTGGCCTTCTCCATCGCCGCGCTTGCCCTCGCCTTCGCATCCCTGCGCTTCACGTTCTACTTCTCCCCGTATCTCGAGCTTCTTCGGCAGCCCGTCTATATCACCGCGGCACGCGATGTTGAGCTGATTGCGTCCGTCTCCGCCATGCTCTATATGGCGCATCTTTTCATCCGTGACGTCACCAAGGTTCGATTCGCCATGCGCGTCTACTTCTGGACCGGCATGGTCAGCGCAGTCTATTCACTCGTCTCCATTCCAATCCAATATCGCTTCGGGTTGTTGTATGGCTCCTACTCCGCGGCGTTTCGGCTGCGCGGCTTCTACAATGAGGGTGGACCCTACGGTCTCTACGTCCTCAGCGTCATCCTGGTAGGACTCGCAATCGAAAGTGAGGGCTGGGAGCCGAGGCGGCGCATCAGAATCTGTTATCTCCTGCTCGGGCCGACCTTCATCATGTGCTATTCCAAAGCCGGAATTCTGGCCGTGCTGACCGTCTTCGCCATCAACGGCCTTCTTGCCCGCAGCTTGACGAGAAGGCTCGCCATCCTCGGCGGCGGACTCGTCGTCCTCGTAATCGCCTCCCAGATCGTCGACATCCCGGGCATGATCCGGGGCTATGAGCAAGGCGCGGCCACCTACGAGCGGTACTCCCACTTCCACGCACAGGATCCCAACTTCGTGCAGGGCCGCGTCGCCGGAGCCTTCATCGTGCCCCGCATGATCGCCGCCCATCCCCTCACCGGCATCGGCTGGGGAAACTATGGCATTTTGCGCAATGCTCCGGAGTATCGCGGCGCCGGCGTCTTCACCGCCGATCCCGACGAGAACGGCATGGGAATCATAGGGCTCGCCGCCGATCTCGGCCTGCCGCTGCTTGGCTTCCTGCTACTCTGCCTGCTCACTCCGTTCTTCTTCCTCAAACGTTTGGGAGCTCCCCTCTATCTCACCAATCTTGCACTCCTGCAGCCCATCGTTCATCTCTACGGCGCGCAACTGAATCTGACATATCCTTGGATAGTCACCAGCTTTGCTCTTGGTCTCGGTTTCGTCTGGTCGCAGCGCCCGGCCCCGTCCAATGCCGCTCTCGCGCCTCTTTCTTGAAGGAGCATTAACCTGGATTCCCTATCGTCTACCCCTACGAGCGTTCTCGTCACCGGAGGCGCTGGCTTCATTGGCTCCAACTTCGTACTCGACTGGTTCGCGCAGGCCGACGCCGCCGGCGCTCGTCTTCCGCTGATCAACCTCGATAAGCTCACCTACGCCGGTAATCCCGCAAACCTGGACTCACTCGCCGCCCGCCCCGACTATACCTTCGTCCGCGGCGACATTTGCGACGCGGCGCTCGTTGCCAGCCTCCTTGAGCGGCACCGACCCGTGGCCATTGTCCACTTCGCCGCGGAGAGCCATGTCGACCGTTCCATCACCGAGCCTGAAGCCTTCCTGCGCACCAACATCGACGGCACGTTCGTTCTCCTCCAGGCCGCTCTCACTTACTTCAAATCGCTCGACCCGTCCGCTCAGGCCAGCTTCCGATTTGTCCACGTCTCCACCGACGAGGTTTACGGAACGCTCACTCCAAGCGCGCCGGCCTTCCACGAAGACACGCCCTACGCCCCCAACAGCCCCTATGCTGCCTCCAAGGCCGCCTCGGACCATCTCGTCCGCGCCTGGGTCCACACCTACGGCCTGCCCGCACTGGTTACCAACTGCTCCAACAACTACGGCCCCTTTCAGTTTCCCGAAAAGCTCATCCCGCTCATGATCCATAACGCTCTCCAGGGAAAGCCGCTCCCGGTTTACGGCGATGGCCAGCAGATCCGCGACTGGCTCTTCGTCGGCGATCACTGCTCTGCCATTCGTGCCGTGCTCGAACGCGGCCGCGTCGGTGAAACCTACAACGTCGGTGGCGGCAACCAGCGCTCCAACCTCGAAGTCGTCAACACCCTCTGCGCCCTGCTCGACGAGCTCCGCCCCGCCAGCCCGCACGTCCCTCATCGCCAGCTCATTCGCTTCGTCACCGACCGGCCCGGCCACGACCGCCGCTACGCCATCGACCCCCGCAAGATCGAGTCCGAGCTCGGCTGGCACGCCGCCGAAAGCTTCGAAACCGGCCTGCGTAAAACCGTGCAGTGGTACCTCAGCCACGCTGCCTGGGTGGAGAACGTCACCTCCGGCGCTTACCAGGACTGGGTGCGGCAGAACTACGCTGCCCGCACCCAGTCCGCGGCTGCCATCGAGGTGACCAGGTGAAAGGAATCATCCTCGCCGGCGGCTCCGGCACCCGCCTGCATCCGGTCACCCAGGCCATCTCCAAGCAGCTTCTTCCCGTCTACGACAAGCCCATGATCTACTACCCGCTCTCGGCTCTCATGCTCGCCGGCTGCCGCCAGATCCTCGTCATCTCCACCCCCGAGGACACCCCGCGCTTTGCCCGGCTGCTCGGCGATGGCAGCCGCTGGGGCCTCGAGATCTGCTACGCCGTCCAGCCCTCCCCCGATGGCCTGGCCCAGGCCTTTCTCATTGGCCGCGACTTCCTCGCCGGCGAAGGCTGCTGCCTGGTCCTCGGCGACAACATCTTCTACGGCCACGACTTCGCCCGCACCCTGAAGGCCGCTGCCGCCCAAACCTCCGGCGCTACCGTCTTCGCCTACGCCGTGCAGGACCCCGAGCGCTATGGCGTGGTGGAGTTCGATGCCAGCCGCCGCGCCATCTCGCTCGAAGAGAAACCGCTCAAGCCGAAGTCGCGCTACGCCGTCACCGGCATCTACTTCTACGACGCTCAGGTAGTCTCCATCGCCGAATCGCTCCAGCCCTCACCCCGGGGCGAACTCGAGATCACTGACGTCAATCGCTGGTACCTTGAACGCAATCAGCTACGCACCGAGGTCCTAGGACGCGGCATCGCGTGGCTCGACACCGGAACCCACGACTCCCTGCTCGAAGCCTCCAACTTCATCCACACGCTCGAGCATCGCCAGGGACTCAAGGTCTCCTGCCCCGAAGAGATCGCCTACCGCCTTGGCTACATCGATGCCGAACAGCTTCGCGCCCTCGCCGCCCGCATCGAAAAGAGCAGCTACGGCCAGTATCTCCTGCGCCTGCTCGAGGAGACCGTCTACTAGAGCCCATGCGCGACGCCGAAAATACCGGGTCCATCCTGATCACCGGCGCCTCCGGCCAGGTCGGCGGAGAACTCGTCCGCCTGCTGGCATCGCTCGGCACCATCCACGCCCCCACCCGCGCCGAACTCGACCTCGCGGACCCGGCCTCCATCCGGCGCGCAGTGCAGACACTGCGTCCCCGCTGGATCGTCAACCCCGCTGCCTACACCGCCGTCGATCGCGCTGAGTCCGACCGTGAAGCCGCCTTCGCCATCAACGCCACCGCGCCCGGCATCCTCGGCGAAGAAGCTGCCCGCATCAACGCCGCCGTCCTTCACTTCTCCACCGATTATGTCTTCTCCGGCGACGGCACGAACCCCTACCGGGAGTCCGACCCCACCGGCCCGCTCGGTGTCTACGGCGCCTCCAAGCTCGCTGGGGAACAGGCGCTCGCCGCCAGCGGTGCCGCCCACATCAACCTGCGCACCTCCTGGGTTTACGGCACAACCGGACGCAACTTCCTGCTCACCATCCTGCGCCTTGCCCGCGAGCGCGAGTCGCTTACCGTGGTGAACGATCAGCACGGCGCCCCCACCTGGTCGCGCGATCTAGCCCGCCTCGCCGCCATCATCCTCACCCAGGCTCCGGACGCCGAGGCCGCCCGTCGCTTTCAGGGAACCTACCACGCCACCGCCCAAGGCGAGGTAACCTGGTTTGGCTTTGCCCAGGAGGCGCTTCGCCTCAGCCGCCGCTCCGGTCTCGACACCCGTTTCGCCCGGCTGACTCCCGTTACCACCCGCGATTACCCCACCCCCGCCCGTCGACCCTCCAATAGCCGGCTCGACTGCACCCTGCTCGCTTCCACTTTCGCTTACTCTCTGCCCCCCTGGCAGCAGTCCCTTGCTTCCGTCATGGAGGAGCTTTTCGCCGCAAGCCCTGCAGCCCCAGCCGCATGAACCCTCCCTCCAGCCCCGCGGTCGCCTGCATCCTGGTCAACTGGAACAACGCCGCCGACACCAGCGAATGCCTCGCTGCGCTCGGCCGCCAGGATTATCCCAGCCTCACCGTCATCGTCGTCGACAACGCCTCCACCGACGGTTCGCTCGCGGTCCTTCAGGCCGCGCATCCCTGGGCCACCTACATCGCAAATCCCGAAAACGCCGGCTTCCCCAAGGCCTGCAATGTCGGCGCCCGTCATCCACTCGCCGCCGCGGCAGATTTCCTCTGGCTGCTTAACAATGACACCATTGCCCCGCCAGACACGCTCCGCCAAATGGTCGCCGTCGCTCAGGACAACCCCGTTCTCGGCATTGTCGGGTCTGTCCTTTATTACCAGCACAATCCCGCCCTGATCCAGGCCTGGGGAGGTGGCCACGTCAACCGCTGGACCGCCTACAACACCCACTTCCGCGCTCCCGCCGACTTCGGCCCAGATACCTACATCACCTTCGCCAGCGCGCTCATCCGCGGCAAACTGTACCGCCAGCTTGGCGGCCTCTTTGAGGGCGCCTTCATGTACTTTGAGGACGCCGACTTCTGCCTCCGCGCCCAGCGTTCCGGCTGGCAGCTCGGGGTCGCGCCCGAAACCGCGATCCTGCACAAGGAGGGAGGAACCACAAAATCCCGCAACTGCCGCACCGACCGCATGGTCACCCATGCCGGCCTGCTCTTTCTCAGCCGTCACTCTCCCGCGCCACTCATATCCTACTTCTGCTTCCTCGCTCTGCGATTGGGCCGCCGTCTCGCAAGTCGCGACTGGCAGGCCATACAAGCGGTTCTGGCGGGAACCCGCCATTTCCTGACCAGCCAAGCCAAGCGCCCAGCCCATCAAGCGTCGGCCGGCCGGCGCTAGGCCGCACTGCATCTAAAGCTCTTAGTCTTCTCTCGACATGCCTCGCATTCTGATCCTCAAATTTGGCGCCATTGGCGATGTCATCATGGCCATTCCGGCCGCTCATCAGCTCCACCTGCAGGGCCAACAGATCGATTGGGTCTGCGGACCGGCCGTGCACCCGGTTCTCGCCCTCTATCCCTGGATCAACCCCATCCTCATCGACGAGCGGACATTGCTCACCGGTAGCGCGGCCGCCCGGCTCGCTGTGGTCGTCAAGCTTTGGCGTACCCTCGCCGGTCGGACCTACAGCCTCGTCGCCACACTGTATTACGATCCGCGTTACCGCATCCTGACTCTGCCCATCTACGCTCGGCGCCGGCTCATGCTCTCGAATACCGACCGCAACTTCCGCCTCCTCCCCGGCCGACACCACACCGACGAGTTCGCCCGCATCCTGCTCGGCTGGCCGGATCAGGTTCGTCCGCAACCGCTGGCCCCCGTCCCCGTCCCCCGTGAAAGCCTTCCGCCCGCGCCCCTGCCGCGTGGTTCCAGGCCGCGCGTCATCCTGGCTCCGGCCGGCGCCAGAAATCTCCTTGCCGATGACGTCCTGCGCCGCTGGCAGCCGGAAAACTACGTCTCTCTGGCCACCCTCCTGCTGCAGCAGGGAATCGAAGTCGTCCTCATCGGCGGGCCCGGCGACGCCTGGGTCCAGCCGCTCTTTGCCGCGCTTCCACTGATCGACCTCATCAGCCAGCTTGCTCTGCCGCAAACCCTCGCCCTGCTCGATCAGGCCGATCTCCTGGTCACGCACGACACCGGCCCGCTCCACCTCGCCGGCATCACCCGCGTCTCGATCGTCTCCATCTTTGGTCCCACCGACCCTCACGGCCGTCTGCCTCAGCGCAGCGGAGCCATCGCACTTTGGGGCGGCGAGGGTTTCGCCTGCCGCCCGTGCTACGATGGCCATTCCTTCGCGCCGTGTCCCTCCAACGACTGCATGGCCCAGATCACCCCGCAGCAGGTGCTCGCGGAGATTCTTACGCTGCTGAAAGATCACGCACAGCCCAAGCCAGGTCACGCCGTGAACGCTTCGCCCGCAGCGGGCCCGTCCGGCAGGACAATCCTCTGAGTTAGGCTGAGATTGTGCTCAAAGCTCTCTTCCTTGACCGCGACGGCGTCATCAACCAGGAAATCGGCTACCTCCACCGTCCGGAGGACGTCCGGTTCGTTACCGGCATCTTTGATCTTTGCCGCACCGCCCAGCGCCTGGACTACAAGCTCGTCGTCGTCACCAACCAGTCCGGAATCGCTCGCGGTCTTTATACACTTGCCGATTTCGAAGCGCTCATGACCTGGATGCGCGCCGAATTCGCCCGCGAAGGCGTCACACTGGACGCCGTCTATCACTGCCCCTACCACCCCGTCCATGGCCTCGGCGAGTGGAAGCGCGAGCATGAAGACCGCAAACCCGGTCCCGGTATGCTGCTACGCGCCGCCCGCGATCTCTCGCTCGACCTTCCCCGGTCCATCCTCATCGGCGACCGCTGCTCCGACCTGGCCGCCGCCCACGCCGCTGGACTGGAGCAGGCATTTCTGCTCACCGGAACCGAAGTCCAGCCCTGCCCCGGGACGTACACTTCCATCCAGACGCTCGCCGAAGCCGAATCTTGGCTCACCCGCAGTCACGCTCACGCCCCCATTCGCCGCTAGCTCAAGCGCATCCTCAGCCACCCGCAGTTTCAACTGCAGAGAGCTTACGAAGCCACTGACAGGAAACTCCCGGCGCCTCGCACCGGGGGAGATCGCAGGAATCCAATCATAGGATACCGGCGTCTCCCTTCATCGAGTCGTTTGGGACACCCTCCAGGAGAACGCAATCCCGGCATTTACACTAAGAAGGCCCATGACCTCTCCCACCTCCAACGAAACCCGCGACCTCGTGATCCTTGGCTCCGGCTGCGCCGGTCTGACTGCCGCCATCTACGCGGCGCGCTCCAACCTGAAGCCGCTGGTGCTGGAAGGCCACGAGCCGGGCGGACAGCTTTCGATTACGACGCTGGTCGAGAACTTTCCCGGCTGGCCCGACGGCGTCCAGGGGCCGGAGCTCATCGAGAATATGAAGAAGCAGGCGCAGCGTTTTGGCGCGGAGTTGCGCATGGCGCACCTGAGCGGGGCCGACCTGACCTCGCACCCGATCCAGCTGCAGGTAGGCGCGGAGACCATCCATACCCGCACCGTCATCATTGCAAGCGGAGCCAGCGCACGCTGGCTGAACCTTCCGTCGGAGCAGGCGCTGATCGGGCATGGCGTCAGCTCCTGCGCCACCTGCGACGGCTTCTTCGCCTCGGGCAAGGAGATTGCGGTCATCGGCGGAGGCGACTCGGCCATGGAAGAGGCGCTGTTCCTCACCCGCTTCGCGAGCAAGGTCACGTTGATCAATCGCACGGCGAAGTTTCGCGCGTCCCCGATCATGCTGGAGCGGGCGAAGTCTCATCCCAACATCAAGTTTCTCCACTCCACCATCGTCGAAGAGGTGCTGGGCGTGGAAGAGAAAGACGTCAAGGGGCTGCGGCTGAAGAATACGGTCTCGGGCGATCAGTTCGTGCTGCCGGTCTCGTTCATGTTCCTCGGCATCGGCCACATTCCGAACGCGCAGGCATTCAAGGGGATGATGGACCTGGATGAGGACGGCTATATCGTCGCCAAGGATGACGTGCACTGCACGCTGAATGGCGAGATTCTGCCGGGGGTGTTCTGCGCCGGCGACATCAAGGACCGGAAGTATCGGCAGGCGATCACGGCGGCAGGTTCCGGGTGCATGGCGGCGCTTGAAGTGGAACGGTATCTGGAAGCCCACGGGCGCTAAGGAAGGCGCACGGAATTCCGCAGCCGTATCAGGCTGCCACACCGCATCGAGGACCGGCAAGACCGCTCTGTTCCGGAGGTTTCCGGCGTCTCTCCATGCAGCGCACGATCTACTGGCCATCATGGACCGCCCGGTTCCCGTAGATGTCATCGCAGCACCGTTTACGATTGTCATGCCCGTGCACACGCCCAGCTTCCGCACTTCGCGCCTGCTCCTGCGGCCGCTTACTCTCGCCGATGCTGCTCCAGCGCAGCCGCTGTTCGCACAGTGGGAGATCGTCCGGCTGCTGAACGCGCGCGTTCCATGGCCCTTCCCACCCGACGGCTGCCTGGCATATTACCGCGACGAAGCCCTGCCCGCTATGGCACGCGGTGAAGAGTGGCACTGGGCCATCTGCCTGCCCGCAACCGAGTCACAGCCCGCAACCTTCATCGGTTCGATTGCCCTGTTTCTTTCGAAGTCGGAGACGCCCACCAACCGCGGCTTCTGGATCGGACTGCCATTCCAGCGCCGGGGCTACGCGAGCGAAGCCTGCGTGCCGGTTACCCGCTTCTGGTTCGAGACCCTCCATCAGCCCAGCCTTACCATACCCAAGGCGGCGGGGAATTTGGCGTCCCGCCGCATCTCGGAGAAATCCGGCATGACCCTGCTTCGCACCGAGCCGCACGCTTTTGTCTCCGGCATCCATCCTGCGGACATCTGGCACCAGACCCGCGAACAGTATGCCCGGCACGGCCTGCGTGCGAACCCGTAAACTAGCCTGGTGTCGATTGCTGAAAATCTGGAACGCGTCCGGGTGCAGATCGCTGAAGCCTGCGTCCGTGCCAACCGCCCGCTGGAAAGTGTAGCCCTGATGGCGGTGTCCAAGGTGCACCCGGTGGAAGCGCTGCTCGAGGCCTACGCGGCCGGGCAGCGGCTCTTCGGCGAAAATCGGGTGCAGGAGTGGCAACAGAAGCAGCCGGCAACGGCGGCGTCGGCAGACCTCGAGATGCACCTGATCGGGCCGCTGCAATCGAACAAGACTGCCCCCGCGGCGAAGCTCTTCAGCGCGGTGGACACGGTCGATTCGCTGCGCATTGCCGAGCGGTTGAATGACGCCGCCCGCGTGCTGCGCAAGCGCCTGCCCATCCTGATTGAAGTGAAGCTCTCACCGGAGGAATCGAAGCATGGCCTCGCGCCCGGCGATCTTCCCAGTCTGCTGAGAGCCGTCGCACCCCTGGAATCGATCCTGCCCAGCGGCCTGATGACCGTGCCGCCGTGGCCCGCGGACTTGAGCCGGGCCGGCGAAGAGGCACGCCCTTACTTCCGCGAGTTGCGCCGCCTGCGCGATGAGAATCTTGCCCGCTGCCCTACACTTACCGGCCTCTCAATGGGGATGTCGAACGACTTCGCCGCCGCCATTGAAGAGGGCTCGACCTGCGTCCGGATCGGCACCGCCATCTTCGGCAAGCGAGCCGCCGCGCGCCTGAGTTTACAATGCCCGCATGAAACTCTTCCGGAACCGTGAGAACAATCGCATCGCCCTTCGCTTCGCCGGGTGTCTGCTTGCGGCATGACACTCGCGGCGGTGTTCGGCGGCTTGCACCCGCATTTCCCCATTTGGCAGGCGACCGGACCTGCCGCGCTCATGCTGCTGCTTTCCTTCTTCGTGATTCCCGAAGTCACGCGTCAGCGTCGTTGAACGTGACGCAGCAGACGGTCCACGCCAACGGACTTGCGTTCAGAACCCTGACTGCCGGCCCGGCGACGGGCGAGTTGGTGCTCTTCCTGCACGGCTTTCCCCAGTTCGCCGACTCCTGGCTGCCGGTTCTCGAACCGGTCGCTGCCGCGGGCTTCCATGCGGTCGCCTTCGATCAACGCGGATACTGCCCGGCTGCCCGGCCTGCGGAAACCTCCGCCTACGCCGTAGAACACCTCACCGCCGATGCCCTTGCGATCGCCACCGCGCTTGGTCACCCGCGCTTCCACCTGGTGGGCCACGACTGGGGCGCGCTGCTCGCGTGGCAGATCGCCGCGGAACACCCCCAGCGTCTGTTGACGCTGACCACCCTCGCCGTCCCCCATCCCGCCGCCTTCTTCCACGCGGTCAAGACGAACCTCGACCAGATGCTGCGCTCCAAGTACATCCTCTTCTTCCGGATGCCGGGCCACATCGCCGAGAAGTTCTTCCTGGCGGACGACGCCGCGCAACTCCGCCGCGTCTACCAGGGCAAGCTCACCGCCGACGCGATCGACGCAAACGTGCGCCGACTTTCGGAACCAGGCGCTCTTACGGCCGCACTCAACTGGTATCGCGCGCTTCATCCCCACCACAAAACTTCACTGGTCGCCGTGCCCACGCTCTATATATGTGGAGACAGCGATATAGCTCTCGGCGAAGCCGGCGCGCTGGCAACCGGGAAGTACGTTACAGGGCCTTTCCGCTTCGAACGCCTGAACGGTCTCTCGCACTGGCTGATCGAAGAAGCCCCGGAGCGGATTTCCGCCTTACTCCTGCAACATCTTGCGCTGCCGGACGGGCGCGCTGCGCGGACAGCCGTCACGTCGTAAGCTCCCTTGCTTCGTGCGGTGTTTGCGGAGACGGCGCCGCACGAAGCGCTCGGCAGGACAAGTTATACTCAACTTTTAAATGGACACAGCGCAGGCGAAGCCGTTCGACCCGGTCGCGTTGAAGAACTACCTGCTCGACCACGCGTACGACGAGATGTTCCTGCGTCCGGACAAAATGCACGAGCATTACGAGCCGCTGCTCAGCCACTTCGCCAGCCTGCCTGACGGCGAACTGCAGCGGCGCAAGCAAGCCGCGGACCTCAGCTTTCTGAACCAGGGCATCACCTTCACCGTCTACGGCCGCGACGAGGGCAAGGAACAGATCTTTCCCTACGATCTCATTCCCCGCATCATCACCAAGTCCGAGTGGGATGTCGTCGAGCGCGGCCTGACCCAGCGCATCATGGCGCTCAATCTCTTTCTCAAGGACATCTACAACGACGGCCGCATTCTGGCCGATGGCATCGTTCCCCGCGAGGTCGTCTATAGCTGCAAACACTTCAGGCGCCAGATGATCGGGCTGCAGGTGCCGCGAAACGTCTACGTGGCCGTGTGCGGGACCGACCTCATCCGGCTTGAAAACGGCGAATTCGTGGTGCTCGAAGACAATCTCCGGGTGCCGTCGGGCGTCAGCTACATGCTCACCAACCGCCGCGTGATGAAGCGCATCTTTCCCCAGATCTTCCGCCAGTATGGCGTCCGGCCCATCGAACAGTACACCCAGCTGCTGCTGGGAACGCTGCGCTCGCTGGCGCCCGAGGGCCGGCCCGAGCCGAATATCGTGCTGCTCTCGCCGGGTGTCTTCAATTCCGCCTACTTCGAGCACGCCTACCTGGCGCGGCAGATGGGCATCGAGTTGGTTGAAGGCCGCGACCTGGTCACCCACGACAACGTCATCTACATGCGCACGACCTCAGGGCTGCGCCGTGTGGACGTCATCTATCGCCGCGTGGATGACGACTTCATCGATCCGCTGGCCTTCCGCGCCGACTCCATCCTGGGTGTGGCGGGCTTGTTCAATGCCTATCGCGCCGGCAATGTCACGCTCGCCAACGCCTTTGGAACCGGCGTCGCCGACGACAAGGCGCTCTACGCTTATGTTCCGGCGATCATACGCTACTACCTGACCGAAGAGCCCGTGCTGCAGAACGTCGAAACTTACCTGATGACGCGCGACAACGAGCGCCAGCACGTGCTCCAGAATCTCGACAAGCTGGTGGTCAAAGCGGTGGGCGAATCGGGCGGATATGGCATGCTGATCGGCCCGCAATCGACGTCGGACGAACGCGCCGAGTTCGCAGCAAAGATCCAGGCCGACCCGCGCAACTACATCGCGCAGCCCACCATCTCGTTCTCCCGCGCTCCCTGCCTGATCGGCGACAGCTTGGAACCGCGCCACGTCGACCTGCGCCCCTACGTGCTCTATGGCGACAAGGTCTCGATCGTGCCGGGCGGCCTGACGCGCGTCGCGCTGAAACAAGGCTCGCTGGTGGTCAACTCCAGCCAGGGCGGTGGCAGCAAAGACACCTGGGTGCTGAGTCAATAAGCATGCGACACACTCGATAGAGCAGCTGGCTTTCCTTCATTGCAGGCGTCGAGCCATGCTAGCCGCACCCATCCCGCGCGTCCTGCAAGATCCGGAATATCTCCGGTACACGTCCGGCAACAAAATAGAAGATCCGGGAGTCATTTAGAGTTGGAACAACCGCGAGATCGGCTGGCCATGCCCGATCTCAAGATGATGGTCAGTTGTGATGTCGCACTTGCATTGAGCCGCACCAGGATCCGGCCATGGTGCAATAGGAAGGCCTGCCGAAATGCTCTCACGCGTCGCCGACTCTCTCTATTGGATGTCCCGCTACCTCGAGCGTGCCGAGCACACGACGCGTCTGCTCGACGTCAACCTGAACCTGATGCTCGACGAGTCGCCCATCTCGGCCGAGCGGCGCTGGCTGCGCGTGCTGCAGGCACTCAACAATCCCAAAGACATCCACTGGAAGGGTGACCCCTACGAACTGGTCCGCTCCTTGACCTTCGACCTCGATTCCCCTTCGTCGATCCTGTCGCTGCTGATCGCCGCCCGCGAGAACTCGCGCCATGTGCGCGAACAGATCTCGACCGAGCAGTGGCACCGCCTCAATTCGCTCTACCTGCAGGTCACCCGGCCGGAGTTGCAGCGCAACCACGAGCCCGGAACCATGGCAGTCGAGCCCGACTTCCCCACCGAATTCCTGCAGTCAGTCATGGAGGCCGCTCACCAGTTCCAGGGTGTTAGCGACTCCACTATGAGCCATGGCGAAGGCTGGCAATTCATCCAGGTCGGACGCTACATCGAGCGCGCCTCCGCCACCGCGTCGCTGCTGGTCGCCTATCACGATGACCTTTGGGGTGAGCGCACGCTCGAAAAGCACGAATCCAACGAGTACCTGGACTGGATGGGCCTGCTGCGCTCCGCCACCGCCTTCGAGGCCTACTGCAAGGTCTACACCGCCGATCTCACTCCCGATCGCATCCTCGAATTCCTGCTGCTCGACGAAGAGTTCCCTCACTCGCTGCGCTTCTCGATCGACTCCATGCAGCAGGCGCTCAAGGCGATCGACCGCAACTCCGGCGGCGTCCGCACCGAGCCGCTACAGCGCATCGCCGGCAAAGTGCGGGCCTCCCTCGCCTACAACTCGGTCGATGAAATCTTTGAGCAGGGCGTCGTCCCCTACCTGCAGCGGCTGCAGGTCCAGCTTTCCGAAATCCATGAGACCATGTACAACCTCTACATCGACTTCACGATTCAGTCCGCCTTGACCGGCGCAGCGACGTAAGAGCAGCTTCTGGCTTCCATCGAGCCAACAACTCACGAAAGCCCATGACAACGTGACCCGCTGCCGTCGCTCTGGTGAGCTACTTCTTGTCGGAGCTTGCCGCCGCAGATGTTGCGGCTGGCGCCGCCGCGGCCGGGCTTGGCGCCGAAACCGGCGTGGCTTCGCTCGCGGCCGGCTTGGTTGAAGCATCCGGCGCTCCAGTTGAGCCCTCCGTTGAAGAAGCGGCTGGTTTTGCCGAACCATATCCATCCGCGTACCAGCCGCCGCCCTTCAAGGAGAAGGCAGGCGCGGAGATGACGCGCTTGAGCGCGCCCCCGCAGTGTGGGCAGGATGTGATCTCCGGGTCGGAAAACTTCTGAATTTTCTCAGTGCGCTTGTGGCAGGCAGTGCATTCATATTCGTAAAGCGGCATAGGCAATTCCCCCTATAGTCTAGCGGATACCCGGTGGCGCGGACGGAGGTGCCTTCGAGCAGGTAGAATCGGCACGCGCCAACCTCGCCATCCCAGGAGAAACGCCGATGAAGCCCACCTCGCCCAGCAGCAATCGCCGCACCTTCCTGAAGACCGGAGGCGCGGTCGCCGCCAGCCTCCTCGCGCAGGCTGCGGTGCCTGCAGCCGCGGCGAGCCGGCTGCCGGATCTCCCCTCGAATCCACGCACGCTCTCCGCCATGCCCACCAGGAACCTGGGCCGCACCGGCTACAAGGTGGGCGTCTTCTCGCTCGGCGGTCAGGCGGCGATCGAGCGTCCGAGTAACTTCGACGTGGCCGTGCCCATCATCAACCGGGCGCTGGACCTGGGCGTCAACTACATCGACACGTCCTCGATCTATGGAGGTCCGGAGCGCTGGAGCGAGCAGTACGTCGGGCGAGTGATGGCGCAACGCCGCGGTGAGGCATTTCTGGCCACCAAGACCAAAGAACGCACACGCGACGGCTCGCTCCGCATGATCGAGAAGTCGCTGAAGCTGCTGCAAACCGACCATGTCGATCTGTGGCAGTTGCACGACATCGGACTGCAGGAGGATGTGGACGCCATCTTCGCCAGGGGCGGCGCGATGGAGGCGCTCACCGAGATGCAGCAGCAGAAGGTGGTGCGCTACCTCGGCGTCACCGGCCACTATCGCCCCGACGCGCTGATCGATGCCGTCAACCGCCATCCATTCGACTGCATCCTGATGTCGCTGAACCCGGCTGATGTGCATCTGCACAGCTTTCAGGAGAAGCTTCTGCCGCTGGTCGTCGAGAAGCAGATGGGCATCATCGGCATGAAGGTGCCGGCGCGCGGACGCCTGCTGTCGAGCTGGACGCCTCCTCCGCTCGAGGCGCAGCGCCACTCGTGGGAGGGCTCGGCGATCGCTACCCGCCCAGGCGTAATGACCATGCGCGACGCCATGCAGTACGCGCTCACCCATCCGGTGAGCACGGTCATCGTCGGCTGCGACAACCTCCAGCAGCTTGAGGAAAACGTCGCCATCGCCCGGACCTTTACGCCACTCTCCGGCGCCCAGATGGCCGCGCTGAACGCGGCCGCGGCGCCGGTTGCCGAGCAGTCGTTATTCTTTCGCTTTACGGATCGCAGCCGCGGCTAGCCCCGGGCTGTTTGCTTCTCGATGACTTACTGCCCTCTGGTTTGCAGGGTTGCTGCCTGCGAGTTCGGCGGCCGGGACTCATGCGCACGCTTCAGCAGCTTCTTCAGCTTGCCCTCCACATCGTTGCCCGAGCCCAGCATCTCGGAGGTGAGCACGCCATCCGAATCGATGGTGAAGTAATGCGGGATCGCGTTGACACCGAACCGGTCCGACAGCGAGTGATCGGCGTCCCGGTACTGCATCCAGGTCATCTGGTGCTTCGAGATAAAGTCCTTCCACTTCTGCTCGTCACGGTCCCAGCTGATGCTCAGGATTACCAGCGGCTCCTCGGCAAACTCCTTGGCGATCTTCTGCAGGTGCGGGATCTCTTCGTTGCACGGACCGCACCAGGTCGCCCAGAAGTCGACCAGCACCACGCGTCCACCCATGTTATCCAGGTTGAAGCGGGTGCCGTCGAGTGCCGTCACTTCAAAGGCCGGTGCCATTTTGGAGAGCGAGAGCGCGGGATTCTCGGCAAAGTGACGGGCGCGAATCCTGGTCGGATCATTGGGTGATGCGGCGTCGGCGCACGCGGCAAACTTCTTGCTGGCCTCATCCGTCTTGCCCATGCGCGCGAGCACACAAGCATCGTGGTATTGCGCCGTCAGGTTCTTCGGCACGTCGGCAATCGCTGCCTGAAATGCCTCATGCGCGGCCTCCAACTGGGCCGGCTTGGGCTTATCTCCACCCTGGGAGAGCAGCGCCTGGCCGCGATCGGTCTCGGCCAGGGACCTGGCCTCGGGGTCCGTAGCTATGGTGAGGAGTTGCGCGGCTGTTGCAGCGGCGTCCTTGTAGCTGCCCATGCCGAACTGCAGGCTGTAGATATGTTGCAGGCACGCCGCGCAGCCATTCCCCGCAATCTTGTTGGCCTTCTTGTAGCTGTCGAGAGCAAAGACATACTGGCGCTCATGTTCCAGCTTCTTCGCGTCGGAGAAGGCAGCAAGGAACTTCGGCTCGGAAGCGTATGGCGGCGCTGCCAAGGATGCCGGCGCAGAAGGTGTCGCGGGGGCAGAAGACGATGCTGGCGCAGACGGCGCCTGCGCCAGCAGGGACGATAAGCAGACGAAGCTGGAGAGAGCTGCGAGACGCGCGGGATTCATGCAAGGGCCTTGGGCAGGATGGATGGTTGAAGCCATCTTGCATCGTCAGAGACGGAACTCAAGCGGAAACGCTCACTCACTCCTGCCCAGGTTGATTAGGCGCACGCTTGCGATCGCCTCAACCTGCTTGAGCGCGGCGAGCGCCGGGGCGAGCTGCTGCGAGTCGGGAACGTCCACCTGCACGACCGCGATCGCCTGGCCTTCCGGCACCTTGATCGAGCGCGTGCTGCGGCCGAGCGCGAAATTGGCGATATTGATCCCCTGCTCGCCGAGAATGGTGCCGATGCGGCCGACCACGCCGGGAACGTCGTGGTTGCGGATGACGACCAGCGTGCCCTGCAGCGGTGCCTCAATGTCGATGCCGTCATAGGTGAGCAGACGCGGCGAGGTGCCATGCAGCACCGTGGCAGAGGCAGACGAGGGGCCGTTCTGCCCGGCCGGACCAGTCGAATGCAGGACCAGCTTCAGCACGGAGCCTGAGCCGCCGGCGACAAACTCGCGCTTATCCTCCTGGATGCGGATGCCGCGTTCCTCGGCGACGGCCGCCGCGTTGATCCGGTTGACTGAATCTGCCGATTGCGTTCCTGAAAAGATGCCGGCGATGGCCGCGTTGCGGATCAGGTCGGTCTTGCCCTGGGCGATGCGGCCGGTATAGGTGATCGCCAGCGCCTCGAGCGAGCCGGCGGCGGCATGCGAGAGGAACTGGCCGAGCCGGCCGGCCATCTCAATATACGGGGCCACCTCCAGATACTCTTCGTGGGTCAGCGACGGGAGATTGACCGCGTTCTGCACCACGCCCAGTTTCAGGTAGTCGCGAACCTGCATCGCGAGTTGGATGCCGATGGCCTCCTGCGCCTCATCGGTGGCGCCGGCGATGTGCGGCGACAGCAGCACGTTGGGCAGGCCGAAGTAGACGGAGTCCTTGAGCGGCTCCTTCCGGAAGACGTCGAGAGCCGCGCCGGCCACCCTGCCGGACTGCAGCGCGTCGGCAAGCGCTGCATCGACGATCAGCTCGCCGCGCGCGCAGTTGATGATGCGGACGCCGGGCTTCATGATCGCAATCGACTGCGCGTTGATCAGACCCTCGGTCTGTGTCGTCAAGCCGACATGGAGCGTGAGGTAATCGGACGAGTTGAAGACCTGGTCCAGCGAGGTCAGCGTGACGCCGTTCTCGCGAGCGATCACCGGCGCGAGGTATGGGTCGTACGCGATCAGTTCCATGCCGAAGGCGGCAGCGCGGCGAGCAACTTCCAGACCGATTCGGCCGAGGCCGACGATACCCAGCGTCTTGCCGCGCAGCTCCGACCCTTGCAGAGACTTCTTGTCCCAAACGCCAGCGTGCAGGCCGGCATTGGCGCGAGGGATGGACCGGGCCATCGCGATCATGAGGCCGAGGGTAAGCTCGGCGACGGCGACGGCGTTCGCGCCCGGGGTGTTCATGACGACGATACCGCGATGGGTTGCGGCGGCGGTGTCGATATTGTCGACGCCTACGCCGGCGCGTCCGATGACGCGGAGTCTGGGCGCGTGTTCGAGCAGCGCGGCATCCACCTGGACAGCGGAGCGGACGATGAGGGCGTCGGCGTCAGCCAACTCGTCGGGCAGTGACTTGATCTTGTCGGCGGTGATGCAGGTCCAGCCGGGTTCCTGGTTGAGCAGGGCGAGAGTTGCGGGGGAGACTTTTTCGGCAAGAACGATCTTCAAGTAGAACCTCGTGGAGCGGCTAAGCCCCATACCGCCAGTTTTGATGCAAAGTATTCATACCAAACGGTTTCGTTCGAAACCAAGTCTGACCCACCGGGTCAGGCGGCGCATGGTTTGGCCCTTCGCGTGCATTCTGCGCCAGGCACTATTTTAGCCTTGCAGAGCCGCCATGCCAGGGGTCCGGATGATTTGAGCCGCCCGCCATACTGTTTTGTCGAGCTCATCGTTGAGAGGAGTGGAGGTGTGCGTGGACTTCCAGTCGGGTATGCTACGGCGGCGGTGGGAAGGAGTTGGCGGCTGTTACCCGGTTTGTTGCTCGTGCGCTAAAAGATCCGGAAGTTAACCTCGACATTCATCTTGACCGGGACCGGAGTTCAGGCTTGTTCCAGCATCCCCCTCGGCTCAGCCGGTATTGCGCAAACCGGCGGCGATGCCGTTGATGGTGGCGGTGATGGCGCGGTTGAGTTCAGCGGAGTCTTCACCCTGGCGTTTGCGGCGGATGAGCTCGACCTGGAGCAGGCTCATGGGGTCGACGTAGGGGTTGCGCAGGCGGATCGAGTGTTCGAGGACCGGGTTGCGTTCGAGCAGGGCGGATTGGCCGGTGACGGCGAGCACCATCCGGCGGGTGAGCAGGAACTCGGCCTCGAGCATCGTGAAGACGCGGCTGCGCAGGGACTCGTCCTCAACCAGCGCGGCGTAGAGGCGGGCGATGCAAAAGTCGGCCTTGGCGAGCGCCATCTCGACGTTGCGCAGGATGTCGATGAAGAGCGGGAAGGATTGGAAGATCTGCTGCAGGTGGGTCAGGCGGGCGGATTGCCCGGTGCTGAGTGCAGCGGGATCCCAGATTTCAGGGGCGAGATGTGGGGTGCCCGGGCCATCCTGGATCACGAACGAAGCAAGCGCGTGGCCGACGCCGAACCATGCGGGAACCAGGTGGCGGGACTGCATCCAGCCAAAGACCCAGGGGATGGCGCGAAGGTCTTCGATGCTGCGCTTCTTTTGCGCGGAGGCGTCGGTGCGTTTGGCGGGGCGCGAGCCGATGCGCGCGTGTTCGAGTTCGGCGACGGGTGTGGCCTGCTCGAAGTAGGTAAAGGTGTCGGCGGATTCGGCGATGTGTCGCCGATAGAAGGCGTACGAGGTAGTGGAGAGAGTTTCGAGAGTCTGCTCCCAGGAGGGAAGCAGGACGCCGGTAAGGTGTGCGCGCGGGCCGGGGGAGGTTGATTCCGGGGTGGCCGGATCCCAGGCTTCAGAGGCGAGGCATGAGGTACCCGGTTGATTGGCAGTGCGCAGGGCGGGACGCGCGAGGGCATCGAGCGAGGCGGCGATCATCAGTTCGAGGTTGCGCTCGGCCAGGATGACGTCGGAGTACTTCCAGTTGAGCACCTCGCCCTGTTCGGTGAGGCGAAGCTGACCGTTGAAGCTGTCGACGGGCTGGGCGAAGATGGCGCGGTGAGTGGGTCCGCCTCCGCGGCCGACGGTTCCTCCGCGACCGTGGAAGAGGCTCAGATGGACGCCGGTCTCGCGCGCGGCCTGGTGCAGGGCGCGATGCGCCTTGAAGATCTCCCAGGTGCTGGTGAACATGCCGCCGTCCTTGTTGGAGTCGGAGTACCCGAGCATGACCTCCTGGGTGTAATTCCACGACTCCAGAAGCGGTTTGTAGGCAGCGGAGGCCCAGAGCTGGCGGCAGATGGCGGGGGCGTTGCGGAGGTCTTCAATGGACTCGAAGAGCGGGACGGGCTGCAGGCCTGGGTCATCCGCTTCAAAGCCGGCTTCGACCTGAACGCTGCCGATGCGCGCGAGGCGGATGACATTGAGCACGTCTTCGGCAGAGGTGGCACCGGAGATGACGTAACGCGGCAGGGATTCGGGCGGGTGGGTGCGCTTGAGCCGGGCGAGCGTGCGGAAGAGGTCGAGGGTCTCGGCGGTTTGCGGGGTGAGGGCTGCGGCGAGCCGCAGGGATGTTTCAAACGCAGGTTCCTCCGCGCCGCTGCGGGTTGACAGAGAAGAGAAGTGGACTGTGCCTGCAAGTTCGGCGAGCGCGGCACTGTGGACGCGGGCGTGCTGGCGGATGTCAAGCGCCTGGAGGTGCAGGCGGTAGGTGCGAACCTCGAGCAGGAGCGGGTCGATCAGCAGCCCGGCCAGCCTGCTGCCTTTGTTTTCGACCAGGCTGGTGCGCAGGATGGTGAGATCGCGGATGAGGTCGCCGGCGTGCTTGTAACGTTCGAGCAGCGGGGTGGAGCGCTGGGCGCCGAGCTGGACGCTCTGGTGGGGGCTGCCGCCGAGCCGCATCATGATGCAGGCGATCAGCAGACGCGTGGCCTCCAGGGGGAAGCGCTCGAAGATGCGAAGCTCGGCTGAGCCGGGACCGGCGGCGCGGAGCTCTGTGAGATACGCGTTCAGTTGTTCGGTGAGTTGGGAGCTGACCGGAACCTGCTGGGTGGAGCTGCCGAGCTGGTCGAAGATGTTCTGCAGGCGGCGCAGGTAGTGGCTGAAGAGCAGGTCGCGCGCCATGTTGAGGGCGTCGATGGTGGTCTCCGGCGTGACGAAGGGATTGCCGTCGCGGTCGCCGCCGATCCATGAGCCGAAGGTGATGAGCAGGGGCAGATCGGCTGCGGCGGGAACGGAGGTCTGGCCGTATTCGGCGATCAGGGCCTGGTGGACTTCGCCGTAGAGGACAGGCAGGGTGTCGAAGAGCGAAGACTCGTAGTAGTCGAGCGCCATGCGGATTTCATCGCGGACGGTGGGCCGCGCGGTGCGGACGTCGTCGGTCTGCCAGAGGGCGGTGATCTCGGCCAGCAGCGTGGATTCGAGCATCTCGAGCTCGGGCGTGGGGATCGGGATGCGGTCGAGCGCCTCGAGCAGGTCGGAGATGCGCCGGCGCTTGAACATGACGGAGCGCCGCGCGATCTCTGTGGGGTGCGCGGTGAATACAGGAGTGACGCAGACCTCGCCGAGCAGGTCGAGAGCCTCGGGGAGTTCGACGCCGGCTTCGCGCAGGGCGCGGAGGGTTCCGCGCAGGCTGCCTCGCTGGGGCTTGGCATGGGGATGGGCGGATTGTTCGAGTTGGTGCGCGCGCCGACGGCGCTTGCGGTGGTTGGTCTCGGCCAGGTTGATCAGCTCGAAGTAGAAGGAGAAGGCGCGGGCGAGCTGGTAGGCGTGGACCGGGTCCGCGGCGTGCTGCTGCAGGCTGGGATCTTCGGCGGGGGTGCGGCCTTCGCGGCGGGCGATGGCGGACTGTCGCAGCGCTTCGACATCGTCGTAGACGGCGGGGCCGGCCTGCTCGCGCAACACCTGTCCGAGCAGCATGCCGAGCGAACGGATGTCTCTGCGCAGCGGGGCGGATTTGAGCTCGGGCGTGGGCTCGAGCAGCTCGGTGAGGCGGTCGGGCCAGCGGTTAGGGAGCCAGAGAGATGGCATGGTGTGATTATGCCTTGCCACGGGCGACGGAGGGGCATGCTGCGGCAGGGCGCCGCGAGCGGATCCGTCAGCCTGGCGACCAGCTCGTCAGCCTGGCGACCATCTCGTCACGCGCGACGGGCCTTGCTCAGAATCGAAGAGACCTGAAGAGTCTGGCCGGACTGTCTGGGGAGGGCAAGAGCGAGGGCTGCGGGCCGGGAGTTTCGGGTGCAAGCGAAATCGGGGGCAGGCAGAAGCGGCGCCCGAGTGCGGGTGCGGAAGCTGGGGAATGCGGTTGCGTGACTTAAAAGGGCAGCCACGTGGGGCGTTTTACATGACCCAGGCAATTTTCTCGAGTTCTGCCTGGAGGTGGGGGAGGGCGAAACGGACTTGCTCGATGCGGGAGGCCGCAAAGCGCGCGTCATGGTGCGACACGCCGTAACCGTGCTGGGAGAGAAAGGTGGCGAGGAGTTCAGCGGACTGGAAGGAGTCCACCGCCGCGTGACGGAGCTCGTCGCGTAAGGTTTTGAGTTCGTCCTGGGGAAACTTCTCGAAGGCGCTCATTTGCCATAAGATGCAGGACTGTGGCAAGCTGTGTGGCTGCCGACTCTAATACTTTCTGCAACTTTCCGGTTATGGCCTGCATTCCAGAACCCGCACGCATTGTTCAGCCTGGAACGAGAGTGGCGCGCGAGGCGATGAGAACAGGCAGACCTTCGACGATGGGGTAGCGGCGGCGGCATCCTGTGCAGTCGATATGCTCCGGTTCCAGGCGCAGCCGGGAATGGCAGACCGGGCAGACCAGCAGATCGAGCAGTTCCTGGGTGAGTTGCATTTGCTTCAGTTTAGCTGCAGAGAGCGCATGAGCCGCGCGACCGCTCCGCTGAGCATGCCTGCCGTGCCAGCGCACTATGATGGTGGGCATGGATATGCCGATGGTGCTGGACGGAGTTGCGATTGCCGCGGAGATCAAGGCCGAGGTGGCGGAGCAGGTGCGGGAGCTAACGGGGCGCGGTGTGAAGCCGGGGCTGGCCGTCATCCTGGTGGGGAACGTGGCCGCGAGTGAGATTTACGTGCGCAGCAAGGTCAAGACCTGCGGCGAGCTGGGGATTTACTCCGAGATGCTGACGCCGCCGGAGTCGGTGACCACCGAAGAACTGCTGGCGATGGTGGCGGAGTTGAATCAGCGCGATGAGATCGACGGGATATTGATTCAACTGCCGCTGCCAAAACACGTCGATACCAAGCGGCTGCTGGAGGCGGTGGCTCCGGAGAAGGATGTGGATGGATTTCACCCCGTGAATGTAGGACGGCTGCAGAGTGGGCAGCCGGGGCTGCAGCCGTGTACGCCGGCGGGGGTGATGGAGATGTTGCGGCGGCGCGGGATTCCGGTGGAGGGCAAGAACGCGGTGGTCGTCGGACGCAGCGATATCGTCGGCAAGCCGATGGCCATGCTGCTGCTGAACGCCTCCGCGACGGTGACGGTGTGCCACTCGAAGACGCGGGATCTGGCGAGCCTGACCCAGGGTGCGGACATCCTGGTGGCGGCTATCGGGCGGCCAGGCTTCGTGACCGAGGAGATGGTGAAGCAGGGCGCGGTGGTGATCGATGTGGGGATCAACCGGGTGACCGATGAGCGCAAGTTTGTGGAATTCTTCGGCGACGATGCAGCGCGGCGGACGACCTTCGCGAAGCGCGGCAGCGTGGTAGTGGGGGATGTGCATCCGGCGGCATTTGCGGCGAGCAGCGCCTATACGCCGGTACCGGGGGGCGTGGGCGCGCTGACCATCGCAATGCTGATGGCGAACACGGTGAAGGCGGCGAAGCTGCGGCGGGTGGCTTAGACGTGGGCTTGGGCAAAGGGCTGCGGGTGGGCCTGACGGGTGGTCCGGGCAGCGGAAAGTCGACCGTGCTGCGGATGCTGGTGGAACTGGGCGCGCACGGCATCTCGGCCGATGAACTGGGGCGCGAGTTGATGGAGCCGGGCACGGCGGTCTTCCGGGCGATTGCGGCGACGTTCGGGCCGGGCGTGGTACGGGCTGACGGGCGCCTCGACCGGGCGGCGCTGGCGCAGATTGCCTTTGGCGACGGGCGGGTGGAAGAGCTGAACGCGATCGTGCATCCCGCGACGATTGCGCGGCAGGGCGCAATCGCCGCGGAGATCTTCGCGCGCGAGCCGGATGCGGTGGTGGTGGTGGAATCGGCGCTGATCTTCGAGACGAAGTACGGCGAGGGCTGGCGCGAGCGCTTCGACAAGCTGGTGCTGGTCACGGCGCCGGAAGCGATCAAGGTGGCCCGCTTTGTGGCACGCGCAGGAGTTGGGGATCGCATGCTGCTGGAGGCTGAAGCCAAGCGGAGACTGGCGCGAATGATTCCGGATGACGTGAAGGCGAGGGAGTGCGACTTTGTCATTGTGAACGATGGAACCCTGTCCGACGTTCATCTGAAGGTCACAAGGGTTTGGGAACTCTTGAAGGATGCGGAGGCGCCAGTTCCCGCTTGATTGGTGGTGGAGTCTGCAACGGGAAGTACGCCAGGGCAACAATGCCGCACCAAGGCGAAGCGAAGGCCAACGTTTAGTCTGTTGGGATGAGTTCGAACGTGGCGATTGGGCTGGCGGATGTGCTGGCGGCGCGGGAGCGGGTGCGCGGACAGGTGTACTGCACGCCGTGCGGGCGGTCCGAGATGCTGTCGAAGCTGACCGGACACGAAGTGTATCTGAAGCTGGAAAACCTGCAGATGACGGGGTCTTTCAAGGAGCGGGGGGCGCTGAACCGGCTTTCTTTGCTGACTGAGCAGGAGGCGGCGCGGGGGGTGGTGGCCGCCAGTGCGGGAAATCATGCGCAGGGGGTGGCGTATCACGCGACCAGGCGCGGGGTGCGCTCCATCATCGTGATGCCGCTGGCGACACCGCTGGTGAAGGTGACGGCAACGCGGGAGTTTGGCGCGGAGGTGGTGCTGCACGGGGCCAATTACGACGAGGCCTGCGCGGAGGCGACGCGGTTGTGCGAGAGCGAAGGCATGGTGTTTCTGCATCCCTTCGACGATGCGGCGGTGATGGCCGGGCAGGGGACGATCGGGCTGGAGATGCTGGAGCAGGTGCCGGACCTGGACGCGGTGATCGTGCCGATCGGCGGCGGGGGGCTGATCGGCGGGATGGCGTGCGCGATCAAGGAGGCGCGGGCGGGTGCCGGCGAGCCGGTATGCCGCGTGATCGGGGTGCAGACGGCGCGCCTGCCGTCGATG
>CAJCHN010000029.1 GCA_903970285.1 Rhodanobacteraceae bacterium | reverse complement strand
GAACCGGCAGGACAAGAAGGACCGGCTGCGGTCGGAGCTGGACTTCGACGTGAACGTGCGGGCAGAGAGCGAGATTCAGACGCTCTCGCGGCGGCTCAACCTGCTGCACGAGAAGCTGGACGATGTGCACGAGCACCTGATCAAGAGTCAGCGCTCATAAAACCGCTCTGGAGCAGTTTGCCGGCCGGGGCGGGTGCCGGGTGCTGTTCCCGCAGCGAGGGATGCGCTCAAAGAAGCGGCGAGTGGCGTGGATGTTGCGGGGCTGAGGGCTCAACGCGCGAGATGCGGCCATCCTTCAGGCGGAATTCCTCGCCCCGCCAGACCACCGTGTCGCCGGCGAAGCTCCAGGCCCAGAACAGGAGACCGAAGAGATCTCGCAGGGGCAGCAGCCACAGGTCGCGGAGCACCTGATCGTCGCGCAGCAGGCCGACCCCAATGGTGAGGGCTACCGCGACGCGGGCGAGAACGGCCAGGGTCAACAGAGTGAAGCTCCACAGCGCAGCGCCGCTGGCGACGACCGTCATCATCGCCCAGGGTATGACATAGGTGATTCCAAGGCCCAGATAACCGAGCTTGCGCGAGTCGCGGGTCGACCGCGCCCAGCGCATCTGGTGATCCCAGAAGGCGCGCAGGTTATAAGCCGGGACGGTTGTCTCCACCGTCTCGCCACAGAGTTCAATCCGGTAACCAGCCTTCGAGATGCGGTGCCCCAGTTCGTAGTCATCCGCCAGGTATTCGACCAGGCCCGACAGGCCGCCGGCGGCTGCAAGGGCGGTGCGGGTGAACGCGAGGGTTGAGCCCATGCCGAAGCGAATGCCCCCTTCCAGTCTTCGGGCGGTCAGCACGCCTGGCATGAAGTCGGTCGAGATGCCGAGCGCCTCGAGCTTCGACCAGAGGGTGCGATCGCGGCCGCGGGCGCCCGCGCGTCCGATGTAGGGTGCGGTGACCATGCCGACCTGGGAATCGCGGAAGTAGCGGACGACACCTGCCAGATAGGTGGGTGGGACAGAGATGTCGCTGTCGTTGATGACCACATGAGCGTACTCGGCGTGCGGCAGCATCTGGACGAGGTTGGAGACCTTGCCACTGGTTCCCAGGCGTGCGGGACACACGACCAGCTTGATGGCAACGTGGGGAAAGGCTGCGCGCAGACGGTCCACCTCGGCGACCGCGGGGTCATCAAGGCGATGCACTCCGAAGATGAGTTCGAAGGGCGCCGGATAGTCCTGGCGGCAATGGCTTTCGAGCCCGGGGAACATGCGCGGGTCGATGCCCTTCAGGGGTTTGAGGAGCGTAACTCCGGGCGTGAAGGCCTCGCCCGCGCGCTCCCGTCGCACCGCTCGCACGTAGTCGCGGCCGCCCCACAGCGCCAGAAGCATATACACAATGCCGGCTACGGTTAGCAGCGCCGCCGCCAGTTCGATCGCAGTCCCCATGGCTTCAGTCTACCGAAGCGATGCGTGGAGCAAGCCGGACCGAGTTCCCGGAGCGCACATCTACTCGTAGCGCAGTGCGTCGATGGGGTTCAGGCTGGCAGCCTTGTAGGCCGGGTAAATTCCGAAGAGGAGCCCGATCGCGCAGGCGCTGCCGAAGGCCAGGGTGACCCACCAGAACGAGACGAGGGATGGAAGCAGGAAGCGCAGGCCCGAGGCAATGGCGCCTCCCACGAGCACGCCCAGCAGGCCGCCGACCGCGCACAGCGTGACCGCCTCGAGGGTGAACTGCGCCATGATGGTCTTTCGGGTAGCGCCGATGGCCTTGCGAACGCCGATCTCACGGGTACGCTCCGTCACCGAGACCAGCATGATGTTCATGACGCCAACACCGCCGACCATCAGCGCGACGCTCGAGAGCGCGAAGAGCAGCAGGAAGAGGCCGCCCGTAATTTGGTTCCACAGGCGCGTGAGGGAATCCATGCCGAAGATAGCGAAGTTGTCCGGCGCTGCATTGGCGACGCGGCGGCGGCGGCGCAGCAGTTCGGTGATCTCGTCCTGAACGAGTGAGAGATTCTTCGCATCGTCGTACTTCAAGGTGATCCAGTAATCGAGTTGCTCCGGATGGATATTGTGGAAGGTGGAAAGAGGCATGAAGACCATGTTGTCGTCGGGGTTCTTTCCGCCTCCGAATGCCGTCTTCTCGCGGTCCCGCACGCCTACGACCGTAAAAATCTCGCCGGCGACATTGATCTCTTTCCCCACCGCATCATGCAGGCCGAAGAGCTCATCGGCCGTATCGTGGCCAAGCACAGCGACTTTCGAGGCGTGCTCCTGATCGCTGTCGTTGAAGAAGCGTCCTTCAATGATCTCCAGGTTGGCGACGTCTTTGTCGGGCGGCGTCGCTCCTTCGAGCGAGGTGTTATTCACGATCCGCCCATTGCCTTTTACCATGGTCGAACCGCCGCCGAACGGCGAGGTGTGATCCTGAAACTGGAGGACTGGCGACACCGCCGTGACGTGCGGCAGCTGCCCGATGGCCATGGCGTCGTCGTAGGTCAGTTGCTTGCGGGTAAGCATCTCGGTGGTCGGCTTGCCGGTAAAGACCGGGAAGCGGAAGACGAAGAGAACGTTCGACCCGAGCGACTCGACCACGGCAGCGACATTGTTGTTAAGGCCATTGACGACCGAGGAGATGACAATCACGGTCATCACACCGATCACGATTCCGAGGATGGTGAGGCCGCTGCGAAGCTTGTTGGTGCGCAGTGTATCGAGCGCCATGCGGATGGTCTCTCGCGTGCTGTCGAAGGCCATGATGGTCCTGCCTTTCCGTGCTCCTAGCGATTTCGTTGAGCAGCTTTCCTGTTCGCCGATCTTCCCGTTCGGCCGTCAGAGAACTGCTTTAGTGTGCGCTCAATCGGCGCGCAAAGCGACGATGGGATCGAGATCGGCCGCCTTGCGTGCCGGGTAGACGCCAAAAAAGAGCCCGGTTGTGGTTGCCATCACAAGCCCAGCGAGAACGCTCCAGAAGGCGACGGTCGAGGGAAAGCCAGTGACCAGAGTGGCGACCTCCGCGACGGCGACCCCTCCAAAGACGCCAAAGGCCCCGCCCACCAGCGCCATCAGGCCGGATTCGATCAGGAACTGGAGCAGGATGTCCTGGCGGCGGGCACCGAGCGCCTTACGGATTCCGATCTCGCGGGTACGCTCGGTCACGGACACCAGCATGATGTTCATGATGACGATGCCGCCGACCACCAGCGAGATGAGGGCGATGGCTCCCGCGACTGCGCCGAAGGAATTGGTGAGCTGGCTGGCGAAGCCGACGAGCGTGTTGTTGGTATCGAGTTCGAAGGAGTTGGGCGTCCCGGGAAGGTCGTGGCGGCGGGCACGCATCAGCACGCGGACTTCGTCGGCCGCGGCTTCGAGCGGATCGCCGGCAGCGCCCGCTTTCACGTAGATGGTGACCGTTTTCTGGGTGCCGTAGTCCTTCTGGAAGGTGGTAAGCGGGACACCGATGAAGTTGTCCTGCGACTGGCCAAAGGTGCTGCCCTGCTTTTCGATCACGCCGACGACGGTGTAGGGGGTGCCGTCGGCGCGGATTTCCTGACCGATGGGGTCGATGCCGGGGAACAGGTTCTCCTGCACATCGGTCCCGATAACGGCTACGTGGGAGCCATGTTCCTCGTCGGAGGCGGTGAGGTCGCGGCCGGAGGTGATGTTCAGGTTCTGCAGATGCGGCATCTGCCAGGTGTAGCCGCGGATGGAGGCATCGGTGATCGCCTGGGTGCCGTGAACAAGCTTCCCGGTGGTCACCTGCTGCGCGCCCATGCCGATGCAGCGCTTGCAGTTCTCTTCGATGTATTTGAAATCGTCGAAGAGAATGGGCTTGCGCTTCTGGAACCGGACGTAGTCGTCGGTGCTGGTGATGATGGCCGGCTGCTTGGTGATGGTGAAGACATCGGCGCCGTAGTTCGAGAATTTGGTGACGACGAAGGTATTTGCGCCGTTGACCAGGGTGACGACCGCGATCACGCTGGCCACGCCGATGACCACGCCGAGCAGCGTGAGCACGGTGCGGAGCTTATTGGCCCACAAGGACTGCAGTGCGAGCTTCAGCGCTTCTTTGAGTTCCATATCGGTCGAAGAGAATCGTCGTCAGCTTCATCGTACCCGCACCGCGGGCTTCAGACACGGAATCCTTTGCGGGCGCAGATTTCCGGAGGTTAGTACGCGGAGAGCGGCCCGCAAGTTCCGTTTCGTGATTCCGCTGCGGGAAGGGGCGAACAAACGCATCGCTCCTCCATGGAGAGGGAACTTGCTCTAGACTGAAAGAGCAGGCGGCCGGGCGATCGCTGCCGGCCGGGCTTCTTCGGAAGCGTTGGCCGGGGGAGGAAAGTCCGAACTCCGCAGGGCAGTGTGCCGGATAACGTCCGGGACCCAGGCGTCAAGGCCTGGGGACGGCCAGTGCAACAGAAAACAAACCGCCAATCCGCAGGGCTTCGGCTCTGTGGACGGTAAGGGTGAAACGGTGCGGTAAGAGCGCACCGGTTCCTGTGTAAGCAGGAACGCAGGGTAAACCCCACACGGAGCAAGACCAAATAGGCAGGGAGTCCGGGTGCTTCTCTTCAGGCGCCCGGCGCGCGTCGGCCCGGCGCGCCCAGACGAAGAGAGCCTGTTTCGGCAGGCAGTCGAAACCTGCGGGTAGGTTGCTGGAGCTCGTCAGCGATGGCGAGCCTAGAGGAATGATCGCCTAAAACAGAATTCGGCTTACGGGCCGTCTGCAAAGCGCAACGGCCCCGCACCTCGGACGAGGTTCGGGGCCTTCCCTTTTTCAGGCGGTGACGATTCCCATGGCCAGGATGGAAAGTCCGATCGTAAGAATGTCCTCCCAGACGGCAACCGCGAAGTCGGGGAGGGCCCGGCTCTGAACCAGATACTGGCGCAGGTGGAAGCCGCAGAAGGCCCCGGCAATGGCGGAGATGGAGCCTAGCAGAATGCCTTCGATGACGGCCCCATGCAGCGATGTCGCTGCAATGGCACCGACCAGGCCGCCGAAGCAGGTTCGGGCGATCAGGGGGAAGGGTGATGTGCGGTTGGGGGTCTGGGGCAGCTTGTCGCCAATCAGCTCTCCGGCAGCCAGGACGGTGAACACAATGGCCGTCGCGAGTTTCGCCGTCCAGAACGCCCACGAGCGGTGAATCTCCATCTCTCCCTCGTAGGAGAACCAGCAGAGGACCGCCATGGGCGTCATGGTGCGCAGCCCGGTGAGTCCGCCGAGAAGCGGGATTGCGACCACCCACGCCATGACCGCCAGTGCCATCGGGAACCTCAGAGGAAGACTGCCTGCGATGCGGGATCGAAGGAGTCCTGATCATGCCACAAGCGAGCGGTCAGACGCGGAGGAAATCATAGAGTGGGAACTGTTCGGCGAGTGACTCGACCTCCGCACGAACCGCCTGGAGCGCGGCAGGATCGTTGCGAGATTCGAGCGCGCGGAGGATCCAGCCGGCAATCCGGCGCATCTCGTCCTCGCCCATGCCGCGGGTCGTTAGAGCAGGTGTTCCGATGCGGATGCCGCTGGGTTTCATCGGCGGATTGACGTCGTAGGGGATGGCATTCTTGTTGACGGTGATGCCTGCCCGGCCAAGTGCGTGCTCCGCCTCCGAGCCCAGGATGCCTTTCTCGAAGACGTCCACCAGCAGAACATGGGTATCGGTCCCGCCGGAGATGATGCGGAAGCCTTTTTCCGCGAGAGCATGGGCCAGCACTTTGGCATTGGCGACGACCTTCGCGGCATACGCCGCGAACTCCGGCTGCAGCGCCTCGCGGAAGGCGACCGCCTTGGCGGCAATGACGTGCATCAGGGGTCCGCCCTGCTGCCCGGGAAAGACGCAGCGATCGATCGCCGCGGCGAACTGCTGCTGGCAGAGAATGAGACCCGACCGCGGGCCGCGCAGCGTCTTGTGCGTCGTGGTGGTGACGACATGGGCATGGGGCACTGGCGATGGGTGGGCGCCTCCTGCGACCAGCCCCGCGAAATGCGCCATATCCACCAGCAGGTAAGCTCCGACCTTATCCGCAATCGCCCGCATGCGGGGAAAGTCGAACTGCCGCGGGTACGCGCTGCCGCCGCCGATCAGCAGCTTTGGCCGCTCGCGCTCGGCCTGCTCCTCAAGCTGGTCGTAGTCCACCGTCTCGGTGTCCCTGCGGACCTGGTACCCGGCAATGCGGTAGAGTTTGCCTGAAAAGTTGAGTTTGTGCCCGTGGGTAAGATGGCCGCCGTGGGCCAGGTCCAATCCCAGGATGGTGTCGCCGGGCTGGAGCAGCGCCATAAAAGCGGCCGCGTTGGCCTGGGATCCGGAGTGGGGCTGTACGTTCGCATGTTCCGCGCCGAAAAGCTCACGCGCGCGCAAGCGCGCGAGATCCTCGATCACGTCGGCGTACTCGCACCCGCCGTAATACCGTTTGCCGGGGTAGCCTTCGGCGTACTTGTTGGTGAAGACGGATCCGGCTGCCTCGAGCACGGCGCGGCTGACGAAGTTCTCCGATGCGATCATCTCCAGCCCTTCGTGCTGGCGGAGGACTTCGTTCTGAAGCTGCTGGGCCACCTCGGGATCGGAGGCCTGCAGCGTGGCGGTCAGGTGAATCGGCATGGCTTCATCTTATGTCAGGCACAGAGTGGGGGTTCTCATGTGACCGGATCGAGCTGCGGCTGCTTCGCCTGGCGAAGTCCAAGCTGCTTGAACGAGCCGTGAATGAAGCTTCCGAGATACCAGGCATCCAGGTATTTGTAGGGAGTTTCGCCGGTCGTGTAGTGGCCGCACGGCAGCACGCGGGAGACGTAGTCCACGCCATGAGCGTCGAAGTTCTTCAACACATCCCGGGAAAACTCTTCGAGAAAGGTGAGGTCGTATTTCGCGTGAACGACCAGGCTGCGCCGGTCGGCCGCAGCAAACGGCTCCATGTAGGTCATAGGGCTGATGCAATGGAAGAGCTGGCGGACCTGGGACTGGGTGAGCCCGGCCTGCTCGAACGCGGCGCGAACGTGGCGTGTGCTCTGGCCGGTCCAGATGACATCGCCAAACCAGGTGGAGGCGTGATTGAACGCACAGACCCGCAGGCGAGGGTCGTGGGCGGCGGCGATGAAGGCGTAGCAGGAGCCCAGGCTGGTGCCGAGGATGCCGAACTGCTCGTACCCCTGCATCTGGAGCCAGTCGAGGCAGGAACGGATATCGACCACCGCCTGGCGACAGGCCGCGATGGTGCGTCCGATGTTCGAGGAAACCGCGTAGTCGGAACGCTCGAGTTCTGCCGGGCGGCGTACGTCGTGGTAAGGCTTGGAAAGCCGCAGGCAGCTGATGCCGAAGCGGTTGAAGATCTGGCAGAGCGCATTGTGCGAGAAGGCGTCGGCATTCCACTGAGGCATGACGACCATGGCCTGGCGCGGTTTGCGGGCCCGGCGGAACTTTTCCTGCTGCCGCGGGCTGGCCGGAAACCAGCGTGCGTTGACGGTATCGTTCTCCGGGTAGGGAGTTTGGACGGGCGAAGTAAAGCGCAGGAATGGAGCGGGCTCGAGCTCCCCCGCGGCGGCTTTGCGCTTCCATTCCGCATCCTGCGCCAGCGTCTCCGGACGCACATTGGTGGGGAACAGTTGTGGATGGATGTGCTCAAGCCGGAAGTCAGTGGGCGTCCGGTATCCGAAGAACTCGTGGGAGCGAAGCGCAATCTCCTGGTTGGCCGCGGAAAGGGATGCGAGCGAGGAGGCTGAGGAGGGAGGCAGGAAATCCGCCAGCCAGTCTTCCCCCCATTCCAAGGGACGAACGAGCCGGTTGGTGTCGCGGGTTGTGAGAGCGGTCTCCCAGGCAAACATCCATTTCGCGTAGAGCCGAGAGAGCATGGCACGAGTTTACAAGGGCGCGGCCTGCAGCCAAGTTGGAAGCGAAGAAAAGGAGAATACCTGCAGGATGCACAGTTTGCGTGCAAAACTTGTCTGGCTATCGCCATTTTAAGCCTTAACACATTGCAGAGAATCGGGTTAGGCTCCGTACGGACCTCTGGGAAAAAACAGGTTGACAAGCTGAAAATGGAAGCCTATACCAAAGCAACTTCTCCGAGGAATGACTCACTTGTGAGGCGATGGGACGAGGTGGAAGGCGAGTCCCCTAAAGGCCTGGCGGTGAACTTTTCCGTACTTCGGGCAAGAGGCTGGGAGTTCCCGGGAACTCGGCCGCATCGAGTCGACGAATACCAAAAAGGGATGTTCTCTGTTGCGATCGGGACCATAGATGCCCTGAAGCATTTTGAGAGCACTTCATAGCAGCCTGAGCGAGCCCTATTCACCGCGGAACACTACTTGAGGCTCGCCAGGGGGAACTGTTGCCTGGAGACAACATGAAGGACTTGAGAGTCGATGTGAAGGTATGTGAAGGGTGCGGAGCGCTTTGGCTCCGTGCCGAGGCGGGTACGGTGTACTGCAGCCGATGCGCGAGGGCACTCGCGAAACTGCCGCCGCCAAGGGGGCCAAGAGTGACGGTTCGGAATCGGGAGGCTCAGCGAGCCTGCCTGGCGGCGGAGCCATTCCGGACGGTGCGTGCGGGAGGTGTGCGATGAGCGCCGCCCAGGTGGTCCTGCCGCTGGTCTGGGCGACTGTCTCTTCAGGTCTCACTGGATGCCGCGAGGCGGATGAGGGTGTGCCGGGCCGGCACAAAGGGCCGCATGCGCTCAGGCTGGTGCAGGCGGAGTCTCAGCCGAAGCCGGCGGAAACGAGACAGCCGCTGCAACCGGAGCTGGCGTTCTATCGCAAGTACACCGAGGCCATGCTCCAGCGCTACATGCAGCTCTCGTTCGAGTCGGGGCGGGTTTCGTCCTTGCTGGGAAGGGAGTTTTTTCGCGGCAACGTCTCGCATTGCAGCATCAAGGGGTTTGACGATGTCGTGATCTTCGTCAGGGATTTCGACGCCTGCCTGAAGCTGCTGCCGCCGGGCCAGCAACACCTGATGCGCCGCATTGCGATGGAGGGCTACACGCACAGGGAGACCTCAGCCATGCTGGGAATCAGCCTGCGGACGGTGCTCCGGCGTTATGCGGAGGCGCTGGACCGCTTGACCGGTATGCTGATGGAACGGAAGATGATGGAGCCTTTTACCGCGACGGGGCAGGCCCCTGTGGAAAACCACACTGCGCTGAATCTTGTCAAGGGGGTAGAGATTTTTGAATCGGCGCAAGCCTATGAAAGTAATCGACTTGCGCCCGAAAAATAATTGGCGTATGTACCCTGCTTCACCTGCTATTCTAAGAATGCAAGTAAGAAATGAGACGGGAGCGGAGCCCTTGGGGCGTCGCTCCCGTTTTCGTTTTCGGCTTGCAAGCGCGGGGGCGCCCATGGGAGCAGAGCAGATAACGGCCGCCACGGCCGCGACAGTGGACGCATCAGCCGGGGAGACACAGCGCCGGTCGCGAGCGGACCGGGTGCGGGAACGCACCATCCGGGAGCCCGGTCCAAGAACCTGCAAGCGCTATATGCGGGCGCGGCTTGCCCAGGCGCTGCCTGAGATTGCCACCCGTTTAATCGAGGCCTCACGCGAAGGTTCTCTTCCGGAGTTGAAGATGCTGCTGCAGATGTGTGGTCTGGACGACAAGGATGCGTTGCCGGACTCCAAACGACGTCGAGGCCGCAGCCTCGCGGAGCAGTTACTGGACGAGTGGCGAAGGGAGCCTTTGGATGGAGGGATGGGGACGAATGGCGCAACGGGGGGAACGGGGGCTGTGCCGGACGAAGACGATGTCTGGCCGGCAGGCTTCTTCGACGCTGGCGATGCAGGCGATGGCAGTGGCGTTTCCGGAGGTGGCCGGGCATCCAAACCGACTTCCTTTTGAGGGCTGTCTGACCTTGGTCGACACGCCGAGCGACCGGGCACCAAGCGGCGCACGGGGGCATCGCGTGGTGCTGACACGCAGCGCGGCGGAAGCGGCGTTGCCGAGCCTGCTGGGCATGGCGGTCGACTATAAGGCAGGATGGGACGGGCATGACGCGCGGCAGAAGTGCGGCATCATCACGTCCGCAGAGTTGGAGGACAACCAGCTTCTGGTAGAAGGGTATCTTTACGCGCGGGATTTTCCCGAGATGGAGCCTGCCCTTACACCGGGGATGGGGATGAGCTACGAGCTGGCGGATGCCCATGTCGCGGACATGAGAGCGTCCGTCTGGACGCTGACGCGGGCGACCTTTACCGGCGCGGCGATTCTGCTGCGCGAGAAGGCGGCGTACCGCGCTACCAGCTTCAGGGTGCAGCGCGGCGCCAAGCGTCCGCTGGAGCGGCTGCAGGCCGCACGCACTTAGGCGGGCAGGCGCAGGAAGCAAGACAGATCAAGGAGATCGAATGTCGTTTATGGGTGTGTTGGAGACCCTTGGCAAAGACTTTGCCAAGGGTTTGAAGTTTGCCGTGACCTATGCGGTTCCGGTGGAGAAGCTGGTGGGGTTGCTCTTTCCATCGGCCGCACCGGAGATGTCCGCGGCGGTCGGCGCGACCACGCTGATGCAGAACGCGGTGCTGCTGGTCGAGCAGAAGTTTGCCGCGGCCGGTGTGCAGAGCGGTACCGGACCGCAGAAGCTGGCCGAGGTGCTGACCCTGTCAGAGAGCGCAGTGGTTTCGCTGCTGGCGCAGGCAGGTATCTCCGCGGACAGCAATTACGTGAGCGAACTGGTAAGCGCCGTGGTGGCGATTCTGAACGTGCAGCCCACGCCGGCCGCAGCCAAGTAGGCGAAAGAGGGTGAGCTTGATGGAGATGGAGATGGAAGTGAAGGATGAGCTGGGCCATGCTCTGGAGCGGCTGGCTGCTGCCGCGGGGCTGCTGGAGCGGGCGGCGGAACGCTTTGCGGGCGTCGAGTTGCAGGCCTCGCTCGAGCGGGTGAGTGCACGCGAAGTACAGCTGGAGCAGCGCCTGGCCGAAGCCGAGAGTACGATCGCGGCACTCAAGGCCGAAGCCGCACGTGCGGGAACCCGCAAGACCACGCCGGCAGGCGCTTCGGCGCTGCTGGCGAAAGAAGCGGTTGTACCGGAATCCGGCGCACTGGACGCGGCGCTGCGCAGCCTGAGTATCGAACAGCGGATCGCCGTGAAGTCGGAGATGATGCGCGCCGGGCTGCTTGGCTAGCTGAGAGAGCTGCGGTCATCTGACCGTCCGGCGACAGGAGGAAGCGATCTGCTGCGGGCGCGGCTCGCATGGATCGATTCGCAGGGCATAGACAGCCTGGTCTATGGATAGACCGCCTGGTCTACGGATAGACCGCTGGTCTGTGGATAGACCGCCTGGTCTATGCCTTTTGCATTGAAAGGGAGAAGAATGAACGCAAAGTTTACGGACATCCACGCGACCGCCGACTATATCGGGCCCGGCGCGATCGAAGTGCCCATGTACCAGACCGAGATCCTCGACCTGGTACGCCGCCGCGGAGTCTTCGGGCAGCGGATCAAGCAGGTGCCGGCGACCGGACATCCGTCGCGGTACTTTGAAGAGACGGCGATTCCCGTGGCGAGCGCGGCCAGTACGTTTGTCGATCCGCGCAACATTGTCGCGCCGGTGGTCAGCCCGACGCGAGTGGAGCGGTCGGTGCCGTTGAAGGCACTGGTCTCGCAGATCAACTACAACCTGTTCGATCTCGAACTCGGCAAGCAGCAGAGTCAGTTCGCCTATCTGCAGGCGAAGGATCTGACGGACACCGTCGACGGTGTGCTCCGGGTGCACGATGTCGCGTTGTGGAACGGCACCGACACCAGCTTCAGCACGCCGACGACCGCGCAATACTTCGGGGCTGTCGGGCAGATTGTCTCGGGCGGGAATACGGTGACGATCGGCACCAGCCAGAGCATCGTCGACGGCCTCAAGTCGGCGATTGCAACCATGCTTGCAAATAGTTCGTTCGGAGTTCGTCCAACGGCGATCTACCCAATCCCGTGCTGCTCGACCTGATCGACCGCGAGATCAAGACCGAGTTCAACGTGGTGCTGACGACGAAGAACATCGAAGGCGGACTGACGGTGAAGACGCTCTCGACCCAGGCCGGCGACATCCCTCTGATTCCCGAGTGGACGCTGCCGTACACCGGAACGCCAGGGTCGGGCAGCGCGGTTCTGCCGGCCTACATCGTGACCGAGGACCTGATCGAGTATCACTGGCTGAGCGATCCCAACCCGCGCATCTTCCAGCTCGGCGTTCCCGGCAGCCTGGCGTCGCAGTACGTGGTCGTGAAGTTCGGCGGCGTGGTTGTAAAAGGCGCGAACTACGCGCATTATCAGGTGCTTGTCGACCGCTAAAGGCTGATCGGAGCTTGCGGCCCGGGGTTCAGCCATCTGGCTGCTGCTGCGCCCCGGGCCCTTGACCGTTGGAGGGCTCTCCATGGCTTACCTACTACCCGCGCAGTACGAGGCCTTTGGCCTGTGCGCGGAAACCGCGGACGAACTCGTCGCCGCCGCCTCGGCCCTGATGGAAGGCTGGTGCCGCCGCCCGACCCTTTTCGCGGCTGAGTATACCGAGCGGGTGCGACTGATCGCCGGCTCACAGACCTTCCGGCTGAGTTACGGCCCGCTGCTTGCCGGAGCCTTGCTCAGCGGCAGGGTGCGCTATGCACGGCCGCGGCGAGGAGAAGATGCCGGGGTTCATCCGGACCGGAACGCTTTCTTCGTGCAGGAGATTGCAACTGCGTTTGGCTTGCCCGGGACATGGGCCACACTCGATGTAACTACGGTTGATCTTTATGCGGGCCCGATGGAAGTGACGCTTGCGGCGAACTTCCTCGGTGTCGGCTACAACGAGGTGGAACTCACTTACATGGCCGGCTTTGTGACCGTGCCCACGCAGGTGTCGGCAGCCTGCGCGCAAATTGTGAAGAATGCGCAGGCGATACCCGCCCTCAACGTGAAGTCCAGCCGCCTGGACACGCTCGAGATGCAGTACTTCAGCGGCGACCTGATCGATGACGGCGTGGCCTCCATGCTTCTGCCGTATCGGGCGGAGCGGCTATGAGGACACAGGCGCGGATGGCCGACTCTTTGCTGCGCGGCGTGGGCGGAAGAACAGTTCTGTTACAGATGCCGGCTCCTGCGGTGCCTGGCGACCCCGGGGAGCAGCTCGGACTTGCGGTCCCCCAGTTCCAGGATGTGGCGCTCGGTCCGGTGGTTTTCCGCAAGGTGCGTGCGCAGACCGGCACGGCCGATTCGCCGAAGGAGGCGCGCTACGAACTGCTGGTCTCGGCCACCGCGGTCGGCGGCCTGGTGAGTTCACTGGGATACGCGGCCGCGGAGACTCTCTTCGCGCAGGCTGCCGGTGTGGTGATCGACGGGAAGACGTTCGGAATCACCTGGTGCGCCAGTGCGGAGGCCTTCGGCGAGGTGTACCTGTACCGGCTCGGCCTGCGTGGAGCCGTGGCGGACTTTCTTTAGCGCGATGAGGAGTTGAGGAGTTGTGAATGCTGAATACACAGACGACCAAAGATACGTTTTATGCGACGCTGCAGAGTCGCATCTCCAACGCGAACCCGGCGCGATTGGTGGTGATTCGCGGTGTCAGCCGGGCCGGGGTGCTGGTTGCGGAGAATGAGCTTCCCGCAACCGCCATCGACGGCATTGCGCCAGCAGAGGCGTTCTGCCTGCGCTGGACAGGGCTGAAGGTGGACACCGAGAGCGCCGGCCCGCTGTTGGCGCTCGGCTGCGAGGTGCGGTATGCGTCCGATGGAAGCACCGGCGCGGCAGGCATGGACCGGGGGCGCGCTCTGGCAGCGATGGACGCCGAACTGGCGTCCGCGGTCTCCCTGTCACCGATGAACGCAAGCACCGTCATGTTCGCAGAGATCGCCGGCGGCGGCAGTTCCACCCAGGCAGCAACCGGGTCCAACGTGTTCTGGAGCCCGGCGATCTTCGCGCCGCCGGTGATGCGCGGCGAGCGTCTGGAGCGAACGGCCCAGATCGAGGTGTTCGGCTATGGCCAGTGAGTTGCTGCCCGCAGTCGCTCCGGTCACGCGGCGTGTACGGGCGTTCTTCGCCCCGGTCCATCGCGCCAACGAGTCTTCCTCCCTGTGGGATCCGGGCGGCATCGCTATCTTTTCTCCGGATGCTCCTCCGGCCCCGTGGATCGATCTGGGCTGGTGCTCGGACTTCACACGCAAATCCGGCACCAAGGTAGCAGCGCTGGCGGGTGGCGCACCGGGTGTGCCGCTGGGACAGGTACGGACGGAGATCGAGGCGACGGTTTCGGCTGCATTCGAAAGCTGGGGCAAGCTGCAGCTGGCGCTGACCTGCGGGGTGCAGCAGATGAACGTGCTGCGGACTCAGACGGGCGCGGCGGCGAACGGGAGCGGCGGGGCAGCCGTGCCGGCGGTACCGCTGAGTTCCGGTTCGACGGCGGTCGCGTTGAATGTCGGCGCAGCGGCCTCCAGCTTCGCTGCCGGCGAGGTGGTCGCGGTCGATCTCGACTACACCGGGCAGACCGGGTTCGTCGGCAGCGGCGCAAGCGGAGGCTACGTGAAATCCGCTGCAGCCATCGGCGCGGACGTCGACTACATCCGCCGCGTGACCCTTAACGTTGGACGTGTGCTGGCGATCAGCGGCAGTGTCCTTACGCTGGGCGCCCCTCTGCTGGCGGGTGCGCCCGTGGCCGGTATGCAGGTCAGTCACGTCGCCGCCTTCTGCGATCGGGAGGGCGGCAGCTTTTTTCAGGAGTGGTCCGCGCTCTTTGTCCTGGATGGGCAGCAAGGCGACCGAGTCGTCCTGCACTATCCCCGGCTGCAGGCCATGGCCGGGGCCGCCGAGCTCCAGGAGAGCCTTAGCAGCACGCAGGGGAGTGGGCTGAAGCGGCTTCGCCTGGCCGGCAACTTCCGCGCGCTGCCGGTGCAGGACGCAAACGACGGCGAGTGGATCGTCTGCTTCCGGAGTTATCTGGCGGCGGCGATGCGAGGAGTTTAGAAGAACAGTGCCAAAAAGGAACGCAGCGCCGCCCGGATCGCATGCCGGTGAACCGGCGCTGCGCCCCCTTGGGACAGCTCGAGAACGGTAGAGGAGGACGGATGAAGCATCGAAGAGTTTGGAAGCTGGCCGAAGTGGGTGTGGCCGTGCTGCTTGCGCTGCAGCCGCTGGGAATGATTGCGGCGAGTGCGTTCGGCGAAGGTCAGAGCACCCCGGCCATCGCGACAACCACCATCCAGGATACGGTCTACCGTGCGGACGGAACGGCCGCGGGGGGAACCGTGCTGATCAGTTGGCCTGCCTTCTCAACCAGCGCCGGAGACTCGGTGCAGGCAGGGTCAACCGCGGTGACGATCGGCGCCGGCGGAGCTCTCACCGTGTCTCTGGTGGCGAACTCAGGATCGACCCCGATGGGGAGCTATTACACGGTGATCTACCATCTGGACGATGGCAGTTTGAACCGGGAATACTGGGTGGTTCCTGTAACCACCTTCCCGGTGCAGGTCAGCGCCATCCGGAGCACTGTGCTGCCGGCCAGCGTGGCCATGCAGACGGTTTCGAAGAGCTACGTGGATACCGCCATCGCGGTCGCGGTCGCGGGACATCCGCTGGACAGCTCGCCCTATGTACTGAAGGCCGGCGACACCATGACCGGACCATTGAACCTGCCCGGGGATCCGACCGCGCCGCTGCAGGCAAGCGATAAGAATTATGTGGATGAGCAGGTCGCCGGATTGAACGGCGGCCAGGGCCAGAAGGTGAGCCTGCTGCCGCAGGCCAGCCAGGTGGTCGCTCAACCGCCGGGTACGGAGCTTGCGGTCAATTCGCTGAACGGAGCTTTCTATGCAAGTCAATTCGTTAGTGGCGCGGGCGCAAACGGGATTGCCAATGCGGACGCGAGCAGCGCATGTGTCTCCGGTTGCCACGTGGTCGCGGAGCAGACCTACACCTCTGCCGAGCATTTTTCTCCACAGAACCTGAACAGCCAGACGCACATCGAAGATGAGCGCGGCGGCGGACACAAAGACACGTTCTTCAATCCACTCAACACCCAGTATGGCGGGCAGAACTTTGGCGATGACGTCGACGTGGCCTCGACCCAGACTGCCCAGAGCGTGCTGGCAGCGACTGGTGCAGGAGTGATCTTTTCGACCAGCCTGCAGTTGAGCAACGAGGCTCTGGCCGGCGGATCCAACGCCTTTCCGGAACATGTGCAGGGATCGCTGCCGTACTTCAAGACGACGTACAGCGCCCTGAGTGTCCAGGGAACGTCGAACACGCCCGGCCAGCACGACCTTGTCCCGCAGTCGCAAACCTGCTTCAGCGTTGGCGACTGCCTGATGGGAAGCCAGTTCCTGGTCTCCTCCGGCGGGGTGCGCGACGACGCCGATGAGGGCACGCATCCCTACGATATCCAGATTGCCGAGGACACTCGAGTCTTTGAAGGAACCTGCTCGAGCGGATGTACGCCGGGCTCGACGCTGCTGCAGGTGACGGCCACGGCAGGCGGTGGAACCCAGGGAGACGGACGGTATCTCATCGACAAGAATCCGGCGGGCCTGCTCACCGCCGGGGCGGTCACGGGCGGCAGTGCGACCGGGGGACGCCAGCCGACCGTCAGCTTTTCCGGGACCAGCTTTGCTGTGAGCACGCTGCTCGAGACGGCGCAGACCATCACCACGCAGGCGAACTCCATTCTGCCCGGTACGGTGACGGTGCCCATTGTGACCTCCGGCGTGCCGGCCGGCTTCGCCACCAGCACGGCAGCGCTGCCCGCAAGCTCGGGCGTCGCCTGTGTCTCCGACGTGGCGGTGGGGGATGGCCGCTCGCTGAACTTCGAGATGGCCGCATACACCGTGGTGGACACCAGTCATCTCCAGATGACGCTGAACCGCGCCCATGCGACCGGCGCGACGGTTGCCGCAGGCGGCCTTTGCGGATATGGACTGGAGCAGACCGTTGACACCTCCGCCGGCATACGGCAGGTGGTGCCGGTGCTGGCTTCGACGTCGCCCAACAGTGTTCTCTACATGGGCTCGGTGGGCGGTGTCCAGGGGCAAACCAGTGCCTATACCAATGTGAATCTGGTGATTGCCTCGATCGCCCGCACGAACAATGTCGTGACCGTGACCATCGCCGGCAACCTGCCGGTCGATGTAAACGGCCTGACCCTGACCGCGCAGGGAGTTGCCGACTCCAGCTACAACGGCAGCTTCGTGGTGACCACGACCTCCGCCAACACCCTCACGTATGCAAGCAGCGGTGCCAACTCGACCAGTACAGGCGGTTCCCTGTCCCTGATCACCGGGGGCTTCGTGCTGTACCCCATGGCCGAGGTTCTCCAGGTCTACAACCCCACGACGCACGCCATCGACGGGCAGATGATGCTGGCGGCCAACACCGTGAGCTGGGCAGCGGGGGATCCGATTGAACAGCCCCACTACTTCGTCGAGGATGTTCATCCCGATATCCAGTACATCACCCAGTATCAGCCGCGTCCGACCGGAGGAACCATCGCCGGCATCTACTACCAGGGCAATGACGGACCGGGTCTGATCGGCTGGCAGATCAACAACACGACACCGGCGAGCAGCTATTTCGGAAACGGAGGAACCCACACCGCGCCCAGCATCGGGATTGCCTTGAGCGGCGTGTGGAACCACTCGATCGAGATGCAGGCCGGCGAGAACGCCGCGTTCCAGATCCACTGCAACTCGCACGGATGCGGGGCCTGGGACTCTGCCTACGATCTCTTCCAGTTGGACACGGGCGTGGGCGAAGACCGGCTGACCTACTCTCCGGCGACCAGCTTTCTGAACTACTCGCTGCGCGGAACCACATACCAGTTCTCGCCGGCCGGCTTTACTGCCGGCACGATCAATGTCGGAACCCTGAACGCCAGCTCTGTGCAAGGGGCGTTCACCGGCTCGTTCGCGGGAACCGTGACGGCTGCGAGCGTTCCCGTCTTCATCGGTTCGGGCAGTGGCCATATGACCGGAGCGGTTCCCGATCCTGGTCCAACCGCGGGAACGACCCGCTTCCTGCGTGAAGACGGTCTGTGGGTGGTGACCGGTGGCGGCGGGTCTGCCGCCACGGCGTCGACGCTGGGCACCGTCCAACTGGCCGCCGGCCAGACCTCGGCGGTGCTGGGAAGCGCCGCCTCGCAGCCCTCTTCGGCCTTCGCAGCGAGTACCGGCACCGGGGTGATCGGCGCGGCCCGAGGCTCCGCGTTCGCCGCTCTCGACACGGTCTACGACTTCACCAACCAGACCGGCGCCACGGTGACCGATCGCATCGGCAGCAGCAATGCCACGCTCGCCGGAAGCACACCTCCGGCCTGGACGGGAAGCGGCCTGGCATTCGGTCAGACCTCCAGCGTTTCGCTGCCGGCCGCGCTGAATACCGAGAAGACGTTTTATTTCGCGGTCTCGATCAATCCCATCACGGCCTCGGCGCAGACCGCAAACGTTTATCCCACGATTCTTTCCAGCAGCACCGGAGGCAGCGGCTTCAACATCATCCTGGAACAACCCGCCAGCATCTCGACCGGGCTCTCCGACTACACCTACTCGCCCACCCTCTACCCGAATTCGCTTTCGACCGCGACCACCAACACGCTCTCCGGTTTCAGCGTCCTCACGGTTGTCTGCGGCACCGGCAGCGGCAACCTCGATCACCTCTACATCAACGCGGTGGAGGTAAGCTACACCACGCAGGCATCCAACTGCGGTCAGCAGACCTCGGGCAATCTCTTCCTCGGACCCTCCGGCGTTTCGCCCTGGACGGGCGGCTTCTTTCCCGGAACGTTCTACGGCTTCGGCGCCGGCGCGACGCAGCATACGCTGGCGCAGATTCAACAGAACGTCAGCGCCTTCTTCGCCCTGATGAACACAAAGGGGGTTGCGACCACGCCGGTGCCGGTCAATCTCGCGACGCCCCAGCTCTTTGCCATCGGCGACTCCATCACTGCCGGCACCAACGGGCAGACGCCCTACACCTCGCAGCTGACACTGACGAATCAACCGGCCTACAGCATCACCAACTACGGGATTATCGGCATACGGCTGGCATCGATCCTGTCCCACGAGGCCAATCGCGCCGCTCCCCGCTGCGCTACGCAGGGCGGACCGGCGGTAGCAATCCTCGAAGGCGGCACCAACGATGTCGCTGCTCCGGGCAATCCGCTGGCTCCGCAGATCGTGTGGAACTCAGCCGCCGCGTGGGCCTCGCTGATGCGGCGCTCGGGCTGCCTTCCCTTCATGGTGACCATGAACTCGCGCACCGGCAGCGGCTACGGCGGCTCCACCATGGACGCGCTCAAGGACACCTACGATGCGCTGATCGTGCAGCAGGCAAAGGCGGTGGGCTTCGCCGGTGTGCTCGATATCGCGGCCAATCCGCTGCTGGGGGCCGACAATGCCAATGCCAATACCACCTACTTCCAGGCCGTCGACCACATCCATCCGACGACCCTCGGCAATGGCCTGATGGCGGCCGCCATCTCGAACGGCTTGAACTGGTACTTTGGCTACAACGAGTCGAACCCACACGTCCTGAACAGTCTCAGCGGTTTCACCATGGCCTGCTCGGACGGTTCGATCGACCTGGCCGGACTCTCCGCCGGCGGCAACATCGCACTGCCCGACTGCACCGGCGCAAGCGGCGCTACGTTCCGCATCAACAACCCGCAGAGCGCCTACGCCGTGACCGTCACCGCGGACTCCGCCAGCCATCCCGTCAACGGAAGCACGACCGCGGTGCCGGTTCCGGCCAATGGAACGCTCACCCTGAGGCTGGTTCCCAACCCGAAGACAACCGCAGGCTGGCACTGGGAGTTCTGACCCCGCCGGCGCAGCTCGCACCTGCGGTGGGTCAGCCATCATAGCGCAGGGCTGAGTGGAGCCGGCGGGGTGGAGCCAGGCGGTGTAGAGCCAGGGCCGGGGAGACGAACCGTGAAAGATGCAAAGCAGTTGCATAGATTGGGCGCTCTGCTGGCACAGGAGCGCCCCTCCACGCGAGGCGAGAGACCCGGCGTCCTGCTGGCGGAGCGCCTGCTTCGGGTGCGCACGCGGCAGGGAAGCATCGAGTCTCTCCGCGCCAACCCGGTCCAGCAAGCATTCGAGGCCCGCAGAGGATCGGCCAACATCGTGCTTAAAGCGCGGCAGATGGGGCTGACCACCTGGATCGCAGGACGATTCTTCCTCAAGACCATCACCCGCCGCGGCGTGCTCACGGTCCAGGTTGCCCATACCCGCGAGGCGGCCGAAGGCATCTTCGCGATGGTCGAGCGCATGTGGCAGCACCTGCCTGAGGAGTGGAAGGACGGTCTGCTGCGCCGCTCGCGCGCCAACTCGGGCCAGATGGTGTTTCCACGCCTCGACAGCGAGTTCCGCGTGCTCAGCGCCGGGGAAGAGAATGCCGGCCGCGGGCTTACCATCCAAAACCTGCACCTGAGCGAGGTCAGCCGCTGGCCGGGCGATGCCCGGGCGATCCTGGCCGGGCTGCGCGCGGCGCTTGCTCCGGGGGGCGAGATGACGCTCGAGAGCACGCCCAACGGAGCCAGCGGAGCCTTCTACGAGGAGTGGCAGCAGGCGCTCGAGACCGGCCTGGTGCGCCATTTCTTTCCCTGGTGGCTGGAGCCGCACTATCGCGCGCCGATGGCCGGTTCCTGCAGCCCGGAAGAGTACGCTCTGGCGTTCCGCTACAAGCTGAGCCCGCGCCAGATCGGCTTCCGCCGGCAGCTGCAGACCCGTTTCCGCGGCCTGCGCGCGCAGGAGTACGCGGAGGACGCCGAGAGCTGCTTCAAGGCCTCCGGAGACTGCTGCTTTCCGGTGGACGCGATCGAACGCCGCATGGAACGGCTGCGCGGCCCGGTGGCCACGCGGCGGGACGGCGCGCTCGAGATCTGGCTGCCGCCGGCGCGGGGCCGCGACTACATCCTGGGAGTGGATAGCGCGGGTGGGGGCGCGGACGGGGACTTTGCCGCCATCCAGGTGATCGAGCGCTCGACCGGCCTGCAGTGCGCGGAGCTGTGCGAACGTCTCGCTCCGCTGGAGCTGGCGCGGGTGACCGCGGCGCTGGCGCGCGAATACGGGAACGGACTGGTGGCGGTCGAACGCAACAACCATGGCGCAGCCGTGCTGGCGTACCTCGGCGCGAGCGAGGGCTACCAGCATGTCTTCGCACAGCACGGGGTCGCCGGCTGGCTGACCACGGCGGGCAACAAACCGGCGATGGTCAGCCGTCTCGGTGTGCTGCTGGAGGAGGCGGGGGCGCTCCTTTCTTCGCGCCGCCTGCTCGCCGAGTGCCGCAGCTTCGTCACGCTGGCAAACGGAGCCACGGCGGCATCCCCGGGCGCTCACGACGACTGCCTGATGGCCATGGCGGTCGCGCAGGCGGTCCGGGCGGAAGGTTGATGCGTCGGATGCTGTCCTCCGCGAACCGCCATTGGTCAGAAAGCCCGCGGCATCGGGCTGCCGGTGTAGCCTGCCGGCCAGCGGCAACTGTATCGTAGGGGCCATGGCCGTGCTGGCGGTGCAGGCGATTCGCAGGATGCGCGGAGGTGCCCAGAGCCAGTTGATGCTGGGCGCGGATGGCCGTTTGTGGATCGTCAAGTTCCAGAACAACCCGCAGCACATCCGGGTGCTCGCCAACGAATTGATCGCAACCCGCCTGGCCCGGGCCATCGGTCTTTCGGTTCCGGCCGGCGAGGTCATCGAAGTCACTCCCTGGCTGGCCGAGCATACGCCTGATCTGTTCATCGACTATGCTCGCGGCCGGCGCGAACGCTGCCGCGCCGGCCTGCAGTTCGGCAGTGCCTTCGTCGGCGGCCTGATTCCCGGCCAGGTGGTCGACTACCTGCCCGAGACCCAGCTGGACGAAGTTCACAATCACACCGAATTCGCCGGCATGCTTGCGCTCGACAAATGGACCGGCAACTGCAACGGACGCCAGGCCATCTTCGAGCGACGACGGCGCGAGCGCAAATACCGGGCCAGCTTCATCGACCAGGGCTTCTGCTTCAACGCCGGCGCATGGGACTTCCCGGACACAGCGCTGCGGGGCACTTATCCGCGCAACAGCGTCTATGCCCGGATCACGGGGTGGGCGAACTTCGAACCCTGGCTCAGCGGGCTCGAGGCCCTGAGCGAGGACTCACTGTGGTCGATCGCCGAATCCGTTCCGCCCGAATGGTATGGCGGTGATGTGGCAGATCTCGAGCGTTTGATGGAGAGGATGTCGCTTCGCCGCGGCCAGGTGCGCGATCTGATCACGAGTTTTCGGCACTCTGCCCGGGAGCCATTCCCAAACTGGAACCAAAGCAGGCCAGTCGTGGTTTTGCGCGCCTTCGCGGGGGACCCGCCCGCCCGCGACTTCATCATGTAATCGCCTGTCCCGAAGGTATGGGCGTAGGCTGAAGTCCGGGTCTCTCTCTACCGGGAAGCCTTTGGGAGCAGAGCTGTGAGTGAGCGTGTCCCCTGCGAGTTCTTCCTCGTGCGCTATGTACCGGACGTGGTCAAGGGCGAGTTCGTCAACATCGGTGTGCTCCTGAGGGAAGCGGCACCGGGTGCAGTCGCTTCCCGGAGCAGCCGCGTTCGTTTTACCCGGGACTGGAGCCGCGTCCGGTGTATGGACGCGCACGCCGATATCGGTCTCCTCGAGAGTCTTGAGCAGGAGATCGGCAACCGCCTGCAGGCCGGGCTGGACCCACCCGAGCCCCGGGGTGTGCTCGAGGTGCTGGAGGACTCGCTCTCGAACTCGATTCAGATCTCCGCTCCCCAGGGTGCGCTGGCGGAGAATCTGACCACGCATCTTGAACAGCTGATGCGGATGTATGTCGAACCCCTGGAGCGTCCCGGAAGCCGGCCCAAGGTGCGGCCGCGGACCGGACGGCCCGCGATTCTCGCCGCCATGCGCTCCGAGTTCGAACGCGCCGGCGTGTGGCCACTGCTGAACAAACGCCTGGCGGCCGAGCGCTACACCCGCCGCGGCGACCCGTTGCGCATCGATTTTGGCTACCGGGCGAACTCCGCTGCCGCCGCCATTCGGATGTTCCAGGCAGTCTCGCTCGACGGAGACGTGGAGGCTGCCAAGGTCCTGGCCTACACGGCACCCCGGATGGGCGCGGAGGTGCTCCGGATCGAGGGCGCTCCGCTGCATCTGACCGCCGTGGTCGAGCCACGGCGCCTCATCGCCGCTTCGGAAGAGGAGGCGGACGAGGCCGGCGAGCGATACCGCTTCGGGGTTGAGACGATGGAGCAGCAGGAGATCCGCGTGATCACGATCAACGATCTGGCCCGAGTGACGGCAACCGCGCGGCTCGAACTGGGACTGTAGAGACGTTCCCGTTCGCCGGCGGGTCGAGAGCGAGTGACCTTGCGATCAAGGTCCCGGTCTAAACCCGGCGCCTGCCGTTGCCACGGGTGAGGCTTTTCCTGCTGCTTGTGATTCCTGCTGCTTGTGATTCCTGCTGCTACAGAAATTGGACGAAGTCACGTGAACTTCATGGGTGCGGCCACTTCGGCCGCGCCCTTTTTCCTGCACGGAGGTGCACTTTGGGATTGAGTGAAAGAGTACGCGGTGCGTGGAACGCACTCGCAGGCGCGGCCGGCCAGACGCCGTCCGCCGCGCGAAAGACCCTGGCGCTGCCATCGGTCCTGAGTCCCTATCAGGGCGCGGCATCTCCCGCGGCTCTGCCGAAGCCATCCGCGCACAACCTGCGCCGCTTCGCGGAGACGCCGGTCGCGCGCCGCGCCATCAACCTGGTCAAGGACCGTATCGCCAGCATGGACTGGCAGATCCGGGTTCGCCGCGGCTACAATCCCGCGGACATCGCCGATCTTGCCGCCAAGCTGCGCACTCTGCGCGGGACCCTCGAGGCGCCGAACCATAGCGACAGCTTCCGCACCCTCTTCGAGCAGGTGCTCGAGGATACGCTGGTCGGAGGCTTCGGCGCCGCCGAGATGAACGCTACCGGAGACCCCGGCAGGCCCTTTACCCTCTATGCGATCGACGGCGCCGCGATCCAGGTTAATCCGCGCTGGAACGGTGACCCCGCCACGCCGCGCTATGGCTTCCAGACCGGACGTACGGGCATCGAAGCGGTCACCCCGCTGCTGGACACGGAGTTGATGTACGTCCGGCTGAACCCACGCAGCTACACTCCATTCGGTCTCGGCCGCCTCGAAGTCGCCTTTGAATCCATTGGCCAATTGCTGAGCGCCTCCCGTTATGCGGGAAGGCTCGCATCCAATTCGGTCGTCCAGTACGCGCTGTGGCTGGACGAAGCCACCCCCGAGCAGCATGACCGTCTGATCCGCTGGTGGCAGGATGAGATTGAGGGCACCGGCCGCGTTCCCGTGCTCAGCTGCGACAAGAAGCCCGAGGTCCTGCGCTTCGCGGGCGGTACCGACGCCGACCTGCGCCTGCAGTGGCAGGAGTTCCTCATCCGCATGATCGGCAACGCCTTCGACCTGCCGCCGATGCTGCTTGGGCTCGAAGCCGACGTTAACCGCTCCACCGCCGGCGAACTCGCCGACGAGGCCTTTCAGGCGGCGGTCGTGCCGGTTGCCAAGCTGCTCTCCGAGCACATCACCCGCGATCTGTTCGGCAAGTGCATCGGGTGGCCGGAGTTCGAGTTCGTCTTCAACGAGCTTGAAAGCCGCGACCAGCAGGAGGAGGCCGCCATCCAGGTGCAGTTGCTCAACGCCGGCGTTCTCACCGTCGCCGAGGTCCGGGCGATGCGCGGCCTGGCGCCGCTTCCATCCTCCACACCCGCCGGAGACCAGGAGATCCCGTGCATCTGACCATCGACAACCTGGACGGCCTGGGCGCCATCGACTACACCCACGCCGTGGACGTTTCGGCTCCGCTCGAGGTCCTGCGCCGGCTCAACCAGCCCACGCGCCTGAGGGCCGTGCTCTGCCTCGCCGGCTCGACGCTCGCCATCCCGGTCCGGCGCGGGCGGGTGAGCGTCGCCTCGGACGCCGGCGCCACGCTGTTCACCGGCTATCTCACGTCCGAGCCAGCCGCCGTCTACGCCGGCGAGGCCAGCGCCGGCTCCGTCTACCGGCTGGCCCTCAGTGCCGTCTCCGACGAATGGCTGCTCGACAAGCAATCCTTCGGGTCGACGGTAGGATCTGCCGCCGGAGGTCAGACCGGCACGCTGCTGACGGCGCTGGTCAACCGCCTCGACGGCGCGGCGCTTGTGACCTCCGGCCTGCCCGCCGGTCCCGCCTTCGGCGTCTTCGAGCCTTCGCCCGGCGCCACCTGGTCCGCTCATGCGGGAGCCGCCGCCAGCGCCTCGTTCTCCGCCTACCAGGCTATCGGCGGAGCGCTCGGCCTGAACAACTTCGCCTCCGTCCAGCACAGTGTGTCCGATGGCGACGGCTCACTCCAGGTGTCCGCCTTCAAGACCACGTCGCTGCGTGAACTGGCCAACGACGTCACCGTTACCGGCGCCGAGGAGCCTTCGGCCTACTGGAGCGAGCTCTTCACCGGCGATGGGAGCACCCTGGTCTTCGACCTTCTCGGGCAGCCCGATGCCCCCGGTGCCGGTCACGCGGTGCTGCTCTCCGACCTGTTCAATCAGGCCGAGGTCAACCGGCAGCAATGGCAGTTGAACGATCCCGGCTCCCACCTCAGCCTGACCGGCGCCGGCCTCACCTTCACCGGCGGCAGCGGCCTGGACGGCCAGACGACTCTCACCTCCTGGGATGGGCTCGAGCTGGGCGGCACCCTGGTGATCGAACTCGGAATGGTGGCCCTGGCAGCGGGCAGCGCGGGCGTGCTCGCGGGCCTCTACCAGGGTGCGACGGCGCAGGCAAACTGCTTCGCCGGATTCAGCATCCGCCAGGCCTCGGGCCAGACTCTCTGCACCCCGCTGATCAACGGACTCGAGACCGGCGTCAGCCTCACCGTGGTCCCGGGCCATACCTACATGTTGCGACTGCGCCTGCACTGTCCCGAGATGCTGCGCGTGAAGCAGACGTTCTACGCCTTCACCGACACCGCATCCGGATTGCAGGCCCGGCAGTTCGGCCTCGGCTCCAACCCGGCGCCGCTGGCGCTGGTCCTTGAGGCCCGCGACGCCTCCGCCAGCTCCAACACCGCGCCAACCGTGCTTTACGATGGTACGGTCGCCGCCGCTCCCGCCTCCGTCTCCGTGGTTGCCGTGAACAGCCTGGAGCTCTTCGGCTCCATGGGCTCCTTCACCATTACGGAGACGGGCTCCGCCTGGGTACGCAGTGCCCCGGCTAGCGGAGACAGCTTCACCCGCCTGATCGGCAAGGCCGCCGACGGCGCGGACTGCTCGATCACGTCGTCCGCCAATGGCCATGTCACCTCCTTCGCCGGACGAGCGCCTGCCGCCGGAGAGACCGTCACCGTCAGCTACCGGGGACGCCAGCGCGCGGTCGCCCGGGTCGCCGACCCCGCCAGCCTCGCGGCCGAGGCCGTCGGCGGCGCCATCGGCACCTCCCGCTGGCTTGGCCATGTCGTCGCCCCGCCGGCGCGCTGCCAGGAGGATTGCGAGAACGCCGCCCAGGCGATCCTCAGCTTCGCCGCGAACCGGGCCGCCGCGCTCAGCGGCAGTTATCTGGCCGTGAACCCACCCACGCCGGACATCTGGCCGGGCGACCTGCTCTCGATCAGCCAGGAGGGCAGCCAGGGGGGCTTCCAGGAGGGCAGCCAGGAGGGCACCAGCCTGAACCTGATCGTCCGCGGCGTCACCGTCTCCACGCAGGGCGCAAGTCCGGAGGCCCTCTCCTATCGCATCGACTTTGCCAATGACTGGGCCGAGGGCCTGGGGATCAAGCTGTCGGAGACCCTGGCGAAGGACGCTCTCCTGCCGGAGACCGCGCTCGAACTCACATCGGCGACACCGTCAGCCCTGCCGCCGCACGTCCTCACCAACCTGCAGCAGATCACGGTCACCGTTTCCACTTCCTCCGCGCTCACCATCGATGCCGGCCTGGCCCCACCTGCGGGCGGAGGCTTCGAGGTCCGCCGCCGCGATGGTGGGTTCGGCACCGGCAGCAGCGGCTCAGCCAGCGGAGACCTGGTGCTGCGCAGCCCGGTCCGCGGCTTCTCCATTCCCATCGCCGCACCCGAGGAGATCTTCTTCATCCGCATGTACAACGCCTCGGTGCCGCCGCTCTACTCACGCTTCTCGGCAGCCCTCGTCAACCATCAGCCGGGCAGCTAACGCGAACCGAAAGGAATTCAGCCATGACCGATTTCGAAGCCCAGGTGCTCGGCGATCTTCAGGTGCTCAAGTCACAGATGGAACAGATCCTGGGCATCGGGCAGCCCGGCCGCCTGCATGCGCTCGAAGAGCGCGTCACCGCCGGAGAGCAGGTTCAGCAACGCATGCGCGGCGTGCTCGCCGCCTTCGCTACGGGGCTCACGCTTCTGCACGTGGCCATCAGCTACTTCTCCGGCAGACACAGCTGAACCGAGCCCACCAGGCGGGGCTGGCAGCCGGCGCGCGTCTGCACCTGGCTCCGTATAATCAGCCCTATGGACGCCGTCCCCCAAGTTCTCCCTCCCCTGGTCGGCATCGTCATGGGAAGCCGCAGCGACTACACCGTCATGCAGGCCGCGCACGAGATTCTGCGCGAGTTCGAAGTGCCCCACGAGCTGCGCATCGTCAGCGCTCACCGCACCCCCGAACTCATGTTCGAGTACGCCCGCTCCGCCGCCAGCCGGGGCCTGCGCTGCATCATCGCGGGCGCCGGCGGCGCCGCCCACCTGCCGGGCATGATCGCCGCCCTGACCGTGCTGCCGGTTCTCGGAGTGCCCGTCGCCGCCACCGCCCTGCAGGGCTTCGACGCCCTGCTCAGCATCGTACAAATGCCCAGGGGAGTGCCGGTCGGCACCCTCGCCATCGGCAGCGCAGGCGCAGCCAACGCCGCGCTGCTGGCCGTGGCCATGCTCGCTACCACCGATCCGCCGCTGCAGGATAGACTCCTCGCCCGCCGCGCCGCTACGCGCGACGCCGTCCTCGCTGAAACCCTCCATCCGGAAGCGAGCCAGGGAGCGAACACAGGAGCAAGCGTATGAGCCCTGCCCGCCCCGGAGCCGCGCTGCTGCCCGGCTCCACCATCGGTATCTTCGGCGGCGGCCAGCTCGGCCGCATGATGGCCATGTCGGCACGGGGGATGGGATATCGCATCCTCGTCCTCGACCCCGATCCAGGATGTCCCGCGCGCTTTATCGTCGATGGCTGCATTGAGGCCGCCTGGGACGACAGCCGCGGTGCCGCCATGCTCGCCCGCGGATGCGATGTCGTCACCCTGGAGATCGAACAGATCGGGCAGGAGAGCATGGCCAGCGCAGCCACCTTCTGCCCGGTTCGTCCCGGCGGCGCGATCCTTGCGGTGATCCAGGATCGCATCGAGCAGAAGAACTGGCTGGTGAAGCACGGCTTCCCGGTCGGCGAGTTCCACGCCGTGCGATCCTTCGACCAGCTCCACCAGGCCATCACCGAAGTGAATGGCCCTTGCTTTTGCAAGAGCGCGACCGGCGGCTACGACGGACGCGGCCAGGGGAAGGTCGGCTTCGGCCCGCAGCCAACCTCGGAGGAGGACGTACGCGGAGCCTGGGAGGCGCTCGGCGAAGGTCCTGGCGTGGTCGAGAAAGCCGTCGATCTTGAACGCGAGATCTCGGTCATGGTCGCCCGCAGCCCGCGCGGCGAGGTCAAGGTCTTTCCCGCGGCCTGGAACCACCATGAGAACCAGATTCTCGTCTGGTCCGTTATTCCCGCTTCGATCGACCCCGCACTCGAATCCCGCGCCCGGCAGATTGCCCGTGAGATCGCGGACACCTTCGGTCTCGAAGGTCTGCTCGCAGTCGAGATGTTCGTGACGCGCGACGGCGAGCTGCTGGTCAACGAACTCGCACCGCGTCCGCACAACAGCTACCACGAGAGCGAGCGCGCCTGCGTCACCTCGCAGTTCGAGCAGGCGATTCGTGCCGTCTGCGACCTCCCGCTTGGGGAAGTCGACGTGATTCAACCGGCCGCCATCGTCAACCTGCTGGGCGATCTGTGGCTCGACGCCGCGGGCAAGACCCGGGAGGTCTGCTTCGACAAGGCGCTCGCGGTACCCGGCGTCCGCCTGCATCTTTACGAGAAACTTAAGCCGCGCCGCGGCCGCAAGATGGGCCACCTCAGCGCCGTAGGCCACACCCCCGAAGAAGCCGTGGAGCTTGTGCTCCGGGCCCGAAACGCTCTCTAACCCCAAGTAAAGAACCGGATGACGAAAGTCGACGACCGACCCTCCCTCAGCAGTTTCCCCGTACCCGCGAGCGGGCCGCTCCTGCTCGCCTGCGGGAAATGCCAGCGCAGGCTCCGCCAGTCCGGCGACCCGGAAGGCATCGCTCCGCTCAAGAAGCTTCTCAAGCAGCACAGTAAGCACCAGCCTGGATCGGTCCGGCCTCACCTGCTCAAAGTTCCCTGCCTGAAGATATGCCCGAAATACGGCATCACCATCGCGACCGCCGCCCAGACAGCCCGCCATGAGTGCTCCATCCTCCGCACCCGCGGGGACGTCGACGCGCTCTACCGGGCGCTGCAGCCGGAGTTGCCTGTCTGCAGTCCGAACGCGAAGAAGCGGCGTAACCGGTAGGATCTGCCGGCTGCGCCGCTCCTTCGCTCAAGCCTGATGAACTCGATCGCAATTGGCGTCGATGTGCACCGGGGCCGGCATGGACCCTCGCTCACCCAGCTCCAGCGTCGTTGCCGGCCAACGGGAGCACCGCGCGAAGCAGTCCAGGGCATGGGAACGCCTGCCCCTAGCCGATGTCTTCGGTCCAGTTCTCCAGATAGCTCTTGAAGTCGGTCATGAACTTGCCGGCGTCTGCTCCATCGACGATGCGATGATCGAAGCCCAGCGTAAACCGCTGGATCGAGCGCACCGCAATCGTGTCCTGGCCATCCTTGTCGGTCAGCACGACCGCTTCCTTATTCAATCCGCCGATGCCGAGAATCGCCGCCTGCGGCTGGTTGATGATGGGAGTTCCAAACTGTTCGCCGAAGATGCCCGCATTGGTGAGCGTGAACGTCCCGCCGCTCACCTCGTCGGGAGCCAGCTTCTTCGCCCGGGCGCGGTCCGCCAGGTCCACAATCGCCCGCGCCACGCCCAGGAAATTCTTCTCCTCGGCCTGCTTCACCACCGGCACGATCAGTCCCCAGTCGAGCGCGACTGCGATGCCGATGTTGATGTTCCGGTTGTAGAAGATGCTGTCACCCTGGATCGCGGCATTCACCACCGGATGTTTGCGCAGCGCCACTACCGCGGCGCGCGTAATAAACGGCATGTAGGTCAGCTTCACGCCGTTGCGCTGTTCGTACTTCGCCTTCTCCTTCTCACGCAGTCGCACAATCCGGGTCATGTCGATCTTGAAGACCGTGTGCACGTGCGGGCTGGTGCGCTTCGATTCGACCATGCGCTGCGCGATGATCGACCGCATCTTGGTCATGGGCACCAGCTCGCCCGCCTGGGGTACTCCGCCTGCCGCCTTTGCCGGCGCCGAGGTTGCCGGGGCCGACTGCACCGCCGACAAGGACGCCTGGAGGGTGGTCGTGCCCGAAGCCGTGCCGGCCGGCGGCGCTGCCTGCGCCGGACTCTGCTGCGGAGTCTGCGCCGCCGCTGCAATCCCGGGTGTCGTCGGTTGCCCCGCGGGCTGCTGTCCAGGCTTTGCCGGGCCTTCGAGGTGACCCAGGATATCCGCCTTCGTAATCCGCCCTGCGGCGCCCGTCCCCGGCACCTGGTGCAGATCGACCTTGTTCTCGGCCGCAATCTTCCGGACCAGCGGTGACGACCTTGGCTTCTCGCCCGCCGAAGCGCTCTCAGACTGCACCTGCTGCGGACCGGGCGCCGGCGCCGCTGCTGCCGCCGGCGCAGCCTTCGCTCTCCCGTCGCCGCCCGCCGCGCCAATCACCGCCACCACCGTGTTGATGGTGACCGTAGCCCCCTCTTTCACGCGAATCTCGCGCAGCGTACCGGCCACGGGCGACGGAATCTCCGCGTCCACCTTATCGGTCGAAATTTCAAAGATTGGCTCGTCCCGCTGTACCGTGTCGCCCACGTTCTTGAGCCACTTGGTGATGGTTCCCTCGGTGATCGACTCGCCCATCTGCGGCATCAGCACTTCGGAACCGGCCGCCGCATCCTGCCCGCCAGGCGTCGCCGCAGCGCTCCCAGCCTGCTCCGGAGCAGATCCGCCCGCGTTTCGGGCACTGTCCTGGATGTCCTTATTGATGGCTTCATCCTGAGCCGCCGTCGCCTCCGCCGCCGGTGTCGCCGAGTCCGCCTGCAAGTCCGGCGCGCTTGCCGGCGCCGCCGAAGACGCCTGAGCCGCCCCCCCAGCCTCGTCGATCGTGCATACCACGGTGTTGATCTGGACCGTCGCTCCCTCCTGAATCTTGATCTCTCCCACCACGCCCGCAGAGGGCGAAGGAATCTCCGCGTCCACCTTGTCGGTCGAGATCTCGAACAGCGGCTCATCCCGCTCGACTGCCTCACCAGGCTTCTTCAACCACTTTGTAAGCGTGCCTTCGGTGATGGATTCGCCCATCTGGGGCATAACGACTTCTGTTGGCATTGGCTTCCTTCTGACTACTCAGATTCCTTGACCGCGCCTTGGATTATAAGACTTATACTCGGACGCTCGCCGGTCGTAGCCGGTTATAGAACATCCGGGTTCGCTCCCCGCAGCAGCTGGGCCAGCGACTCGCACGCCACCATCTGGCGCGCGAAAACCCGCCCGAAGTTCCGTGCCGTCGCGTCGCGAACGTGCTCGAGCGCCGGCGGCACCTCCGCTTCCAGTTCCAGGCTGGTCACCACTCGATCTGCGATGCCGCAGGGCACGATCCACGCAAAATCCCGCAGATCGGTCGTCACGTTCAGCGCAAATCCGTGCGAGGTCACGCCCTGCGACACATGCACACCGATCGCACCCAGCTTCTTCTCCGGAATCTGGCCGTTGGCGATCGTCCAGACTCCCGTGCGCCCCTTGATCCGCTGCGCCATCACCCGGTACTCGCCGCAGACCCGGATGAGGACTTCTTCGAGCAGCCGGACAAAGTCCACAGGCCCAAGATGCGGGCCTTTCTTGCCCGGAAGATCGCCCCGCAGATCGACGATCGGGTATCCCACCAGCTGCCCGGGCCCATGATAGGTTACGTCGCCGCCGCGGTTGATCTCGTGCAGCTCGACTCCTTTGCTCGCCAGCAGTTCCTCGCTCGCGAGCACATGCCCGCGTTTCGCGTTGCGACCCAGCGTCAGGACCGGCGGATGCTCCAGCAACAGCATCGTGTCGCCGACGCTTCCTGCCTTGCGCGCGGCGACCACCTGCCGCTGAATCTCCAGCCCTTCGGAGTAGGCCACGCGACCCAGCCACAGCAGGTTTACATGCACAGCCTTCATGTCTCCGGTGCTCATGGCCCGATCGTTGTTAGACGTGGCCGATCGCTGTTAGACGTTGACGGCCAATCCCTCCACACTCGAGAACCCGTCCAGCAGGCTCTCCGCCAGCGTCGGATGCGCGTGGATCGTGAACATCATCTCCTCGACCGTGGCCTCCAGCTCCATGGCCGTGACGCACTCCGCGATCAGTTCCGTCGCCTGTGGTCCGATGATGTGCACGCCCAGGATCTCTCCGTACTTCGCATCCGACACCACCTTCACAAAGCCGTCGTGCGAGTCCACGATCGTCGCCTTCGAGTTGCCGACAAACGGGAACTTGCCCACCTTCACATCGTAGCCCTTTGCCTTCGCCTGCGCCTCGGTCAGCCCCACGCTGCCGATCTGGGGATCGCAGTATGTACATCCAGGAATCCTCTGCCGGTTGACCGCCCGCGCATACTTGCCCGCAAGCTTTGCCGCCACCACCAGGCCGGACATTGCGCCCACATGCGCCAGTTGCGGCAACCCGCCCACAATATCGCCAATCGCGTAGATTCCCGGTTGGGTCGTCTCCATCCACTCGTTGGTCATCACGAACCCGCGTTCCAGGGGAATGTTGACGGTGTCGATCCCGCAATCGTAGGTCCGCGGTGCCCGGCCCACTGCCACCAGCACCTTCTCCGCCGACCTGGTCTGCGCCTTGCCGTTCCCGTCCGTGAACGACACCACGGCTCCGCCCCCGCTCTTCTCGATCTTCTCGATCTTCTCCACCTTGGCCGAAACGAACATCTCGATCCCACGCTTCTTGTAAAGCCGCGTCAGTTCCTTCGAGATGTCCTCATCTTCCACGTTGACGATCCGCGGCAGCGCCTCGACAATCGTCACTTCGGCGCCGAAACTCTTGAAGACCGACGCAAACTCCACCCCCACCGCGCCCGCGCCGATCACGATCAGCGACTTCGGCATCGCCGGAAGGGTCAGTATCTCCATGTTCGTCAGAATGGTCTCGTCCGCCTTGTATCCAGGCAGCATGCGGGCGTCGGAACCGGTAGCGAGCACCACCTTCTTCGCCTTCACTTCGGTCGGCTTCTGCTTGTCATAGCCCTCCGCCTGAGCGTCCTTGGGCTTGCCGACATCTTCGTTGGTCACGTGGATGGTATGCACGCCGTCTTTCGCCGGACCGGTCAGCCGCCCGTGCCCATTGAACACCGTGACCTTGTTCTTCTTCATCAGGAACTCAAGCCCCTTGGTGTGCTTGATCGTGATGTCGTTCTTGCGCTTCAGCAGGTTGTCCCAGTTCAGCCTGGGCGTCTCCACGCCGTCGATTCCGTAACTTGCCGCATGTTTCAGGTGGTCCCACACCTCGGCTGAAAACAGCATCGCCTTGGTTGGAATGCAGCCCCAGTGAAGGCACGTCCCCCCCAGCTTGTCGGTCTTTTCAATCAGCGCCACCTTCAGCCCATATTGCCCGGCGCGAATCGCGCATGTATATCCTGCAGGGCCGCCGCCCACGATCACCACATCGAATACTGTCTCTGCCAAAGCTTCTCCGTCCCGGCGACGCGGCTCAGATTCACGCGCCTTCCACTCAATTTTACGCCCGCTTAGAACCGGCGCCCCGGGCCGGCGGAGCTTGCCGTTCAAACTTCGTCAGCTTGCAGTTGGAACAGACCTGATCGAACAAACCGCGAGTCAGCTTGACGGAGCTCCCGTGTCCGAGCGCCGCGTATCGCCGGCGACAGCGCGGACAGCGAAACTCTCCGGCCCACCACACCGCCCCGCAGGCTGCGACCAGCCACAGCAGCATCAGGGCGACCGCCAGAACCGGTTGATGAAGTCCGTGCCGGGAGATGAAAAACAGTGCCAGGCAAACCGGCACCCACGCCAGCAGCAGGGCGAATGCCAGGTTCTTCCGCAGCGCGAACGCACGCCATGCCGCGTGATATTCAACCGGACTATCCGTCTGCTCCTCCGTCTCGTAGCGCGAGGACGCCATCAACCAACCTCCTGGCTTTCCGCTGGACCCTGGTCCCGGAAGCGATCTCCTGCCTAGCTCAGCAGCCGCGCCGCTTCCTTCGCGAAGTAGGTCACGATAAAGTCGGCACCGGCGCGCCGGATCGATATCAGCGACTCCAGAATCGCACGGTCCCGCTCCAGCCACCCGCGCTCGAACGCCGCCTGCAGCATACTAAATTCACCTGACACCTGGTATGCGCCGGTCGGAACATCGAACCGGCGGCGAGCCTCGTGCAGCACATCCAGGTACGGCATCGCGGGCTTCATCAGGATCATATCCGCGCCTTCGCGCAGATCCTGCTCGATCTCCCGCATCGCCTCCCGCAGGTTCGCCCCGTCCATCTGGTAGCTGCGCCGGTCGCCAAACTGCGGCGCCGAATCCGCCGCTTCACGAAAGGGCCCGTAGAACGCCGACGCAAACTTGGCCGCGTAGCTCAGCACCGGCGTGCGCTCGCATCCCGCATCGTCCAGTTGCGCCCGGATCGCCCGCACCCTTCCATCCATCATGTCGCTCGGCGCCACGATGTCGGCTCCCGCACGGGCCAGCGACACCGCCGTCTTGGCCAGCAATTCCACGCTTTCGTCGTTGCGAATCTCGTACCGCGTCTCGCCGCCGGCACCCGGAGCTCCACCTTCCAGGGAGATCACGCCGCAGTGCCCATGCGTGGTGTACTCGCACAGGCAGACATCGGCGATCAGCGCCAGGCGGTCGAAGGCACGATCCGCCTTCAGCGCGCGCAACCCAGTCTGCACAATCCCCTGCTCCGCCCAGGCGCCGGTCGCGTCGTCATCCTTTGCGGCGGGAAGGCCAAACAGGAGCAGCCCGCCCAGACCAAGCTCCACGCACTCCCGGGCTTCTTGCAAGGCTTCGTCGACAGAAAGATTGAAGCACCCGGGCATCGAGCCGATCGGCCGCCGGATGCCTTCGCCCGGCACCAGGAAAAGAGGGTAGATCAGCGCCTCCGGCCGCAGGTGCGTCTCCCGCACCAGCGACCGCAGCGCCTCGGTTCTTCGCATCCGCCGCAGGCGGCTTACCGGAAAGTCCATCCCGTCAGTGTACGTCTTCGAGCGGTTCGTTCGCCCCGCTCAGACCGTCCGCGTCATGGTCTCCCACTCCGCCCAGGATGCCCGCGGCGCCAGCACCCAAAGCGTGTAGATTCCCAGCGCGGTACCAAACGGAATCTTGATCAACGCCAGCACACCAAGCACAATCGCCAGCGTCCGTGCCCACGGTCTGCGCACCAGGAGAGCATAGCCGGTCAGAATCCCCGCCAATCCCATGATGCCGCTCAGTGTTGCAACCACCGGGACCAGAGTGCCTACAAGGTGCGGCACAAAGGGTGGCGCATCGCTGAAGATTCCGCCGGCCGCCAGGCTGTGCACCACGAAGTACGCAACCAGCGCCACAATCAGACGGTACGCCCCAAAGATGATCCAGGTAATTCCCAGCGGCTGCAGATTCTGCCGCACCCGCATTCTCTGCTCGGCCAGCATCGAAGCCACCGGCGGCGGATATGCGCCCAGCGGCATCCACGGCTGTTGCGGGATCCCCGCCGGGGGCGCAATCTGCGCTCCGCATTGCCGGCAAAACTGCGCCACACCCGCCTGCTCACATCCACATGCTGAACAAACCATCGCTCAACCTCCGCGCGGTTCGGAATCCGGACGCGCTCCAGTCTATACGGACACCTGGATCCACGGGTTCCATGTCATACGGGCGATACCATGGAATCCGTGGCCGCTCTGCTCCCCATGATTCCGTCGCCGTTGCTTGAATATTCCCCCGATGCACTCGAATGGCCGCGCCTGCGCGAGCACATTGCCGGCAAGGCAGTCAGCCCGCCGGGCCGCGCCTGGACCCTCGCCCTCGAACCCTCCACGGACCGCGCCTGGATCTCTGCCCAGCAGGCCCGCACCGAGGAGCTGCGCGCCTTCCTGACCGGAGGTGGATCCTTCGACTTCCACGGCCTCTTCGATCCCGCGCCGCTGCTCGACAAGGCGCGCGTAGCCGGCTGGGCGCTTGAAGCCCTGGAGATTCTCTCGCTCCTGAACATCGTCGAGCGGGTCGCCGCCTGGCGCAGCCTGCTTGCCCCCCGCCAGGGCCAGCCCAGGGCCAATATCGGCCCCGCCGTTCATGCGCTCTCCGCCGGGCTTGAGCCGCACGATCTTGCACCGCTCCTCCGCATGCTGCGGGGAAAGATTGAACCGGACGGTTCACTCGCTGACGACGCCAGTCCGGAGCTCCGCCGCATCCGCCGCGCGATGGAGGCCCAGCACCGCGCCATCGAGGCCAGCCTGCGCCGCGCCGTTCGCACTCTCCGCGATGATGGTTCCACCCAGGAAGATCTCATCACCGTCCGCGGCGAGCGCTTCGTCATCCCCATCAAAGCCGAGTTCCGGCGCAGGGTTCCTGGAGTCATTCACGGCGCGTCTTCCTCGGGACAAACTGTCTTCGTGGAGCCGCTCGAAACCATCGAGCGGAATAACGAACTGGTGCGCCTGCTCGACGAAGAGCAGTCCGAGGTTCATCGCATTCTGGTGGCCATGACCGCCGCGCTCGCGGCCGATGCTCCGGCGCTGACGCTCGGAACGGTCATCCTGGCCGAGGTCGAGTCACACTTCGTGCGCGCTCGCTTCGCCCTCGAATTTGACTGCTCGATGCCGAGCTTTGCCGATGCACTTCACATCAAGAATGCGCGTCACCCGCTGCTCGAGCTCCGCATGCGGAAAGAAGGCGCCAACCGCCCTGCCGATCCAGGTCCGGATGGCGCACGATCGGCCGCTGGAAAACCGGTTCCGCTCACCCTCGCGCTCACCCCGGAAGCCCGCCAGCTCATCATCTCCGGGCCCAACACCGGCGGGAAGACGGTCTCGCTCAAGACGACCGG
>CAJCHN010000028.1 GCA_903970285.1 Rhodanobacteraceae bacterium | reverse complement strand
TGATCAGCGGCGTGGCCTGCGCGCTGAAAGAGAGCAATCCCAGGATTCGCGTGGTGGGGGTGCAGACGGAGCGCCTTCCTTCCATGTTGCGTGCCATAGAGAAGGGCGGCCCGGTGACGCTGCCGGCGGAAGCGACGATTGCGGACGGCATCGCGGTGCGCCGGGCGGGCAAGGTGACGTATCCGGTGGTGGCGAAGTATGTGGATGAGATTGTGACCGTCGATGAGGACGAGATTGCGTCGGCGATCCTGGTGCTGCTGGAGCGGGAGAAGACGCTGGCGGAGGGTGCGGGTGCGACGGCCCTGGCGGCGCTGCTGCAGGGTAAGACGACGCTATCGCGGGGGCCGGCCGCGAAGGTGGGCGTGCTGGTGTGCGGCGGGAATATCGATGTGACGCTACTCTCGCGGATTATCGAACGCGGGCTGGTGCAGGATGGACGCTTGATCCTGCTGCGCATCCACCTGCTGGACAAGCCGGGCGCGCTGGCGGAGTTGACCAAGCTGATTGCCAGGCATCGGGTAAACATCGTGAATACGCTCTACAACCGTGCCTACTACGGGGTGAACCTGGGGGACACGGCGATCGATATCACGCTTGAGACGCGCGGCCGGGAGCAGGTGGCGGAGCTGCTGGGAGCGCTGACCAGCGAAGGGTATCGGCACAGCCGGGTGCAGTGACGGGCGGCAGTCCACCCACCCCGTCATTTGTTATCTATATTCTTCAAAAGAGGCAACTTAGCTTTGGTCATAAGCGGGTCTGGAAGACCCCTCGGAACAGCACCATTTTCAGGGCACCCACTTAATTTCAGGCGTAAGAAGCCTGAAGCTGTCCCGCTGCGAGCTTGGCGCAAGATCGGGTGAACGCTGGAGCCGGCCCCCGCATCAGGCGTAGAGGGCGGCTTCGAAGCGCTGCAGGGCGGCGTCGGACCAGGCGTGAGAGGCCTTCTGCCAGGTGTCGTCCTGGGTGGGGATGAAGTTGGGGAAGTTCATGCGGCAGAAGCCCTGGTGGGCGGCGAAGTCGAAGAGCGCCTGGGCATAGCCATCCAGGTAGAGGACGGCCTGCAGGCCGTCGCGCGACCACTCGACGGCGGCCAGCCGTTCTGCTGACTCCGCAGGGCCGGCCTTCTGGAGCGCGGCGACGTTGTAGATGAGCATGGCGTCGAGGATGGAGCCTTCCTGGGTGGTTTGCGAGCGGTCGCAGGCGTAGAAGTAGGCGGCGACGCCCTCATCTTCGAAGACGACCGTCCAGGGAACGGTGGGCGAATTGACCGAGAGGAAGGCGCGGCCGGGGCGGAAAGAAAGCGACTGCATCAGGTACAGTATCTCCGTTCCGGGGCCGGTTGACGAGCCTGGGGTCCGCTGCCGGCCTATGGGGTCGCGTCTACGGATGGTTCCTGGCCCTCAGCTACACTCGTGATGACGACACGCAGGTGATGATGACGACAAGGCAATGCGCACAGTGACGCGAACGACCCGGAACGGGACGCAAAGACAATTTGAGGCTGGCGCGTGAGGCTGCCGCGAGGGTTTACCTTCCGGGTAGGACGTCCGCAGCGATTGGCGGCGTTCCTGCTTCTGGTGTTCCTGGCGGAGTGCACCTGGGTGATCGGGCGGCAGCAGGTGACCAGCGAGGACTTCCGCTATGCACGCTGCGGACGCGAGATGTGGGAGCAGCCATCGCCGCTGGCCGGGTACTTTACGAGTTGCGGAAATCTCAACGGCGAGCAGACGTTTGCCTACCGGCTGGCGGGATTTCCGTTGACCGCGCAGCGCCTGCTGATGCTGGGTAGAGACCGGTTGCGCAAACCGGAGAACCGGCTGTACGGCGGAACTTCGCTGAACGGCTCGACCTGGGAGGCTCGGCACGAGTTGGGGCTGGGCGAGGTGAAGTGGCTGATGCACCTGCCCTTTGTGCTGATGGCGATGTGGCTGGGCGGCGGGTTGTGGTGGGTGGCGCGGCGGCTGTTTGGCAACGAGGGCGGAGGGCTGGCGCTGGCGCTCTATATCTTCAGCCCGGCGGTGGTGCGCTATGCGGTCGTTCCCAACAACGAAGTGCTGGCGATGTGGGGGCTGTACGGGCTGGTGTATACGGCGATCGGCGTGGCGCATGCGATGCAGGGTCCGCGCAGCCGGTGGCGGCCACGGATCACGCTGCTGAGCGTGGCACTGGGGCTGACGGCGACGGCGCACCTGCTGGCGGCGATGGTGGGGTTTGTGCTGTCGGTCGGGTTGATGTTCTATCTGGCGGAGCGGCGGCGCAGCGCGGTACTGCTGATCGCCACCTATGCGGCCATGGGGGCGGGGCTGATCGAGCTGATGTTCTACGGCTTCCGGCTGCCGGCTTTTCTGTACGTGTTTACGGGGGGAGCGGGGCGGTTCCGGTTTTCGACGGAGGGCGTGCGCGGATTTGCGCTGGATCCGGCGAACTGGCCGATGCTGATTGCGGCGGCGGTGGGTCTGCTGCTGTACGCGGGGGTGAAGCGCAGCCGCTACTTCGGCAACACGGTGCCGCTGCTGATGGCGGTGGCGATTGCCTTCCTGGTGACCACGCAGGTGCGGTCGGTGCCGTGGTTCTGGGCGCTGCCGTTCCTGTTTACGTTCATTGGCGGAGTGTTTGCGGATGCGCTGGAGACGCGGCAGCGAAGGCTCTATGTGGCGATGATGGCGATGGTGGTGGTGACGCAGGCACTGGCTTGCTGGGCGATGCTGCCGGGGATCGCGGCGGCTTAGGGTCTGCGCGCGGGAGCAAGAGACGGACCCACAGAAACGGAGGTTGCACGGAGGTTGCACGGAGGCTCAGGGAGCGAGAGGCGCGGATTGGCGCGGGCTGAGTCAACAGTGGGGCTGCGGTAACGGTATAACAGAGCAAACGGATACAGGACGGGTGGGCGAGGATGAACGTGCGGGTGCGGCGTATGGGTGTGGTGTGCCTGATGGGTGCGCTGGTGCTTTTGAGTGGATGCCACCAGCGGCGCAAGACGCGTTCGGCGCCGAAATCCGACAGCTATGCGGACACGCTGAAGCCGATGGTCGCGTCGAAGCAGATCAAGGTGATGCACTGGCCGAACTTCGCCGATTTCGAGGCTCCGGTGCAGCAGTTCTATGACGACCGGAACTACGAGGTGGCGTGGGTAGACGACAACGGCCAGCCCAGCAAGCAGGCGACGGCGTTCATTCAGGCGTTCCAGGATGCGGCCGGCAAGGGTCTGAACCCTGAGGACTACGATGCGGGATTGTGGGCGGCCCGGGTGCAGAAGCTGGCCGCCAGGAGTGACGACGATGTAGCGACGTTCGATGCGGCGATGACCGTGAACGTGATGCGCTATGTCTCGGATTTGCGGATCGGCCGGGTGAATCCGACGCACTTCAACTTCGATATCAATACGGCGGACAAGAAGTACGATCTGCCGGAGTTTGTGTCGGACAACGCGGTGGATGCGGAGGATCTGGCGGGGCTGATTCATTCGGTCGAGCCGGACAACGCGGTGTACCGGAAGCTGGAGGATGCGCTTCCGGGATACATGGCGCTGGCGAGGCAGCAGGCGAACACGCCGGAGCTGCAGCAGCCTCTGCCCACGGTGGCGAAGCCGATCGCGGTGGGTGGCAACTATCCGGCGACGGGTGCGCTGGTGGCGCGGCTGCAGCTGGAGGGGGATATGGCGGCACCGCCCGTTGAAGCAGCGCCGGCTGTGCCCGCGGCGGCGCCGGCGCCGGCGCATAAGCCGAACGCGGGGGATCGGCTGAAGGCCGCGCTGCGGGCGGGCGAGAACCGCATCCGGAAGGGCAAGACGGCGGCTCCTGCGACGGCTGCTCCGGCAGCGGCCGCTCCGCCTGCACCCAAGCCGGTGTCCACGGTGTACACGAGCGAGATTGCGGATGGGGTGAAGCACTTCCAGGCGCGGCATGGGATTACGCCGGACGGGAAGCTGTCGGCGCAGACGATCGCCAGCTTGAACGTGCCGCTGAGCGTGCGGGTGCAGCAGATGGACGACTCGCTGGAACGCTGGCGCTGGCTGCCGAACGAGTACGTGAATGCGCCGCTGATGGTGAATCTGCCGGAATTTGTGCTGCGCGGCTACAAGCCGGATCATTCTCTGGATTTCACCATGCGGGTGGTGGTGGGTAAGGTGATTGGCGAGCACCAGACGCCGGTGTTCACGCACGAGATGAAGTACCTGATCTTCCGTCCGTTCTGGAACGTGCCGATCTCGATCATCAAGAAGGAGCTCGCGTCGCACATCGAGAAGAGCGGGGTCGGGTACCTGGCGGCGAAGAACTTCGAGACGGTGGATTCGCAGGGGAATGCGGTGAAGGCGTCGGCTGCGGAGGTCGAGCGCGGCGGTGTGATTGTGCGGGAGAAGCCGGGACCGAAGAACTCGCTGGGGCTGGTGAAGTTCATGTTCCCGAACGAGTACGACATTTATCTGCACTCGACCCCGCAGCCGGAGCTTTTTGAGCGTACCCGGCGGGACTTCTCGCACGGTTGCGTGCGGGTGCAGCATCCGGATGAGTTGGCGGTGTGGGTGTTGAACCGCGGCCAGGCAGCGCCGGGCGACTGGGATCTGCAGAAAGTTCAGGACGCGATGAACAGCGGACCGGACAACCACACGGTCAGCTTGAAGCAGCCAATTCCGATTGTGATCTTCTATTTGACCGCGAATATCGGGGACGATGGGCAGGTGGAGTTCTTCGACGACATATATGGGTATGACAAGCAGTTGGAGGCGGTTCTGGCCAAGGGCAGGCCTTATCCTTCGCAGCAGCAGAAGGTCGATCCGCATGCGCTGACAACGCCCGGAGACACGGACTAGGGTGGGGAATCGACTCGTCAGGACCGAGCCTATGGAACAGAGGGTGGAGGGCGCGCTCTCGCCGGCGCAGGTGTCGGCGTTCCGGCGGAAGCTGATGCAGTGGTATGCGGCGCATGCGCGGGAGCTGCCGTGGCGGGGAACCAACGATCCTTACCGGACGTGGGTGTCGGAGGTGATGCTGCAGCAGACGCGGGTGGCGGCGGTGCTGGAGCATTACGAGCTGTTTCTGGAGCGGTTTCCCACGGTGCTGACGCTGGCGCTGGCGCCGGAGCAGGAGGTGCTGGCGGCGTGGTCGGGGCTGGGGTATTACCGGCGGGCGCGGATGCTGCACAAGGCGGCGAAGTTCGTGGTGCAGGAGCTGGGCGGGAAGATTCCGGAGACGGCGGCGCTGCTGCGGACGCTGCCTGGGATCGGGGAATATACCTGCGCGGCGATTGCGAGTATCGCGTTCGGCGAGAGCGTGGCGGTGGTGGACGGGAACGTGGAACGCGTGCTGCTGCGTGTGACCGGACGTCCGGAGGACGTGACCGCGGCGGGGCGGGCGTTTGTGCGGATGCAGGCGGCGGCGCTGGTTCCTCCGCGGAAGGTCGACGAAGAGGAGAACGCGGCGGGCGACCATAACCAGGCGATGATGGAGCTGGGTGCGACGTTGTGCCTGCCCAAAGGGCCGCTGTGCCTGCACTGCCCGGTGCGCGAGCTTTGCCGCACGAAGGGGGAGCACGTGACCGCGCCGCGCGGGCGGCAGACGAGCCGTCCGGTGGCGTTTCTGCTGGCGACCCGCAAGCAGGGGACGACGACGGAGGTCCTGCTGGAGCGGCGCGCGGCGGAGGCGAGCCTGATGCCCGGGATGTGGGAGCTGCCGCCGCTGCCGCTGGACGCGGTGGAGGGGCGTGAGCCGATTCTGACGGTGCGCCATTCCATTACCAACACGAACTACTATGTGTCGGTGTATGGCGAGAGCTTCGCGGAGGAGGGTCCGGGGGTGCTGCAGCAGGCGGTGCCGGCGGCTGAGCATGCTCTGCACTGGTACGGGCTGGGGCGCATGCCGGAGATTCCGCTGACCGGGCTGGCGCGCAAGGTGCTGAAGCGGCTGAATCTGAACCAAGTGGCGGGACCGGAGACGCCCGAGGTGGAACTGGCACGCCGCAGGTAGGCTTGCCGCGCCAGCACGAGGTCTGCCCGCCCCGCTTTGTTCCTGACCCGCTTTGTTCCGGACCCGCTTTGTTCCCGACTCGCTTTGTTATAGTGCGATTCATGAAGCCTTGGCGGAGAGCGTCGCTGTGTCTGGTGGTCCTGAGTGCTGGATGGGTTGTGGGAACTGCGAACGCGCAGGCGGGATTGCCTCAGGAACCGGCATTGAAGGCGGCCGAGCAGAGTATCGATGCGGAGAAGATCCGGGCGCATGTGCGATTCCTCGCGGACGATCTGCTGGAGGGTCGCGGTCCGGGGCTCCGCGGCGCGGAGCTGGCGGCAAAGTACATTGCCACGGAGTTTGCACTGGACGGGCTGCAGCCGGGCGGCGATCACGGAAGCTATCTGCAGCAGATCGACTTTGTCGGCGTGAAAGCGATTCCAAGCGAGACCAGCTTTGAGTTTGTGCCGCTCAATGGGCGTGGCGATCCTATCAAGTTGACTTACGGCGAGGATTACACGGTATCGAACCAGCAGCACCAGCCGCTGGCGGAGATCGACGCGCCGCTGGTCTTTGTAGGCTACGGTGTGACCGCGCCGGAGTTTGGCTGGGACGACTACGCCGGCGTGGATGTGAAGGGGAAGGTGATCGTCTGCATCGTGGGCGATCCGCCGTCGGACGACCCGAGGTTCTTTGCCGGGAAGGCGCTGACCTATTACGGGCGATGGACGTACAAGTTCGAGCAGGCGGCGCGCAAGGGCGCGGTGGGTGCGCTGATCATTCACCGGACGGACCTGGCGAGCTATGGTTGGGGCGTGGTGAAGAACTCAAATACCAGCGAGAAGACTTACCTGCGCGACGATGCCAACGCGAAGCTGGAAGCGGCGAGCTGGATTCAACTGGAGGTGGCGCGGAAGTTGTTTCGCGCGAGCGGACTCGATCTGGACCAGGAGATGACGGCGGCGGGGCAGCGGGGTTTCAAGGCGGTCCCACTGGCAGTCGCACTGAAGGCGCATGTAGCAAGTACGATCCGGCCGTTCCAGAGCGCCAACGTGATCGGCATCCTGCCGGGCGGCGGAGGGACGGACGTTCACAACGCGGTGATGTATACCGCGCATTACGATCACCTGGGCTTTGTGCCAGGGATGGCGGGCGACAACATCTATAACGGCGCCGCGGACAATGGGACTGGATGCGGGATCCTGCTGGAGATGGCGCGGGCGTGGTCGCAGAGCGGATTGAAGCCGCCGGCGCCGGTGATCTTCGCGTCGGTGACGGCTGAGGAGCAGGGATTGCTGGGGTCGGAGTACCTGGGGCAGCATCCGCCGCTGCCGGCGCGGGAGATCGGGCTCGACATCAACTACGACATGATTCTGCCGGTGGGCATTCCAGCGGAGATCAACGTCAACGGAGCGCAGCGCACGAACTTCTACCCGGAGGTGCAGGCGACGGCGAGGCGCTTCGATCTGACGATCGTTCCGGATCCACGCCCCGAGGCTGGCAGCTACTACCGTTCGGATCACTTTTCGCTGAGCCGGGTGGGAATTCCGGCGTTCTCGGTAGACACCGGGTCGCTTTATGAAGGGCATGACCGGGCGTGGGGCGTGGCCCAGGAGAAGGACTATAACGACAACCGCTATCACAACTTCAGCGATAACTACACGCCGGAGATGGACTTCCGCGGCAATGCCAAGCTGGCACGGTTCGGCATGGAGGTAGGCTGGGAGGCGCTGAACGCTCCACGTCGGATCGAGTGGCTGGCGGGAGATGAGTTCGAGGCGGCCCGCAAGGCGAGCGAGGCTGGAATACCTCACCAGCGCTAGGCGACAGAAACGATGGGCGATTCCGGCACTTAGAAGCTGCTCTCCCAAGGAGAAACACGATGCTCTACTCCATCCGCCACCTCACCAAATTCCTCTACAAGCAGCCCGTGAGCGAGTCCATGATGGAGACGCGCATGCATCCTCGATCCGACTCCAACCAGCGCTGCCTGACGTTCCATCTCTCGGTCAGCCCGCGTTGCCGGGTCTTCTCCTACCGGGACCACCTGGGCAATAACGTGCATCACTTCGACATTCCGGGGCAGCACCGGCAACTGGTCATCGTGGCGGAGTCGCTGGTGGAGGTTCAGCCGCATCTCGATCTGCCCAGCTTTCTCGCACCCGACGCCTGGTCCGACCTCGACGCGATCGTCTCGCAGGGCGATTACTGGGAGTTTCTGTTTCCTTCCGAGTTCTGCGCCGCGACGCCGCTGCTGGATCAGCTGGCGAAGGACCTCGACGTGCGCCGTCGCGACGATCCGCTGATGCTGCTGCACGAACTCAACGAGCGCATCTTCCGCTACTTCGACTACGTGCCCCGCTCCACCCAGGTGGACTCGCCCATCGATCACGCGCTCGAGACCCGCAAGGGCGTCTGCCAGGATTTTGCGCACATTATGATCACGCTCATCCGCAGCAAGCTGCGGATTCCGTGCCGCTACGTCTCAGGCTACCTGGCGCATCGCGCCGGCGACGAAGACACGGATCGATCGCGTGCGACCGCCACGCACGCGTGGGTGGAGGTGCTGGTGCCGCACTTCGGCTGGGTGGGCTTCGATCCAACCAACTGGCTGGTGGCCGGCGAGCGCCACATCCGCACCGCTATAGGCCGGGACTACGCCGACGTGCCTCCGACGCACGGCATGTTCCGCGGCCGTGCGACGTCGGAGTTGACGGTGGCGGTGCGGGTGACTGCCACCGATGGCGAGCCTCTGCTCGACCAGGAGCTTCCGGTGCCCGAAGACTGGTCCATCCTGGTCGAGAAGGCGCAGGCGCTACCCGATGGCCCGCCACAGCTCACCCGCCTGCAGCAGATGGCGCAGCAACAGCAGTAAAGCGATCGCCGGATTGCGAGAGCGAACAGGAGTGTCGCCTCACCAGCATCCGGCCTGGTTAGACCGGCATGTTCAGGTGCGCCGCAAAGCGTGGAACCTCCGCGTACGCAATGTGCATGCCCTGCGAGAAGGATCCCACCCGCAGTCCATGCGCTGCAAACAGGCGTGCGAGCGACGCCGGCGAGTACAGAGAGACATGCCCGTTGCGCGGCGCCGCATACCACCAGCTCAAACCTCTCGCTTCAAAATCGTCCGGCAGCACCAGGGTTGAAAACAGGATGGCCCCGCCCGGCTGCTTCAGCAACGCCACCATGCTGGCAACCGTCTGCTGCGGCGACGGCACGTGCTCCATCACCTCGAAGCAGCTGATCAGGTCGAACTGGCCCACCGGCGTCTGGTCAAAGGTCGAAAAAGGATCGTAGGTCTCGGCGGTGAAGCCCTCCTGGCGCAGCCGGCTCGCCAACAAGCCGCTGCCGCCGCCGAAATCCAGCACCCGGATGTTTTTGCTCGAGCCGGAGAAGGCTTCCGCGATCAGTCGCGCGTTCCCGGTCGGCCGCAGCTCGGCGAAGTCCGGATCGACCGTGATGTACTGCTCGTTGTAGATGTACCGCTCGAACTCGGCATGGGTCCAATCATCCAGCGCGCCGGTGAAGACGAATCCGCAGTCCACGCAGCGCCGGTAGTACACTGGCACGCCGGCAACCGGAAGCCTCCTTCCCTGGGCCTCGATGCAGCTCTTGTTGAAGTCGACCACACCCAGCAGAGGGCTCGGCTGCCCGCAGATCTTGCACGGTACAGGCTGAGGCTGGGCGGGAGCGACCGGGCAGGCCGCAGCCGCTGGAACCGCTGCGTCCGGATCAGCCAAAGCTCTCGCAGCCGAGACCGTTCGAGCCTCGTCCTTCGCCGCATTCTCCGGGGATCCGGCAGGCGTGTTTGCTGAGGCCGGCACGAGCGTTTCAAGCTCGATCCGCACCTGCCTCAGCACGCTTCCCCACTCTTTCGGCGCGCTCTGGCGAAACAGCTTCGCGGTCGGGTACCAGGGGCTGTCGGTCCGCTGTTCCAGCCAGCGCCAGTCCGCGGCGTCGGCCACCAGCATCCAGACCGGTTTGCCCAGCGCTCCGGCGAGATGTGCCACCGCCGTATCCACGCAGATCACCAGGTCAAGGCAGGTGATCGCCGCCGCGGTATCGGCAAAATTCTTCAGCTCGGCATCCAGCACGATCGGCCGTAGAGGCTCCGGCAGCGTGTCCAGCTGCGCCAGGCCGGGTCCTTTCTGGAGCGCATAGAAAGTGGCGCCCTTCACCTCCAGGATCTCCCGCCACTGCTCCAGCGCAACCGAGCGCAAGCGGTCGCGGGTGTGCTCCGGATTGCCGCTCCACACGATGCCCACGCGAACGCCAGGCCCGGCAATTCTCCCGCTCCACCTGGCTAGATCCGCTGCAGCAGCGGCGATATACGGTACTGCAGCGGGGATAGTCTCGAGCGTAGTTCCGAATGCCCCGGGCAGGCTCATCAGTGGACACTGATAATCGAAGTTCGCCGGCAGCTCCGCGCCACCGGGGAGGACGTGGTGGGCGCCCGGAAGGTTACGCAAGAGATCATAGAGAGCCGGCTGCACCTCCAGGATCACCTCCGCGCCCATCGCCTGCAGCAGCGGCACATAGCGGACGAACTGCAGGGTGTCGCCAAACCCCTGCTCCGAGTAGACAAAGATGCGCTTGCCCTGGAGATCCTCGCCGCTCCACTGCGGCTGTTCAAGCTGCTTGCGCTGACTGGCAAACTGCCGCACCAGCCAGCGCTGCTCGTACTCGCGCCAGCCGGCAGCCAGGTCACCCTCGGAGAGCAGATGCACGCTGATGTTGAAGCGCGCGGTCGGGAAGTTTGGATCGGCTGCGAGCGCCAGCTTGTAATAGCTCAGCGCGCCCGCTTCGTCGCCCAGCGAATCGTGCAGAAAGCCCAGGCTGCAGAGCGTGGAGACGTGAGAAGGCCGCTCGGTGAGCACCCGTCTGAAACAATCCACCGCGCCTGCGAGATCGCGCTGCCTCACCAGCACAATCCCCAGGTTGCACCAGGCGTCCAGCAGCCCGGGCTGAAGCCGGATCGCCTGCCGCAGCATGGTCCCGGCCGAAGTCAGTTCGCCCATCTCCATCAAGAGCGCGCCGAGGTTGGAGATAGCCTCCGCATGATCCTGCTGCAGCGCGATGGCGCGAAGGTAGGAGGTCCGCGCCGCCCTGGTTTCGCCCAGCTCATGCCATGCCCGGCCCAGGCAGTTGTGTGCGTCGGCAAGGTCCGGACGCAGCCGCAGCACGGCTTCGTAGCTGGCAATACATTCCCGCCGATGCCCGCCGGTCAGCAGCGCGCCCGCCAGATTGAAGTGCGTCTCCCACGCCTCGGGGAACCGTTCCGCGGCCTCACGGTAAGCCTCCAGCGCACCTGCCGCATCTCCAGCGGACTGCAGGAGGCTGCCGAGGCTGAGGTGCAGCTCCATCACCCCGTGACGCCGCCGCAGGGCCTCGCGGCAGCGCTCGAGCGCCGGCCGACAGAATCGTACGTTGGCCGCGCCGCCCGAAGCTACAACCTCCGCCAGCATCTGCATGGACGCGGTGTCATCCGTGTCCAGCGTCAGCGCCTGCAGATAGCTTTCGGCGGCGGTCACGTAGTCACGCTGCAGTTGGCAGGAGAGCCCCAGGTTATGAAAGAACATCGCCACCGTCGGCTTTTCGAGCACGGCTTCGCGGATCAGGCGTACCGATTCGGCAAGATCGCCGCGCTGCCGGGCCAGCAGCCCGGAGAGGTGCAGCGCATCCGCGTGCCGCGGCTCCTCGTCCAGCACCTCGGCATAGCAGGCCACGGCTTCGGCCAGGCGCTCGGCCCTATGATGATGCAGACCCTCCAGCAGGACGTCCGAAATGGTGAGCTGAACAGCACTTCCCGAAGCTTTCGCAGACTTCATGTGGAGGCCTGAGAGCACGCCGGGGTCCACATCGGGGTGGAGTGCTAAGTCGTTATTCCGAAAAGACTTAGGCTCCTGCCGAATAATGCTAGGAAGCGGGTGCAGCGGAGCCGGCAGGCCTTCTCTCATGCAGCAGCCTGCCCGGTGAGAACCAGATGAGAGAACCGCGGCCACTTCATCATCCCGAGCAGCTCGGCGGTCAACTTTCGAGGACCAGAATGACGTCGACGAATCGCGGGCCGTGGACGCCCTTGATGCGGGTCATTTCGATGTCGGCGGTGGCGGATGGGCCGGAGAAGAAGGTGGTCGGCAGGGTCGCCGTCGGCTGCAGGCGGGCGAAGGCCTCGGGTACGGTGTGGACGACCGACGAGGCGCGAACCAGGCAGAGGTGATAGTCGGGAACCAGCGTCAGCGCGCGTCCGCCCTGGCCAGGAGCGTTTTGCAGCACGATGGAGCCGGTCTCGGCGATGGCGAGGGTCGCGGTGGTAAGGACTCCGTCGCAGGCATCGAGATCGGAGATCCGGCCTACATCCGCGAAGAAGTCGAAGCCGGCGGGAAGGTCGCCGGCAGGAAAGCCGCCGGGGATGGCGATGCGGCGCCGGCTGCGCGAGGCCAGAATTTCTTCGATGCGGGTGCGCAGATCGTTCGGCGTGGTGCGGAAGATGCCGGCGTCATAGTCGCGGACGCGCTCCTCGAAGAGGTGGAGGATGGCTTCGGAGGGGAGGTTCGAGGTTTGGCGGTATTGACGCCTGATCCCGGGGGCTTCAGAGGCCGGGCTCGAGGCGGCTCGGATGCGCCGCAGGATCTCGGCGCGGGCGGATCCAGGGTGGATATCGGACTTAGGCATCGGACTCGCCTCGCTGCTCCCACCACTCGCGAAAGGTCTGTTTCGGCATCCGGCGCAGGTCGCGGACGGCGGTCCAGCCGCCGAGCACGCCGGGCAGCCAGCGAATCCAGCCGTCGCGGCCGGCGAGCGGGGCTTCGGCCATTCGGCCCAGCCGCTGAGCCGCGCGGAAGCGGCTCTCGCTGGCGAAGACGGACGCCATCAGCTTCATGGCGACGGCCTCCGGGTTGAGCGCGCCCAGGCCCCGGGTTTCGAGCTCGACGACCTGGTGCCGCAGGTGAATCAAGACCTCCGGGATATTGATCTTGAGCGGACAGACCTCGTAGCAGGCGCCGCAGAGGGAGGACGCGTAGGGCAGGCTGCGGGCGTGCTCCATCTGCTGCAGCTGCGGAGTCAGGATGGCGCCGATGGGTCCGGCGTAGACCGAGCCGTAGGCGTGGCCGCCCGTCTGGCGATAGACCGGGCAGGCGTTCTGGCAGGCGCCGCAGCGGATGCAGTGCAGAGTCTCGCGAGCTTTTTCATCGGCCAGGATTCCGGTCCGGCCATTGTCCAGCAGAATGACGTGGAACGCACGCGGTCCGTCGCCCGCATGAACGCCGGTCCAGATGGAGTTGTAGGGGTTCATGCGCTCGCCGGTGGCGGAGCGGGGCAGAAGCTGGAGGAAGACTTCAAGGTCTCTGAAGCTGGGGATCACCTTGTCGATACCGGCGATGGTGATCAGCGTGCCAGGCAGCGTGAGGCACATGCGCCCGTTGCCTTCGGACTCGACGACGCAGACGGCGCCGGTCTCGGCGATGAGGAAGTTGGCTCCGCTGACTCCGGTCTTCACGCGCAGGAACTTCTCGCGGAGAAACGTGCGGGCGGCTTCAGCGAGGTCTGCCGGGCGCTCGCCCAGGTTGGGCAGACTCATCTCGCGCTCGAAGATCCCGCGGATCTGCTGGCGATTCTTGTGCAGGGCCGGAACCACGATGTGCGATGGCAGGTCGCGCCCGAGTTGAAGGATAAGTTCGGCCAGGTCGGTCTCGTAGACGCGAACGCCGGCGGCTTCGAGCGCCGCGTTGAGGGCGATCTCTTCGGTGGTCATCGACTTGATCTTGATGACTTCGCCGGAAGCACTCTGCTGGACGAGTTCGACGGCGATCTTGCGCGCCTCTGCGGCGTCGCGCGCCCAGTGGACCACTCCGCCGGCACGGGTGCAGTTCCGCTCGAAGTCTTCGAGATAGCGATCGAGATGCTGGAGCGTATGCGTCTTGATCTGGCGGGCAGATTCGCGCAGTTCCTGCCAGTCGGGGAGCTCTTCCGTGACCAGCTTCCGCCGGGCCTGGATGACCCCGGTGGCATGGCGCACGTTCTTGCGCAGCTGGGAATCGTTCAAGAGAAGTTTGGCCGCGGTCTGGAAGGAAGGCACGCGCGTGGGATCGATGCTTACCAGGGGCTCCGGGGTCATCGGGATACCAGTTTCATCGGGAACCAGCCTCGGTGGCAGCCAGAATCTCCGCAAGGTGCAGGGTTCCGACGCCGGTGCGCTGACGATGCAGCGAGCCTTCGAGGTGCATCAGGCAGGAGTTGTCGCAGGCGGTGCAGAGTTCGGCGCGGGTGTGCAGGACGTCCTGCACTTTTTCGGCGAGCATGGCGGCTGAAACCTCCGCATTCTTGACGGCGAATGTTCCGCCAAAGCCGCAGCAGACCTCGGGTGAGGCGAGCTCGACCAACTCCAGCCCGCGTACCTGGCGCAGGAGCCTGAGCGGTCCGTCGCCGAGGTTGAGCGAACGCATGCCGTGACAGCTGGCGTGGTAGGTGACGCGGTGCGGAAAGCTGGCGCCGACGTCTTCAAGGCCGAGCTTTTCGGTCAGGAACTCGGAGAACTCCCAGACCCGCGGCAGCAAGGCATCCACCCTCTCAATGAGCACGGGATCGCCGATGTGCCGGGCCATCAGCGGGTAGTGGTCGCGCATCATGGCGACGCACGAGGAGGACGGAACGACGACCGCCTCGGCATGCTCGAACTGGACGACAAAGCGCGACACCAGGGGCAGGGCCTCCTGCTGGTAGCCGGTGTTCCAGTGCATCTGCCCGCAGCAGGTCTGGCCGGCGGGAAAGCTGACGGTGTGGCCCAGGCGCTCCAGCACGCGCACCACGGCTTTGCCGGTTTCGGGGAAGAGCGTGTCGTTGTAGCAGGTGATGAAGAGGGCGGTCTGCATGGTCGGTGGGCGCGTGCACGGTGGTGCCGGGGCTGGCGCCGGTCTTTGATGAGGATATGTGATGAGGATATATGCCGCAGCTTTCGCTTCCGAGGGGGCGCATTACAATCGGACATCTGCCGGCGGTCCGGACCTGCTTGATGCAGTTTTCGTTTTCTTCAGATCCAGCCCTCACTCAGGAGACGTTCGATGAAACTCTTACACCTGTTGCTGGCGCCTGTGCCGGTTTACTGCAGCCTCATTGTGGGTGATGCTCTCGGCCAGGTGGCGCCACAAGCTGTGACCTCGACTGGGCAGGCGAACGGCATGACCAGCGTGCTGCAAACCGAGCCGGCCTGCGTTGCCGGCCCGGAAGGCGGCGACTGCGAGGTGCATGGCGCGATCTTTGCTGCGCCGGTCCAGGCCAACGGCCAGGGGCATCGTGCTTTGAATTATCAACAACTCAAGACCTTCGGGCCGTCGATCAACTTCGGCAACGCGGGCGGTTGGACGGTGACCCATGTCTTCGAAGCGCCGCACCTGCAGTTTGGCACCAGCGGCATCGACCAATACATCAGCGCGGCCATGGACAAGAACGGCACGGGCGACCTGGCGGGAATCTACCTGTATGTGCATGGCGGAGGCCGGGCGGCGCAATCGGACGAAGGAGTGACCGGCATCACGGTGGAGTCGGGAGAGATTGGCGGGTACTTCCACGGGACCGTAGCGGGCGTAGCCGGTGTGGGAGCCACAGCGCTGACGCTGGCGTACAACGCGACCGCACCCAACAACTGGGGCTACACCTGCGATGGGTGCATGTTGCTCGACATCAGCAAGGGGCGGATTGCGGGGCGGCTGAACGGCAGGTCGCAGCCGTTCGGCTCGAGTTATCTTTATCAGCTTCCCACGACCGGGGTGACGGGTGGCAGTCCGGCCGGACAGCTGCCGCTGACCCGGGCATGGTGCACCAGCTCGACCGCTATTCCCGCAAGCACGCGGGCGGGTGTGGGTACTTCGCGAACGATCCGTTGCACGCTGGGGGCGGTTGGCGGCAGCACGCCCGCATTGAGCGCGGGGAGCCTGGCGACGATCGCCGGTCCAAGCTATCCGGAGCAGGTGCCGATCACGGCGGTGACGCCTCCTGAGGGCGGGGTGCAGACGCTGACGCTGCTGGCGCGCAATCCGAACCCGGCCGGAGCGGTTCTTTTTCAGGGCGGGATTGCGGGGCAGTCGCTCAGCTTCGACGACAACCTTGCGGCCAGCGGCTATCGCTCCAGCTACTACGTGTTTGGATCGATCGACGGCGTGAACCTGATCTACGGCAGCCAGATCGGGGGGACGGTGGCCACGCACCAGTTGCCGCGAGCGGGGTCCGAGGCGGAGCAGATCAACTCCGGATTTCACCTGTACCCGAGCGCCGAGATCGTGGCCAACACGGCGGCTGCGGCCGCTCCGATGCTGGAGCCGAACGCGGTGGAGTGGGCGGTCGGCGATGCGGTCGAGAACCCCCGGTTTCAATCCTATGGAGGCGTCGGCCTGCGCAACATCTGCCAGGAATTTACCCCCACCGACCAGGAGAATACGTCGAGCTGCATGGTGGTGGACGTGGCGGGGCCGGGCGTCTCGGGCACGTATCACCCCTTTCGCATCCTCAATGGCAACGGACTGAAGCAATATACGCAGGGCGGGGGGAGGCTGGAGCCAGTTCCGGCGGAGTCGATCGAAGGCACGTTCGGCAATCTGATCGATTCCTACCGCGGACCGTCGCGGAATCACGGCAACCTGGGGGCGGTGATTGCGATCGGGCATACGGCCGCGGACGATAACACGCCGTTCAACCTGTTCAGCCTGCCCAACGCCTCTGCGCCCGGCGTGACCACGGTCGGCTACGATCCGGCGAGCATGCTGATCGGGTTCAGCGGCATCGCGACCACGACGCTGAACACGGGCAATTGCGCGTCGACAGATGCCAATCCCAACTGCGTCGGGTTCGCCGCCGGCAGCATCGTCATCCGCGCGGGCGCCAGCAGCGTGAACGTTCAGACGACGGCCCTGACCGCCAACAGCCAGGTGCTGATCACACCGGACACGACGCTCGATGCCCGGCTGAAGCTGACCTGCAACAAGAATCCGGCGACGGCTTTTGCGCCTTACGGCATCACCGGGCGATATCCCGGGAAAGGCTTTACGCTGTCGGTTGCGACCCCGCTCAGCGGCAGCCCCAACTGCTATAGCTTCATGATCGTCAACTGAGCCGGCTGTGCAGGGGATTGCCGGAAGTGACCGGCTGTTACACTCCGGCCATGAGACCTTTGCCGCTCTCCCTTATGACGCCCTCGTGGGTGTTCGCTGTCTTTGCGCTGGCCTTCGTCCTTCCGCTCTCCGCGCAGCAGCCGGCGGAGCAACAAACGGTGCAACAGCCGGGTGCCGCACCAACGCCGGCACCTGCCCCACTGCCCGGACCGCACGGTATGACGATCGACGATATGCAGAAGCTGGTGCGGGTGGGTGCGCCGCAGGTCTCGCCCGACGGCGGATGGATCGCTTACACAGTGACGCACGTGGACACTGCGGACGACAAGAACATCACCAACCTGTGGATGATCAGCTGGGACGGCAAGCAGGATGTGCAGTTGACCTATGGGAAGGAGTCGGCTGGAAATCCGCGCTGGAGTCCGGATGGCCGCTGGCTGGCGTTTACCTCGGGGCGCGAGGGCGAGGCTAAGGGTTCGCAGGTCTGGGTGCTCGATCGCCGCGGCGGCGAGGCGCACCAATTGACCGAGGTGAAGGAGGACCTGGGCGAGTATCGCTGGTCGCCGGACAGCCGGCAACTGCTGCTGCAACTGACGGTGAAGGATGAGCCGGACGACAGCAAGGACAAGGGCGGCAAGGCCAAATCGCCTAAGCCGATCGTGCTCGACCGCTACCACTTCAAGGAAGACGTGGAAGGCTACCTGACCGATAAGCAGCCGCACCTGTACCTGTTTGACGTGGCGACGAAGAAGCTGACCAAGCTGACCGCCAACCCCGTATCCGGGCCGACCGCATACGAGGAGGGGAACGCCGAGTGGAGTCCCGATGGCAAGCAGATCGCGTTTGTCAGCAACCAGGCCACGCCTGACCCGGACAAGTTCGCGAACTCGGATGTGTTTGTCGTCGCCGCGGTGCCGGGCTCGTCCCCACGCAAGCTGACGACTTTTACCGGCGAGGATCAGGGGCCGCTGACCTGGACCCCGGATGGGACGCGAATTATCTTCCACGAGGGTCTGACGCCGCATTACTCCATCTACGACGAGCGCAGGCTGGCCATCGTCGCGGCTGCCGGGGGCGAGCCCACCATCCTGGCGCCCAAGCTGGACCAGTGGGTGGGCGGCGCGGTGATGGCGTCCCATGCGGGCCATGCGCTGACCACGGTCGCCGATGACCGCCAGGAGTATGTCGCGGAGGTCTCGCTGGACGGCCAGGGCTCGGCGACACGCGTCACGACGGGGTCGGGCTCGGCCATGGGTTTGAACGCGGCCGGCGGCCATGTCGCGCTGCTTTGGACGACCGACGCAACCGATTCGGAGATCTACGCCCTGGAAGGCGGCAACCTGCGCAGGCTGACGACCCATAACGACGCCGTGCTGGCGACGCTGAAGCTGGCGCCGACCGAGGACCTTTCCGCGAAAGCTTCTGACGGCAACGAGGTGCACGGCCTGCTGACCATGCCGGTCGGCTATGTTGCCGGGACGAAGGCGCCGATGCTGCTGCGCATCCACGGCGGGCCCACCGCGCAGGATGCGCACGCCTTCAACACGGAGCGGCAGCTCTTCGCCGCCAAGGGCTACGCGGTGCTGAACGTGAACTATCGCGGCAGTACCGGACGCGGCCACGCTTACTCCGAGGCCATCAACGCCGACTGGGGCGACAAGGAGGTGAAGGACCTGCTCGCGGCCGTCGATGCAGCGGTGGCGACGGGCAACATCGACGCGAGCCAGATGGGCGTTGGCGGATGGAGCTACGGCGGCATCCTGACCGACTACACCATCGCCTCCACCAACCGGTTCAAGGCGGCGTCTTCGGGCGCCGGCATGGGCAATCTGCTCGGCTTCTATGGCATCGACGAGTACATCCTGCAGTATGAGAACGAGCTGGGGCCGCCGTGGAAAAACCTCGATGCCTACATCAAGCTCTCGTACCCGTTCCTGCACGCCGACCGCATCCACACGCCCACCCTTTTCATGGGCGGCGACAAGGACTTCAACGTGCCGGTGCAGGGCGGTGAACAGATGTACCAGGCGCTGAAAAGCGTCGGCACGACCGCCGAGCTGATCGTCTACCCGGGCGAGTTCCACGGCTTCAACCGGCCGAGCTTCATCAAGGACCGGATGCAGCGCTGGTTCGACTGGTACGACAAGTACGTGCGCGGCCTGACTCCGCCACCACCCGCACCGGCAACACCACCGGCTGCGAAGTAGACGAGCCGCACGCGGATCAGGCAGGCCAAGCAGGTTCGAGGTGGGTCAGGACGATTCTTCCGCTCGCCTCGGCCTGGTGGGTGCGCCTGCTCCGGGGCCGCTGGTACAGGAGATTTCGCGCGGCCCCAGTCCGCCGGCATCGAGCACGAGCTGCAGCATCTGCCAGATGCCCGGCAGCCGCGCCAGAGCGCCGCAGAAGGCCCAGCCCAGGTGCAGGTGCTCCATCGCCCGGGCCATGGCGCGGATTCCTTCCACGGGGGCGCTCCCATCTGCTGGGTCGTAGCGCATGCGCCGGATCGAGCCGGCCGGCAGTGTCTCCGCCTCGACGATCTCCAAGCCCGTCGGGTGGCGCCGCTCCAGCCAACGACGCACCCGGCTGCACGGTTCGCAGCCACGGGCGATATAGACCCGCGCTGGCCTTCCGGCGTGGAAGGGCCGCCAGCGCGGACGCCAGTCTGCGACCTCCGCGCGATAGGCGATCCAGTCCGCGCCGAATCGATCCCGCAGATCCTGGCGCTCATCCCAGCGGGCGATGCCCGCGCTGTAGACCACCGCGAATGCCGCCGGCACGAGCAGCCAGCTGTCCTGCAACAACGCCGCCCACGCCAGCAGGACGCAGGAGCACGAGAGCTGCATCGGATTCGCAAGGTAGCGGTAGACGCCGGAGGTGACAAGACGGCGTGGCGGATCGTACGGAATGGGGGTGCCACCGCCGCGGACGGCGAACTCCTGCACCGCCGAGAGGCCGGGCACTGCCAGCAGCAGGACCGCCTCGAAGGCCAGCCGGCCGCCCGCCAGCTTGTGCATTGGAGTCCAGCCCTGCCCCGGCCGAAGCGCGAACGCGATCTCCGGCACAAGATAGAGGAAGACCAGTCCAGCCGTGGCTGCCTGCATTGCGGCTCGCAGGCGGAGATGCGTGTCGGAGCGCGTCCACTCGCCCAGGCAGAGCGCAGGCAGAAGCACGAGCACGATTGCCGCGGCTTCCCCCAGCAACCAGCGGGGACCGAGCGGGATGGCCGCCGGGCACAGCGGCATCAGCAGCAGGTCGAGCGCGGCCATGGCAGTCGCAGTCCTCACGATGCCGGCGTGCGGCAGCAGCCACTGCGGCAATGCGCCCCACAGAAGCAGCCAGCCCAGCCAGAGTTCGAGCGGCATCCCGCGCAGGGAGGCGGCCGAACCCGGCGTGAAGCTCCACCAGCCCGCGACCTGGTTCAGGGCTTGCAGGACCACCAGCATGGGCGCCGTCCACAGCACGCTCAGCAGGCAGGCGGCAAACATCCGCGGCTGCCGCCCCGCCAGCAGCCGGGCGATCATCGCGGCCAGCAGCGGCAGATACAGCCCGAGCGCACGCTCCACGCTGGCGAGGTCCAGTCCGACAAATTCCAGGCTGCCGGGATGGAGGCCGGCCTGGTTCAGCTCAGCGCCTCCCATCGCCAGCCTCCCGTTGCGGCGTCGCGTTCGCCGCGATCATGTATTCTGCCGCCTCGCGCACCACCGCGCGCTCGAGCGGCGCAAAGTACCACGCGGGGTCCAGCTCGCGTTCAAACGAGAGCCGCCACGTTACCTGGGTGTGGGTCGCGTCCAGCGGCTTCCACTCCACGTCGGACCCGGTCCATGCCGCCCACTGCATCAGCTTGCTGGCGTCGTCCACCGGGGCCGTGCGGACGTAGCCGGGGCCGCTTGCGACCACCTTCATGCGCAGATCTCCGGGGGAATGTCCTTCGGCACCAGCGAAATGTACCGCGCGCACATCACCCACGGCCAGGCCATCTCCCCAGGCCGCCAGAGGCCGGGGGAAGAGGCGCATGCCCAGCGGAAGTGGCGTCTGCAGCTGCGGGCTGTGCGCCAGCGACTGCTCGACCGCGGCTGGCGAGGCATTGACCACGCGGGTCACGCTCACCGTCTGCAGGCGCGGGAAGGTCCACTGCGGGACCACTCCTTCAAGGGAAAATGGCAGCAGCAACACGGCCACGCAGGAGAGCGTTGCGGCCTTGCGCCGGCGCTGCCAATCCACCGCGACGCCCACCCCGATGCCGACTGCGTAGAACAACGGCGACGCGATCAGGATGCATATCCAGCCTTCGCCCAGCAGCGGAGCCACCACCAGCAGCATCAGTGTGAGGCCTTTGACGATGGCGCCCGTCGCGGACCGGGGCCTGGGCGCGGCGGCCAGCAGGATGGCCAGCACTGCCGGGAGTCCGAGGAACATCGCGGCGCTATGGCCAAGGTGTTGATGGCGCAGCAGGCGATAGAGCAGCGAGCCAGCCGTTGAGACGACCACCAGGGACATGACCGACCACTGCGAGGGTGTGATCTTGTGTTCGTTGTTGTTGAACATGTTCAAATACTGCACTGGCGAAAGATGGAACGCAAGAAGTTATTGAATGCGTTCAAGAATGTTTTATTTCGAGACGCAGTCGTCTCCCGCCGCTGCGAGATGGGAAGGCGGCTACAGGATGGTTGGGATGACAGCGGCCCTATTGGTTGACGCCACTCGCCAGGAAGCCGCCGTCGACGACCAGGATCTCGCCGGTCACGAAGCTGGCAGCATCGCTCGCAAGGAATATCGCCGCGCCGACGAGCTCCGGGGTCGTGCCGAATCGATCCATCGGCGTGCGCATGCGCAGCTCGTGACCGCGTTCGCTTTCATCCAGCAGCTTCTGGTTGAGCGCGGTCCGGAAGACGCCCGGAGCGATCGCGTTCACGTTCACGCCCTGGCTGCTCCACTCCACCGCCAGCGATTTGGTGAGAGCGCCTACCGCCGCCTTTGAAGCAGCGTACGCGGTGACCTCTTTGAGCGAGACGAAGGTGTTGAGCGAGGCGATGTTAATAATCCTGCCAGCGCCTCGTTCCAGCATGTGTTTGCCGAAGATCTGACAGGCGCGCAGCGTGCCCGTCACGTTGGTGTTCATGATGTCGTTCCAGGTCTCTTCGCTGGCGGTCAGCGTGGGCTCGCGCTTGATCTTTCCCGCGCAGTTGATCAGGATGTCCACCTTCTGGAACCCGGCCAGGACGCCGTCGCACAACGCCTGCAGGCTGGCGCGATCGGCCACGTCGGAGGTGAGCCGCAGTGTTCTGCGCCCGGTGAGCTCGATCTGGCGGGCGGCCTCATCGACCTGCTCCGGCCGCCGCGACGACGCCACCACGTCGGCGCCCGCCTCCGCCAGACCGATCGCCATGGCCAGCCCGATGCCTGAGGTACCGCCAACCACGACCGCCGTCCTGCCGGTGAGATCGAAAAGCTTGTGTCCCATGGTCTCTCCTGAAGAGCTGTTGGCTTCGCGCTGTGCTTGCCGGACGATCAACCCGGTTTCACGGGATTCTAAGCCTGGCCATGATCTCGTTCACCACTTCGCCTGGCGAGCGGTCGTTTATCACACGCAGGCCATCTGCCGGCGGCTCCAGCGTCTGCATCTGGCTGTCGAGCAGGCTCGCGTTCATGAACTCATGGTGCCGTTCGGCGAGGCGGGCGGCGATCAAGTCCTTCGAGCCGTCGAGAAAGATCGTGCAGAGGGTGGCCGGCGGCAGCCCGTCGCCAAGCGTCTGCCGGTAGCTCTGTTTCAGTGCGGAACAAGCCAGAACGCCGCGTGTTCCCGCCTCCGCCCAGCCGCGCAGCAGCCGGTTCAGCGTCTCCAGCCACGGTTGCCGGTCCTGGTCGGTGAGCGGAATGCCGGCAGCCATCTTCTGCTTGTTCGCCGCGGGATGGAAGTCGTCGGCATCGGCAAAGACGGCACCGGTGCGCTCGGCCAGCAGGCTTCCGATGGTGGTCTTCCCGGAGCCGCTGACACCCATCAGCAGGACGATCATGTCTACACGCCCAGAAAGACCGGCTTGATGTGCCGCTCGAACAGGTTGGTGGTGACGTTCCTGGCGACCACAGATTCGTTGGCTTCGAGCGCTTCGAGGTAACGCGGACCCATCTTCGCCGCCACCTTGAAGCCGACGTGCAGCAGCTGCCGGAAGCTCGGGTTGTAGGCCGGGTTGTTCTGATCGTGGCGCAGGGCGCCGGTAAACTGCGCGGGCGTCCAGCCATTGACGGCTTCGGGCGCCGGCAGCGCGGCGGATTCGATCTGGATCACGGTTGCATAGGGCTGGGTGAGTTCGTCCATGTGCGCGAAGGCATCGGCATAGACCTCGCGGGCGATCTCAAGCCCGCTCCCCCCCGCCTCCGCCAGGCCGATCAGCTCTTCGAGCCAGGTGGTGCCGGCCGTCTTCAGATGAACCCCCGCGCCGAAGCGCTGGATCGCCTCATGAATCGCCGGATAGATGGAGAACTTGTCCGAGCCCGAGTGCACGCTCAGCTTCAGATTCTTCGGCAGTCCGTAGGTGTGGACGGCGAAGGCGATGGTGGCCAGGTCTTCGTTGAACTCTTTCGAGAACTGTTCCAGATCGCCCGCGTAGTCGACCCCCTTGTTGAAGCGCCCGGTGAACTTCGGTGCGATGGTCTGAATGGGAATCTTTTCATCCGCGATCATCGCCAGGATGACCAGCAGCTCGATCGGGGACTGCGGCCAGTCGGTTTCGTCCATGGAGATTTCGGGTACAAACCGGCCGATGCCCTTGGTCTCCGCCAGCAGCTCGTAGATGGCCGCAGCCTGCTGTATGGCGGCAAGAAACTTGTTGGCCACGCCTTCCACGAAGGCGCGGTCGATGTGGAAGGGATGATCGATCTGCGGGATGGTGATCTCGCCCAGCAGCTCATGATGGCGATTCACGAACTCCCGCACATCCTCCGGCTTCGCCGCCTGCCCGATCAGGTCGGCTACATCCAGGGTGAAGAAGTCGCACGGATCGAGAAAACGCTGCACCGTCTTCAGGTTGATGTGGTCGGCGTCCAGGAAATAGGGCTTGCTCCAGCCCATTTCGCGCACCGCCGAATCCGCGGCGGCCCGGGTGGCGGAGGGCTCGGAGCCGATGATGGTGTGCTCGCGGTTCGACTTGTTCCACACCGGGACCACCTCGACGCCGGCCTCGGCAGCCAGGATGCACGCCTGCAGCTGAGCCTTGGCCTGGTGGGCAAACCGATCCCCAACCCCGATTGAAAACCGCGGAAGCTCCAACCCTTCACTCATTCTCTTGCCCTCTGAACGACACGCGTAGCCGCCGCGCGCCGAAACCATGCACGGTAGGATGCGATTACAGCAGTGCTGAAGTTGAACCGGGAACAGCGCGCTGAACCATGAACGGATTCTCCGGTGGGACGCGCGACGCAGGGTGTGGCGGAAGAGGAGGGATTCGAACCCCCGATACCCTTTCGAGTACGCCAGTTTTCAAGACTGGAGCCATCAACCACTCGGCCACTCTTCCCCGCCTTGAAGTGTAGTACGCGCTTCGCGCCGCCGCCAAGCCGGACTTCGCGGTTCGCTCAAATCGACGCCGCCGTTCAGCCGCTCTGCGTGTACGCTAGCACCAAGCCACTTCATTCGCTCGCCCTCCTGCGCCCATCCTTCCAGTGGAGAAAGGTCTCGTTCGCCCGATGCCCTCACGCCTCGCTTCGCGCCGCTGGCGCCTGCTCTCTCTCCTGTGCGCGTTGCCGGGAGTGGCCTTCACTCAGCAGCGCATGGTCCTGATCGACCAGGACGGCTCCGGCCCCGGCGGCTCCAACCAGATGGCGATGATGGTGCTCCTGCAGGCGCCACAGGTGAAGGTGCTTGGCATCACCATGGTCAGCGGAAACGCATGGGAGCCGGAGGAGGTGCAGCACACCCTGCGCATGCTCGAACTGATCCAGCGGGCCGACGTGCCGGTGGTGCCGGGCGCCATCTACCCGCTGGTGCGCACTCAGCGCGAGACCGCGCTGTACACCGGGCTTTACGGCAAGGTCGGGTGGCTGGGCGCTTTCGGCGATCATCGCGCGGGCACGGGCTCGGCAGACGCCCACCCGGCTGAGGTGGTTCCGCCGCTGCCCGAAGGCGCACCCACCATCCGGCCGCTGGACGAAGACGCAGCCCATTTCCTGGTTCGGCAGGTGCGCGAGCATCCGCACCAGGTGACGATCTATGCCGCCGGCCCCCTGACGAACATCGCGTTAGCGCTTGCCATTGATCCGCACTTCGCCGAATTGACCCAGGGGATCGTCATCATGGGTGGCAGCCTCAATCCCGGGCAGGCCGACCCGGAGTTCGCGCTCAATCCCCACCACGAGTTCAACTTCTGGTTCGATCCCGAGGCCGCGCACATCACGCTGCGGGCGCACTGGCCGCGCATCGACCTGACGGATGTCGACATCTCGATCAAGGCAAGCTTTACCCAGGCCATGCTGGGTGAGATCGCCGCCGCGAAGACCCCGGCCGCGCAGTACATCGCCCGGTGGTCGCAGGAGAAATATTATCTCTGGGACGAACTGGCGGCGGCAGCCTGGCTCGATCCGAAGATCATCACCGCCGAACGGCTGCTGTATCTCGACGTGGACATCGCGCACACTGCCAGCTATGGAGACACCCTGGCCTGGACATCGGCCACCAGGCCCGATCTCGACCTGCAACAGGTTCATGTGCAGGATGACCTCGATCTGCCCCGGTTTACCCGGGAGTTCGTGGCGCTAATGCAGCTGCCGCCGCACAAATGAGCAGTTCGGTTTGTACGTTCTACCCTTGGGTCATCATCCGTAGAACGTAGAACCGTTAGCTAAATGCCACTCGCGCGGCTTAGTGATGCCCGCCGCCATGGAATCCGCCGCCGGGAGGTCCGCCGTGAAAGCCCTGGTAACCGCCGAAATGTTCTCCGCCGCCATCGTGCCCGGGGTTGCCTACCTGGCCGTGTCCATCGATTGCCACATTCCCGTGGAAGTGGGCGAAGGGCTGCGCTCCGCGGTCGGGCAACGGACCGTGATACCCGTGATGCGGGTCGTAACGATTGTCCACGTGTCCATAAAATCCGCGCGGACCATGGAACCACGGACCCGCTCCGATGAAGACGCCACCGGCAAACCAGTCCGGACCGTAGTAGCCGTAGGGTGCGCAGTCATACGGGGGATAGTCGAAATAGCCGTAGGGGCAAGCCGGCGGCGCGCCGATGTTGACGCCGATTGAAACCTGGCCCGGGGTACCCGAGCCGGCGCCCAGCAGAGCGATGGACCCAACCGACAGTGCAAGTGCTTTGAGGTAAGACATCGTTTCTCCTAATTCCACTTTGTTAGAGGCCCCGGCGAAGCCGCAGGTTGGCCTTGGCATGTTGGCCTTCTGCCCCGGTATGTGGCGTGCTGTGCGCCCGGCCGAAGGCAAAAACTCTCCCGCAAATGCGCTGCACCCGAATGCTGCCGCTAGAATCTAAAGATTCATCGAGATGGCGACCGCGACTCCACCCAAACCGGCTGCGGCTCCTGAACCGGCCGTCAAGCTGGGGCGGACCAGCTTTGACCTGACGCTGGCCAGCGCAACCTCAACCATCGCCTTCCGCGAAACCGTTCATCTCGCCATCGACAGCTTCCGCGCGTCGAAGGTGCGCTTCCTGCTGACCATGCTGGGCATGGTCATCGGTTCCGCCTCGATCATCCTGGTGACCACCCTGGGCCTGACCGGAAAGCAGTACGCGCTCGAGCAACTTGCCTCCATCGGTCCCAACAAGATCGAGATGCAGTACGGCGGCGGCAACGTCATCGGCCCGGACAACACCAGTTCGCCCGACAACATGACGCGCGAAGATATGGACGCCGTGCTGAACCAGGTGCCGGGCATCATCGCCTCCTCGCCCATGCTCGAAGACCATGCTGTGATCAGCATGGGCGGCGGCATCACCAAAGACACCATGCTGCTCGGCGTCTCGCCGCAATATAAAGAGGTGCGCAACCTGAAGATCGTCGCCGGCCGCTTCTTCGACGATCAGGACGCGCTGCTGCACACCAAAGTCGCCGTCCTGGTGACGCCGCTGGCCAAGGCCCTCTTCCACTCGCCGTCTGAAGCGGTGGGACAAAGCATCTCCATCCGCGGCATCCCCTTCACCATCATCGGTGTCTTCGAGGAGAGCTTCGATACGTTTGGCTTCTCCGAAATCAGCGAGCAGACCATCCTCATTCCGTACGAAGTCGCCCGCTACTTTACCGGGACCGACAAGGTGAAGGAGATCTTCTTCACCATGAAAGACTCGGCCAACGTCGAGCCGGCCTCGCGCCAGATTACCGACATCATCCGCAGCCGGCACCGGCCTACATCGATCTACAACGCCGTGATTCTCACCGGCATGATCCGTATCGCAGGCAATATCGCTGACGGACTGACGCTGGTGCTCGGCCTGGCCTCGCTGGTCACGCTCATCGTCTCCGGCGTCGGCATAATGAATTCGATGTACGCCAACGTGAGTGCCCGTACGCGCGAGATCGGCATTCGCAAGGCGCTCGGCGCCACCAGCCGCGAAATCCGGTTGCAGTTCCTCACCGAGGCGGTCTTCCTCTCGCTGGCCGGCGGCTTCGTCGGCACCCTTGTCGGCCTGGCCATCCCGCTCTCGGTTGGCTTCCTCACCCCGTTCCAGCTTCCGGTCTCCTACTGGTCGGCCGTGATCGCGCTCCTGACCTGCGTGGCGGTGGGCGTATTTTTCGGTATGCTGCCCGCCATCCGCGCCGCCGCGCTGGACCCGGTCGAAACCCTCAAATACGAATAACCAACCATGCTTCCGATTTCGCCGGGAGCACGCCCCGCCGCCGGTCGGTTATCCCCCAGACAATCTGATCGCTGTGAGTCGCCTCGCCTGGCAATTTTGATTCTTGAATCTCCTGTTCCAGACCGGTGTCATCCGGCTTCAGGGGTGGCATGCCGTTGTGTCGACTGCCGCCTAGAATAGTCAGATGCCGTCGCAGGTCCGTTCCTACTCCAAGATCAACCTGGGCCTGGCCATCGGGCCGCCCCGTCCGGACGGCTTCCACTCGCTGGTCACGCTCTACCAGACGCTGGCGCTGCACGACGTGGTGACCGTTACCGCTCGCACCGCCGGCCGCACCCGCATCCAGCTCACCTCGAACGATCCCCGGGTGCCGCGCGACGGCCGCAACACCGCCTGGAAGATGGTCGTCAAGGCTCTCGACCACCTCGGCGTTTCGGCCATCGTCAATCTTCGCATCCAGAAAAACCTGCCCATCCAGGGCGGCATGGGCGCCGGCTCGGCCAATGCTGCGGCCGCGCTGATCGGCCTCGAACGCGAACTGGGCATGCGGCTCCCCGACGCCGACCGGCTTGCGCTGGCGGCGGAGGTTGGTTCGGACGTGCCGCTGTTTCTGATCGGCGGCTCCGTTCTCGGCGCGGACCGCGGACAGGTGGTGCGGGCCGCACCCGCCGTCACGCTGCGCGGCGAGGCCGAAATCCCATGTGTGATCGCCCTGCCGGATGTCGGCGTCTCGACGCCGCAGGCGTTTCGCGACTGGGACGCCCTGCTGGCCGCCAGAAGCGAGCCCGATTTGCTTAATCCCGCGATTCGCGGTACTCTCGAACAGTTGGGCCAAACTTACGCATCCGTCTTCGGCAACCCGGCCTCTGCGAAACAGAGTTCAGGGACGCAGGACGAAAGCAGCGGGTCTGGTGCCTCTGGTATCTTTCCGAAACCGAGTTCAGGTCAATCAAACCTGGACGGCCCTGAGAATCTGCAGGGGCTCGCTCGTGAGCAATGTCACAACAGTCTGGAGGCTGGTTTCCAGCCAAACGACACGAGCGGATTCGAGATTGATCTGGCCGGGAATACCCTTCTCGCGCTTGTCCGCACCGGGATCGTAAACGACTTTGAAACCGTCGTCTTTCCTCAGAATCCCCTTCTTGGTGCAATCAAGCGACTTTTGATGGGATCTCCGCCACAGAGCGAAGCCGTTTACGCGGCGCTCTCCGGCTCAGGCTCTGCCCTGTTCGGCCTCTACCGGTCGACTGCGGACGCAGAGGATGCTCAACAAAGGCTTCAGCAGCAAGGCGTCAGGGCCATCGTCACGCGGACGATCCCGCGCCCTCTCTACTGGAGCAACATGTTCGCAGAGTGATGGAACCGCAGCTATACTTACTAAGGGCTGCGGCCAAAGCTGGGCGATCGACCAATGGTAGGTCAGGTGCCTTTGGAGCACTTAATCTAGGTTCGAATCCTAGTCGCCCAACCAAGCGTCGATCGAAACGCCCGAAACGCCCGACACGTCCGGCAGCCTGAGGGCCGCGCGGACGTTCACCCGAAGAACATGGGTGAACAGCACGAACCAGGGATTTGCGGCACGCTCCTTGAAGGGAGCCGCCGCCGATGAATGAAATTTGCACTTCTCGCCGAAACCAGGCGTCAGTACAAGCAGTAAAAGGAAAGAACCGGAAGTCTTCTATTTCTTGATTGAAGTACCGCCGCCAACCAGCGGCGGAGCCCAGGCAGAAGCTGCAGGATACCCCTAAGGTCAACCAGCCAAAGGAGCTCCACCGTGAAACAAACCGACACGATGACGGTTCTTCCCCCTGATTTAGCGCGCGACGAACAGCTGAGCGAAATGGACCAAACCGCCTCGGAACTCGGCGTCGCGCTGCTCGAACCACCCGCAGCACCGCAATCCGCCTCCGCGAAGGCCGCGCCTGAGAAAAAAAGATCGGGCCGGCTGAGCGAGGCGAAGCGTTTCAAGATCTTCTCCGGCGAAGCCAACAAGGCGCTCGCCGAGGAGGTCTGCAAGTTCGTCGGTGTGCCCCTTGGCGAGACCAGGATGCAGAGATTCTCCGACGGCGAGGTTTACTTTCAACTGCTCGAGAACGTTCGCGGCGCCGACGTCTTTGTTATCCAGCCGACATGTTTCCCGGTCGATCAGCACATCATGGAGTTGCTGATTATGATCGACGCGCTCAAGCGGGCGTCCGCCGCGCGCATCACCGTGGTGATTCCGTACTATGGCTATGCCCGGCAGGACCGGAAGGACCGTCCCCGCGTCGCCATCAGCTCCAAACTGGTCGCTGACCTGCTGACCACCGCCGGCGCCAACCGCGCCCTGCTGGTGGATCTTCACGCCGCGCAGATTCAAGGTTTCTTCAACATCCCGGTCGACCACCTGTTCGCCAGTCCGGTGCTGGTTGGCTACTTTCGGGACCTCCACCTGCCCAGCCTGACTGTGGTCAGCCCGGACGCAGGCGGAGTCGAACGGGCGAGATTCTTCGCCAAAAAGCTGGACGTTCCGTTGGCCATCGTCGACAAGCGGCGAACCGACATCAACGTCACCGAGGTGATGAATGTCATCGGCGATGTGCGCGGGCGAACCTGCCTCATCCTCGACGACATCATCGATACCGGCGGCACGCTCGTCAAAACCGTCGATGCGCTGCTCGCCCAGGGAGCCGGCAAGGTCTACGCCTGCGCTTCGCACCCGGTGCTCTCAGGCCCGGCCATCGAGCGTATCGCCGCCAGCCGGCTCACCGAACTGGTCGTCACCAACACCATCCCGCTGCGCGAAGAGGCAAAGCAGGTGGCGAAGATCAAGGTGCTCTCGATTGCCGGCCTGCTGGGCCGTGCCATCGAAAGCATCCACATGGAGACCAGCGTCTCGACGCTGTTCAACTAAGGCAGGGGTCGGGGCTCGGAGTTTTGGAGCTCAGTAAAGATCCTCGGACAACGCAAGATCTCACCCTCAGCGGAGTGATTCCGCAAACGGAGCGAGCTATACAGGCTGTCTGATCCCGGGGCGCTGAGCCCTGATCCCGCAACCAACGCTCGTGCCCGAAAGGATCTCCAACCATGGCCTCACAGAAGTTCGACGCAGTCGTCGCCACGCCGCGTACCGGCAAGTTCAACAAGAACCATGCCCGCCGCGTTCGCGTGGAAGGCAAGATTCCCGCAGTCGTTTACGGAGCCGGCCAGGAAGCCGTTGCCGTCGCCGTCGACCCCCGGGTCGTCACCCGCATCCTCCACTCCGAGTCCGGCCACAACACCATCTTCGACCTCAACGTCGAAGGTGCGCCGCTGGTCAAGGCCATGATCGTCGACTGGCAGCACGAGCCCATCAAGGGCAAGCTCCTGCACATCGACTTCAAGCGCATCGCCATGGATAAAGCCATGCGCGTTTCGGTTCCCGTGCAGCTTACCGGCACCGCCGCGGGCGTCAAGAACTCCGGCGGCATTTTGGACCAGGTGCTGCGCGAGGTTGAGGTCGAATGCCTCCCGGGTGACATTCCGGATCACCTCGACGTTGACGTCACCAATCTCGAACTCTACGGCGCCATCCACATCTCCGACTTGCCGCATACCGGCAAGCTGAAGTTCCTTGGCGATGAGAACGCGCTGGTCGCTCACGTCACCATCGTGAAGGAAGAGGCCGCCGCCGAAGTGGTCGCGCCCGTGGCCGAGCCCGAAGTCGCCAAAAAGGGTAAGGGCGATGCCGCCGCCGCCGCTCCGGCAGCCGAAGCCAAGAAGAAGTAGTGCAGACGGTGTTCGGGCTGGGGTGCAGGGGAGAGAAGAGCTGCGCCCTGCGCCCCATCCCTTATACCCTCGCTCGAACCCGCTATGAAACTGATCGTCGGCCTTGGCAATCCTGGAATCGAGTATCAGTTCACTCCGCACAACGCCGGCTTTCTCGCCATCGATCGTCTGGCCGAGGTCTGCGGCGTGTCAGTCACCAACCGCCGCGGCAAAGCCTTGACCGCGAAGGCCCGGATCGCCAACCAGGATGTCCTGCTGGCCAAGCCCGAGACCTTCATGAATCTCAGCGGACTCTCCGTGGCTGCGCTCCTGAAAGACCTGGAGCTGGGGCCTTTCACCAAGGGCGAACCAGCCGAAGACCTGATCGTGCTCTACGACGAGCTTGCCATCCCGCTCGGGCAGCTTCGCATTCGCGAACGCGGTTCGGCTGCAGGGCATAACGGGATTAAGTCCATCCTCGCTACCCTGGGCACGGAAGAGTTCCTGCGCATCCGCATCGGGGTCGGCAAGCCGCCCACCGTTACCGGACGCGAGGTGAAAGCCGGCGGCACCAACTACCTGCTCAGTCCCATGCGCAGGATGCAGCTGCAGGAGCTGGATGAAGTGCTGGACAAGGTCGTTCGGGCGACGGAGATGATCCTCACGGACGGCGTCAAGAAGGCGATGAACGAGTTCAACCGCAAGGTCAACGGCGAACCCGAAGCCCCTGCAGACAGGAACGCGGCGCAGTAAAAAGCGGTACACTTATCCTTGGGTTCAGGCAAGCTCGTCCCTGAAACCTACTCCCTGGCAGTCTCCAGACCGCTTGAAGGCCGATCGAAGACCTTCACGGTGCGAAGCAGAACTTCGCAGAAAGAAGTAGCCCTATGAATGACCGCACCTACGAAATTATGTTCATTGTCCGGCCGGACGTTGAAGAAGCAGACCTCGACAAGCTGATCGAAGGCTTCCAGAAGAACGTCACCGATGGCGGCGGCGAAGTCCGCTCGACCGAGAAGATGGGCCGGCGGCGACTCGCCTACACTGTCCGCAAGTTCAACGACGGCTTCTATGTGCTGCTCACCATCGCTGCCGAGGGCAAGCTGATCACCGAGATCGAACGCCGCCTGCGCGTCTCCGAACCCGTTATCAAGTTCATCACCGTGCGCATGGACGAGGAGGAGAAGCGTCTGGCCAAGATCAAGGCGCACCGCGATACCCACGTCAAGCGCAGCGCCATTCCGGTTCAGCCAGCGCACCCCTTCCCGTCGTCGGCTCCCGCCGCCGCCGTGGATGCGCCTGTGGCCGCGTCCGAGCCCGCCGCTGAGACACCCGCCGCTGAGACACCCGCCGCCGAGGCTGCCACGCCCGTCGAAGCGCCCGCCGAGCCGGTCAACGCCTAAGCTGCGCCGACCCACGCCTCGGAAAATCATCGACGTACAACGCCCAACGTAGAACGCCCTGATAAGGATCTGAAGAAAAATGGCTGACGAAATCACCAACGCCGCACCCGAGCAGGCATCCGCGCCTGCTGCCACCGAAGCTCGTCCCTACACCCCCCGCACGCCGCGCCCCGCCGGCGCCCCCGGCGCTCCTCGCCCGGCCGGCGCACCTGGCGGCGGCCCTGGCGGACGCAAGTTCTTCCGCCGCAAGAAGGTGTGCAAGTTCTGCACCGAGAAGATCGACGCCATCAGCTACCGCGACGTCCGCCTGCTGCAGGGCTTCGTCGCCGAGCGTGGCAAAATCGTCCCGCGCCGTCTGACCGGGGTATGTACCCGCCACCAGCGCCGCCTCTCGCTCGCCATCAAGCAGTCGCGCAACATCGCCCTGCTCGCCTTCGCGGCCCGCTTCTAACTGCCATGGTGTAGGGATAGGGCTGCAGGGTGTAGAACCCGCATGCTCAACCCTAGTCCCTACTCCTACACCCTGCTTCCTCGCGGACGGACCACAGACCCGCGCAAGAACACTGGAGATTCAACATGGAAGTCATTCTCAAAGAAGATGTCCTCAAGCTCGGCCACCGCGGCGACGTCGTCAAGGTAGCCGACGGCTACGGACGCAACTACCTGCTGCCCGGCAAGCTCGCCATTGAAGCCACCTCGGCCAACAAGGCCGTCATCGCCCAGATGAAGGCCTCAGCCATCCGCAAGTCGGCCAAGGAAAAGTCTCAGTCCGAAGACCTCGCCAAGCAGATCACCGCCGTCGAGCTCACCTTCGAGCGCAAGGTCGGTGACGGCGAACACCTCTTCGGCTCGGTCACGTCCGGTGATATCGCTCACGCGCTCGAAGCCCAGAGCTATACCGTGGACCGCCGCAAGATCGCTCTCGAAGAGCCGCTCAAGACTCTCGGCGAGTTCCACGTTCCCATTAAGCTGCACCGCGAGGTGACCGCGCACGTCAAGGTCACCATCGTCAGCGACAACCCGGAAGAGACCGCAGCGTCCTCCGCCGCCTAAGTCTCTCCCAGCCACCAGAGCCCCGCCCACGCCCCGTGGCGAGCGGGGCTTTCCTTTACAAAACCTTCACACCCACCCGCCATCCACCACAAAGCTCTGGTTCGTCACCGCGGAGCTCTCATCCGACGCCAGAAACAGCACCATCCGTGCCACCTCCTCCGGCGTGATCAGCCGTTTCAGCGCCTGTCGTGCGAGCACCTCGGCCTGATACGTCGGCGTCAGCCACAGCCGCAGCTGCCGCTCAGTGGCGATCGCTCCCGGCAGCACGCAGTTGACCCGGATATTTTCCCCGCCAAGCTCGTGCGCCAGCGTCCTCGTGAGCCCCACGATCGCCGCCTTCGCCGCCACGTACACCGGCAGCCCGGTCGATGGGATCATCCACGCAATGGAACTCAGGTTGATCACCGAAGCCGCGCCCGCCCTGCGCATGGCCGGCAGCAAACCCTGCACCATGAAGAAGTGATGCTTCAGGTTGACCGCCATCGTGCGGTCCCAGGACTCCGGCGTCACCTCCTCGATGGCATGACGCGTATCGTTGCCGGCGTTGTTCACCAGTACGTCCACACGCCCGAAATCAGCATCGATCCGTTGCAGCACCAGCTTCAGCTCCGCCGCATCCGTGAGGTCGCAGCGCAGAAACACCGGCCCTGCGTCTGCACTCGCCTTCAGCCGCTCAACCAGCGCCTCCCCGGCCTGCGCCTGCACATCCAGAAACACCACCCGCGCCTGCTGCCGGACCAGCGCCTCCACGATCGCCTCCCCGATTCCCGAAGCCCCGCCCGTCACCACCGCGACTCGGCCGCGCAGGCCCGGATAGATCGCCGCTCCATGCTCACGCCCGGTCTCCTCACGCCAGCTCATCGCTCCGATTCTACGCAGCGCCCACGCGGCCTGCGCCCGAGAGTGCCCGCCCCGTGTCCGCCTTTGTGGTAGATTCACCCAAACGAACCCTCATGCCTTCCTACCGTTCCATCCTGTTGCGCCTCTTGATCGTCGCCGGCCCCACCGTGCCCTGCTATCCCCAGGCCGCCCCGCCACCAGCCGCCCAGCCACAAGCCGCCCCAACATCTTCCGCGCCCAGCCGCTCGGCCCCCATCGTCCAGCCCGGCGCGCCCGGGCGCCCCAGCGTAACCCTTCCCGCCACCACCACCGGCTCGCTGCCGAAAATCTCACAAGCCGACACCGCCTTCATGCAGGGCATGATCATGCACCACGGCCAGGCGGTCGAGATGACCGCACTCATCCCCTCCCACACCACCAATCCGCAGATTCGCGAGCTCGGCGAGAAGATCTCCATCTCCCAGGCCGACGAGATGAAGTTCATGCGCCGCTGGCTCCAAGCTCGCAACCAACCCACTTCCATGTCCATGCCGGGTATGCCGGACATGGATATGTCCGGCAATCCCATGCCGCTGATGCCCGGCATGCTCACCCCCGCGCAGATGGACTCGCTGCGCAAAGCCTCCGGCCCACAGTTCGATCGCCTCTTCCTCACCGGCATGATCCAGCACCACACCGGTGCCCTCACCATGGTCGACCAGCTCTTCAAGTCTCCCGGAGCCGGCCAGGACGCCGATCTCTTCAACTTCGCCACCGACGTCGACAACACCCAGCGCGCCGAGATCCGCATCATGCAGGGTCTGCTGCAGAACCTCTCCAAGGAGAATCGATGAATCGAATCCATATCATCTCGCTTCGTGCTGCCTGCCTCGTCCTTACCGCAGCCGCCCTGTTCTCTGGCACATACCCTCTCCCCGCCCAGGATCACATGGAGACCGCGCCTGCGGTCCTGCCGCCCGGCATGACCGGACCCACCACCAACGACCCCCGCGTCGGTCTCAAGCCTGGCATGTACGACGCCGGCGAAGCCGCCATGGGCATGGAGCACGTCGCCTTCGTTAAGAAGCCCGCCGCCTTCCAGCTTGCCGGCACCTCACCCGACGATCCCTCCGTCACCAAGGCGCTCGGCTCGCTCGGCATCCCCGCCGACGCCAAAATTCCACCGCCCATGAAGCTGGTCTACGCCGGTCTCGCCTTCGCCAACTCCGACTTCGCCTTTCAGGGCAATCACCTCTTCCAGGGCAACTTCTACGGCGCCAACATCTACGACATCTCCAACCCCGCGAACATCTCGCTCATCACCTCGCTGGTCTGCCCCGGCGGCCAGGGGGACGTCTCCGTCTACGGCAACCTGCTCTTCTACTCGGTCGAGATGCCCAACGGACGTCTCGATTGCGGCACCCAGGCGTTCCCGCCCAATCCTCCTCCGCCGCCCGCTCCCCCAAGTGCAGATGGCAAGCCTGCTCCACCTCCAGCCCGCCAGCTTCCCGCCGCTAACCCAGAGCGCTTCCGCGGTGTGCGCATCTTCGATATCTCCGACATCAAGAACCCCAAGCAGGTCGCCGCCGTGCAAACCTGCCGCGGCTCCCACACCCACACTCTCATCCTCGACCCCAACGACAAGGATGACGTGTACATCTACGTCTCCGGCACTTCGTTCGTCCGCCAGCCCGAGGAGCTCGCCGGCTGCTCCGGCGCAGCGCCCGACAAGGACCCCAATACTGCTCTCTTCCGCATCGACGTCATCAAGGTCCCGCTGGCGCATCCCGAGCAGGCCAGGATCGTCTCCAGCCCGCGCGTCTTCATGGATGCCCGTACCGGCGCCCTCAACGGCCTCAACAACGGCGGCAGCCACGATAAAGGCGCGGAGAAACCCGCCGACACCAATCAGTGCCACGACATCACAGCGTACTCCGCCATCGGGCTCGCCGCCGGCGCCTGCTCCGGGAACGGCATCCTGCTCGACATCAAGGACCCCGTCCACCCCAAGCGCGTCGACGCCGTCAACGATCCCAACTACGCCTACTGGCACTCCGCCAGCTTCTCCAACGATGGTTCCAAGGTGGTTTTCACCGACGAGTGGGGCGGCGGCATGGGCGCGCGCTGCAAGTCGACCGATCCGCTCAAGTGGGGCGCCGACGCCATCTTCACCCTCAAAGACGATAAGCTCTCGCTTGCCAGCTACTACAAGATGCCGGCGTCGCAGTCCGACACCGAAAACTGCGTAGCCCATAACGGTTCGCTGGTCCCCATCCCCGGCCGCGATGTCGAAGTCCAGGCCTGGTACCAGGGCGGCGTCTCGGTCATGGACTTCACCGACCCCAAGAACCCCTTCGAGATCGCCTACTTCGACCGCGGCCCCATCGACGCCAAAACCCTCATCCTGGGCGGCGACTGGTCAGCCTACTGGTACAACGGCTACATCTACGGCTCGGAGATCGCCCGCGGCCTCGACGTCTTCAAGCTCACCCCCAGCAAGTTCCTCACCCAGCACGAGATCGACGCGGCGAACCAGATCCACTTCGCCGAGCTCAATGTTCAAAACCAGCAGAAGCTGGTCTGGCCGCAGAACTTCGTCGTCGCCCGCGCCTACCTCGATCAGCTCGCGCGCTCCAGTGCATTGCCCGCAGACAAGATCGCTGAAATCAACGACGAGATCGATCGCACCGAGAAGTCCCACTACAACAAGAAGGAGCTGGCCAGGCTCAGCCGCCTCTCCTTCGCGCTCTCGGACGACGCTACCGCCGCCAAGTCCCCCGCCGACGCCAGGGACCTAACCGCCCTGGCCGCAATCCTGAAGCAGCCGGTGCACTGAGCGGAGACGTTGTGCGTTCTACGTTGTAATGTTCTGAGGGGCCGGCAGCCCAAAGCTGCCGGCCCGTGTTCTTGCAGACAGTGATCTGCGTTAGGATTCCTCAACGGCCTAAACCGCGCGAGTGCCCCATCTCTGCTCGCGCCCTTTGCGAGGAGATGTTGGACCGAGCACGTCCGAATCTCAGGCTCTGGTTTGTGCAACCTGCAACGTACAACGTGCAATTTACAACGGCCCACCAGCACCTCAACCGTCGATCGCGGCGAAAATTCATTGCCGCCCCCACCCGCCCCAGCTAAAATTCCGCCCATGAGCCTCCCCGCAAGCCGTCTCGCACCCGCACTTGTCGCTGCCCTGTTCTTCGCCGGCACGTCTCTGGCCGCCGAAAGCAAAAATCCCGCCGACTACCCGCTGCGCATTCACATCTTCAATCGCACCGAGCACACCTTCTACCACCGCCACGTGGAGGAAGAGTCGCAGGGCGACGGCCGCGCCAACCTCTTCGCCAATGGCGAGGTCCACGCCGTCGATTTCAGCTTCAACTGCAACGAGCGCGTGCTCGCCTCGATCGGCTACGAGACCTATCCGGCCAAATGGAAGAAGCCGGGCAAGGAACTCATCGTTCTCATGCCCGTCATGGGCAAGCTCAACACCTTCTTCACCTGCGCCTTCGACACCAACGTCAAGGACGATGCGTACTACAGCAAGGGCGGACACCTCGAAACCGAGTCCCCAGCCGACTTCAAAGCCTGGATGACCAAAGTCGGCTACGACCCCGAACACGGCAAAGACACCCCCACCAGGAAACCCGGCTCAGACGGCCAATAGCCGGTCTAAACCCACAGGCAGTAGAGTGCCGCCGGCTCGGTTAGGTCGCCGCTCTAAACCGTCCAGTGGTCGTGCACATCTATTGGTGCAACGCAGCTTCATGTTCCACCCCTAACTCCTGTATTTTGAAGAATATAGGCAACAATCGGCAGGAGGGCTGGTCCAGCCTCGCCTACTTCGTCTCGGTCCACAGAAAGCCCATCTCGTCGGCATAGTCCTCTACGAGCTGCGTCTGTGAAATCCCGGCGCTGTGCCCGCCCTTCAACGAGTAGTGGAGCAGCACCGGGCGATCCGAACCGCCCGGCGCCACGCTCGCCTCCTGCATCAGCGGAGTCATCTTGCGCGCGTTCATCGGGTCCACCCGCGTGTCACCATCGCCGGTAAAGAACAGGATCGCCGGATACTTCGTCCCCATCACCACGTGCTGGTAAGGCGAGTACTTGAAGATATACGGGAAGTCGGCCGCATTCTCCGCCGAGCCGTATTCGGTCGTCCACGTGCGGCCCACCAGGAACTTCTGGTAGCGCAGCATATCTAGCAGCGGGTAGCCGCACCAGATCGCACCGAACAAATCTGGCCGCTGCGTCATCGAAGCGCCCATCAGCAGGCCTCCGTTCGACCGGCCACGAATGGCAAAGTGCTCCGGCGAGGTGTACTTCTCCCGGATCAGATACTCCGCCGCTGCATACCAGTCATCGAAGACGTTCTGCTTCTTGTCGAACATCGCAGCCTTGTGCCAAGTCTCGCCGTACTCATTGCCGCCGCGCAGATTCGGCAGCGCGAACCAGCCTCCCTGCTCCATCCACCACGCGTACTCCGGATTCCAGACCGGCGTCTCGCTCAAGGCGAAGCCACCGTAGCCGGTCATCAGCAGGCGCTCCGTGCCATCCCGCTTCAGTCCCTTCTTCCCCGCGATAAACATCGGCACCCGGGTGCCATCCTTCGACTGGTAGAAGACCTGCTTCAGCTCATAGGCGTCGGAATCGAACGGTACCTTCGAAGCAAAAAAGACTTCGCTCTTTCCGCTCGCGACGTCATAGTGAAAGATCGTTGGCGGTCGAACGATCGAATCGAACACGTAGAAGCCTTCCCGATCCAGGGATCTCCCGCTCAGCCCGCTGCCCGAACCGATTCCGGGAAAACTGATCTTTCCCGCTGCCCGCCCATCCAGCGTGTAAATACTCAGCTCGCTCTTCACATCGTGCAGGCGCAGAACGAAGAACTTGTCCCCAACCAGATTTGCACTCTCGAGAACATCCCTGCCCTCCGGGATCACCGTCTTCCACTGCTCCGGCTTCTTGCCAAACTCCGCCTTCAGGATGCGGTGGTTCGGCGCGTTCAGATCGGTGTCGACGTAGAAGGTATCGCCATCGATCAGCGCTTCAAAGCGGCTGTCATATCCGTAAACCAGCGGAACGATCGGCGAGTCCTTCACCCGCAAATCCTTCACCAGGATGTCCACGCGTTTGGCGGGTACACCGCGGTTCACCGTGAAGACGAGGAAGTGGCCGTTCTCCGTCACCTCCACGTCGATGTAGTCGATCTCGCCGAGCGCTTCGCCCCGGTAGCTGCGCCCCAGCAGCATCGTGTCGCTATTGCCTGCGCCGAACCCGTGATAGAAGACGCGCGTGCCTTCGTGCGGATAGTAGCGCCCGTAGTAGACGCCCTGCTTATTCGGCGCCAACTGCACCCCGTTGTAGCGCGCCGAGGGCAGGGTGTCGCCAAGATCCTTGCGCGCAGCCACGTCGAAGAAATGTATTTCGGCCTCGTCCGCCCCACCCACGCGAACTCCGTAGATCACAATCGAGCCGTCCTGGCTCACACCGTAGAGGTTCACCGAGGTATTGCCATCAGCCGACATCCGGGTGCCATCGATCAAGCGCACATCGTCGCCGTGCAGCCCCTCGCGCAGGTAGATGGAACCCTGATTCTCGTCCGCCATGCGCCTGGTGAAAAAGTAGCGGTTGCCGCGCGTCTCCGGCGCCGACATCACATCCACCTTCAAGAGCGCCGCCATCTGGGTGCGGACCTCCGGCATCATCTTTACCTGGTCGAGGTACTGCTGCGTGTACGCATTCTCTGCGGTGATGAAGGCCCGCGTCTCAGGGCTCTTGGCATCTTCCAGCCAGCGATACGGATCCGTCACCGCGACCTCCGGCCCACCCGCCTGCGCATAGGTGTCTGTCACCGGCTGCTTGCTCACCACAGGCGGCGCCGGCAGGGTGATGCCATCTTTGCCGTGAACCACCTGGGCTGTCGCGCCCGCTGTCGACAGCACCCACACCACACCCAGCCAGATTCCGCGCATACAGATTCCCGAGATAGACATTTGCCCTATCTTACCGGGACCGCACACGCCGGGACAGCAAACGCCGGACAGCACACGCGATTCGGGCGCGTCACTTAGAAGATCTGGAAGTTCACTTCCACCTGCATCTCGACGACGACCGGCTTGCCATTCTCCATCGCCGGCTTGAACCGGTACTGCCTCACCGATTCGACCGCTTTCTCGTCCAGCCCAAGTCCGATTCCGCGCAGCACCCGCACGTGCGTGGGATGACCCTGCTCATCGACCTGGAAGTCCACCAGCACATTGCCCGAGACCTTCGCTTTGCGTGCCTCTTCGGAGAACTCTGCCTGCGGCGCGAACAGCACCACCGGCGCAGAGACGCTTCCGCCGATGCGGCGCACCAGCCCACCAAAGTTGCTCCCGAAGCCGGGCCCCGCGCCGCTGCCATCGCCCGCGCCGATGCCGGCGCCGCGCCCATCGCCCGGGCTGGCCCCGACCGCCGCGGCATTCGGCATCCCAAGCTCAGGCATCGGACTCGCCGCCATCTGCGGCATCGCTTGCGCCACGATGGCGGGTTCCTCGGCCAGGCGGGCATCCTGCACGCGGGCTGCGTCCAGCGGTACCACCTGCACGGGCGCGGTCGGCGGCGGCGTTCCCCGCGAGACCGGCGCTGCACTGGCATGGCCTCCGCCGCCGCCCGCAGGAGTATCCGAAGCTGCCAGCGGCGGCGGCGGAGCGCTCAGGATTACTTCGCCCTCCATGGACGCCGGAGCCATGATGCGGTCGTGCATCGCACGAATCTGCACGAAAAGCAGCGCCAGCACCGCGGCGTGCAGCATCGCGGCACCGACGGCGGTCCGACGCGTCTGCGTGGTTCCGCCCACCTGATCGAGCATGCCGAACGTCAGGACGTTTCCCGCCTTGGACGAAGCAAAGCTGCTCGCCTTTACCCGCGCTGCCAGTCCCTCGGGCACCGGCACATTCACCCTCTCGGAGGTCACGCCAGCCAGCATCTGGTCCAGCTCGAAATCGTTCATCGACGTGCCCCCTTTGCCGCATTGAGTTCCAGAAATCTTCGGCGCAGCTCAGTCTTGCCGCGCAGAACACGCGTCCGCACAGTGCCCTCGTTGATGCTGAGAATCGCAGCCACCTCGCGCGACTGCATACCCTCGATGGCGCTCAGTTCCAGCGCCTGGCGGAGGTCCTGCGGAAGCTGCCCGATGAGCTTCGCAATCAGTTCACGGTTGGACGCTCCCAGCGCACTCGCCTCCGGAGAGAGTTCCGCACTGGCCAGCTGCATCTCGGCGACATCCTCGGCGTGGCGCATGGCCTTTGCGCCTGCCGAGGCCAGGCGGTTGAGCCCGGCGCGCCATACACTCGTCGTCAGGAAAGCCTTCTCGTCTTCCATCTGCTGCCAGCCGCCGGTCCGGTACAGCTTCAGAAAGGTCTCCTGCACCGCGTCTTCCGCATCCTCGCGATGCTTCAGCAGGCTGAACGCGACGCGGTACATCAGGCAGGCATGGCGATCGACCAGCGCCGCGAACGCAGCGTCCCGTGCGCTTCGCGTGTCGTCGGAAGCTGTTACCGGGAAGCCGCCAAGCTGCTGTGCCACACCACCCATGCGCCACGTCCTCACGCTCTAAGACCGGAGCACAGCCTCACTTGTTCCCGAACCGCAAGATTTCTTTTCTTTATTCGAGTGGGAGGATGCGGATCGGCGTGAGATTGCCCACCACGTTGCAGAGGCCAGGGAAGAAGCTTCGACGCGGGTAGGCTGGCGCGTGGCAGCGGTGTCGACGCCGTCTTCTACATGGGAAGACGCCGCGCCGCAAGATTGTCAGAGCCACAGCCACAGGAGAAGTGACCTAGACCAGTACACTGCCGCCGCGAACGCCTTTGGGGCGTTTGTTCGATTGCAGGACCTTCTTGCGCATGCGCAGCGACTTGGGCGTGACCTCGACCAATTCATCGTCCGCGATGAACTCGATCGACTGCTCCAGCGTCAGCTGCTTGTAGGGCACCAGCCGCAGGGCGTCGTCGGAGCCAGAGGCGCGCATGTTCGTCAGCTTCTTTTCGCGGACGCAGTTCACGTCGAGGTCATTGTCGCGCGAGTGCTCGCCGACGATCATGCCTTCGTACACCTCGGCACCGTCGGGGACGAAGAGGATGCCGCGGTCCTGAATGCCGTCGAGCGCGTAGGTGGTCGTGACGCCGGTCCGGTCGGAGATGAGCGCGCCCGAGGGCCGCTGCGGGATCTCGCCCTGGTAGGAAATGTATTCGCCGGCGATAGAGTTCATGACAATGGTGCCGCGCGTCTCGGTCAGCATCTCGTTGCGGAGGCCGATGAGGCCGCGCGAGGGGACCTTGAACTCCATGCGGACGCGGCCCGATCCATGATTCGCCATCTTGACCATCTCGCCCTTTCTCGGCCCAAGACGCTCGATGACGGTGCCGACAAAATTCTCCGGGACGTCGATGGTCAGGATCTCGGAGGGTTCGAAGAGCGCGCCGTCGATGCGCTTGGTCACGATGGTCGGACGCGACACC
>CAJCHN010000027.1 GCA_903970285.1 Rhodanobacteraceae bacterium | reverse complement strand
GTCCCGGCCGAGGGTCGGCTGAAGCTGCTGACGCACCTTACCGCGCTCAACGCCAAGCTGAACTGGCACGAGGTCAACGGAGCCCACGCCTTCCTGCGCGACGAAGGTCCGCGCTACGATCCGGCCCACGCCCACGCCCTGATGTCCCTCGTCTACGACTTCTTCCATCGCCGTCTGTCCGATGGCGACCTGCTCACCGCAGCCCAGGGCAGCGAAACCCGCCATTGAGCGGATCTCCTGCGGGTGTAGAGGGAGACCTCGCGCTCAACGCCGCTTGCCGGCAAGGGAAACGGCGCTCGAGCCCTTTTCAAACTCCTCAGCAACCGAAAATTGCTCTGAGCGTGCCGCACCTGCCGCCTGGTTCGTAGTTACCGGAGCCTGCCGGTCTTTACTTCCAGCTCACCGCCAGGTGCCAGCGCAGACCCCGCGCTTCCGTCTTCTGCAAGACCCGCTCGTACTCCTGCAACTCCTCAAGCACCTGTGGACCTTCGGTTCCCAGGGCATGCGGCTCGTCGCGGAGCGCCTTGATCAGCGCTTCAATCGTTGCCAGCCCCTCGCTGCCGAAGTACCACTGCGGCGGCGGCAGACGCTTCATCAGGTCCGGATTTCCCGCACCCTCTTCAATCAGAAGCGACATGGAGTTCTCGTCGGCCGAGAAAAACTCGATCAGCGGCTTCACTCCAAGCGACGCCGCCAGCTTCTCCACCGCATCCTCGTGCCGGGCCAGCGCCCGCCCGTTCACGTAGGTGTCAAACTCCGGATCCTCGCCCTCGACCACGATGTACATGGAAGCAGCCATATGAACCCAGTGTAACGACGTCACTCCGATCGCTCAACGCATAGCTTGGCCTCGCACGCCATCTGGAACCAAGCCAGCCACGCCCATCCGACAGCACAACATCCGTGCGCTTACGCCGAAGAGTACCCATCTTGAAAAATAAGTAACCGCGGCTACAACTTTTCGGGTACGCTTCGGGCACTACCTAAACTCATTTGGAGGCAGCATGGTAAAGCGCACGCTTGTACTTGGGGCTCTTGTTGTTTCGTTCGGGTTCCATCTCACTTCGGCCTGCGCGGCCGGGGGCGCGGACCAGACCACCACCCTGTCCAACAACACGCCCCGCTTCGTCGCGTCCAGTCAGAGTCTCGGACCCGTCGCTCCCTCTACCCTGATTGATGTGAGCATCTGGCTCAAACCGCACAACAAGGCCGGGCTCGACGTCCTGGTCAGCAATCTCTACAATCGCAATTCCCCCCAGTATCACCACTGGCTTACCAAGGCTCAGTTCGTGGCCGAATACGCCCCCACTGCGGCGGAAGCGGCTGCAGTCACCCATTTCTTCACTTCCAATCACCTCGCCGTCAAACAGGTGGGTCCGGACAATTTCTTTGTCCGTGCAGCCGGCACGGTGGCCCAGGTCAACAGCGCCTTTCATGTCAACATCAACAACTATTCCGTGAACGGCACCACCATCCGTGCCAATGACCGCGATCCCGTCATCACCGGCGAGGCCGCGAGCGTGGCCGCATCCGTTGCCGGGCTGGATTCCATTGAGTACACCCATCCGATTGTCTCGACGGCGACCGTGCGGCAGCCGCCTTCGTCCCCGGGAGCGGCGCCGGGATTGGTCAAGTCGAACGCCGCCGCAAAGCTTCCTGCGTCCGACTTCAACTCCAATTGCTTCCCCGGTGTCGCTACCAACACCTACACCACCGACGGTGGCCTGCCTAAAGCTACGTACACCGGCAACACCTACACTTCGAAACCCTCCGGATGCGGATATACTCCGGCCAACATCCAGGCAGCCTACAACCTGACTCCGCTCTACGAACAGAAGCTCGACGGCACCGGACAGACCATCTCCATCATCGACTGGTGCGGCTCGCCCACCATCACCTCGGACGCCAACGCCTTCTCCGCCCAGTTCGGCCTGCCCAAGCTGACGTCCAAGAACTTCACCATCATCAATACTCCGGGACCGTCTTATTGCTCCGCCCCAGACCCCGAGATCAACATCGATGTCGAGTGGGCTCATGCCATCGCTCCGGGTGCCGCAATCGATCTGGTAGTTCCCCCCACGGCAAGCTTTCAGGACGTCGATCAGGGCTACTTCTACGCGGTTGATTACCAGCTCGGCAACGTCATCTCCGGAAGCTACGGAAGCGAAGAACTCTACACCTCCTACAGCGTGCTTGCTACCGAAGACCTGATCTCACAGATCGCCGTCGCCTTCGGCATCGGCGCAAACTTCTCCAGCGGCGACAGTGGAGACTTCACCTTCGGCTACCCCCAGTTCTACCCGGCGTCGGTCAGTGCGCCGGCCGATTCTCCCTTCGTAACCGCGGTCGGCGGCATCAGCCTCGCTCTGGATTCCAAGAACAACATCCTCGCTCAGGCAGGCTGGGGCACCAACGAAAACCTGCTCTCCGCTGAGGGTACGGTCCTTGATCCACCTGCAGGCGATGGCTTCTTCAACTTCGGCTCCGGCGGCGGCGAGAGCGGCTTCTTCGTCAAGCCGGCCTTCCAGTCCAGCCTTCCCGGGTCAGGACGCCAGCTTCCCGACGTCTCCTGGCTCGCCGATCCCTTCACCGGCGCCTACATCGCGATCTCCGAGCCCGGCGTCACTCCCGAGCTTCAATACCAGGTCTATGGTGGAACCAGCCTCGCCTGCCCCATGTTCGCGGCGCTCTGGGCCATCGCCAACCAGGCAGCGGGCGCACCGCTCGGACAGGCTGCCCCTTACCTCTACACCTTGCCCGCCGGAACCATTACCGACATCGTTCCAGTCGGCTCCAAGACCAACGTCACCGGGAAGGTCAAGGACTCTTCCGGCACAACCTCGTATACCGCTGCCGAGTTGGCAGCTCCGCTTGAGAACACGACCTCCTTCGTCAGCACGGTGTGGAACTACCCCTTGTACCAGGACACCGCATACCTCATCACTTTCGGCACTGACAGCGGCCTTACGACCGCCGTCGGCTGGGACAACGTCACCGGCGTCGGCGTACCCAATGGCACCAAATTCGTCCAGGCCTTCCTGCCCTGACCCGCAACTCTGCCATCCTTCAGCCGGACGCCGCCAGGCGTCCGGCATTTTTTCGCCCCCCATCTGTGGAGGACGGAGCCCAGCCGGACCAGGAGCCCGGACCAACAACCCGGACCAAGAGCCCGGACCAGGAGTCCGGACCAGGAGCTCTGGCGGAATGAACAGGTTCAAATCGCCATGCCCGCCCTCACTCGCGCCAGAGACTGACCTGCTGCTCCTGCTCAGCGGATCCACCCCGGCCACTCCCCAACACCACTCCAGCCACCGCGGCGATCGTCAGCCCCAGCCACCCCGTCCAACCCACCTCCGGCCGTGTCACCATGATTGCACTCAGGATCGTCACCACCGGCACCAGCACGAAGCGCGACGAGAATCCCACCGGCTCCATCCGCCGCAGCAGCCAAATCATCAGCAACAGCAGGGGCGTGTCCACGGCAACTCCCCATCCAGCCTCCAACAGCACGCGCCGCCGGCTCCACGAAGCCAACTCGCCGGAGAGCAGCGCTCCCATTCCTCCCGCCAGCGCCGCGCCTGCGCTGGCCGCCGCAGCAGCCCACAGCAGTGGAACCTCTTGCAACAGCCAATACAGCCGAATACCCGCGTAGGCCAGGCACAGCCCTCCTGCGAGCATCCCCGCCAGCCAGCCGGCACCGGCGAGTGAAGTCGGCCAGGCTACCGGGATCACCAGCGCCAGCCCACCCACCGCGAGCACCGCGGGCATCAGCCGGCGCATCGTTCCCTCTTCCGCCTGACTCCTCAAGAGTACGGTCAGCACCGGCGTTATTCCCAGTACGGTTACCTGAGTCGTCGCTCCCACCCGGCCACCAGCACCCGCCGACAGCAACTCCGGGCCGGCAAGCAACACCGCTCCCCATCCCGCCACGGATACCAGCGCCCGCCAGCGAGTTGGCCTCGGCAGCGCCAGACCTGCCGCGCTCAGCAGCAGACAAACCACGGCATCATGGAATCCCACACGCAACAGCGGCGGCCAATCGAAAGCGAACACAGCCGCCAGCATCCAGGTTGAGCCGGAAAGCACGCAGAACAGCCCGAATGCCGCCCAGACCCTCCGCTTCACTTCGCCTCGTGCGCGATTGAACCCGCCGGCACCCGCTCCACAATCTCGGCATACGTGTCCTCGATGTCGGGCAGCAGGTTCGCCGGCGTCCAGGGCTTGTCCCACGGCGGCAGCACGATCCGCATCTGCCGCGGGGTCCGCCGGTAGGCGATCTGCACCTCAACCGCGCGATACAGGTCCAGCAAGAACCTCCGCTGCCCCACCAGGATCTCTTCCCCACCGGCCGGTCCGTGTCCGGGCAGCACCACTTCGGGCCGCAGCTGGATTGCCGCCTCCAATACCCGCGGCCAGTGTTCAATCCAGGCATCGGCAAGGTAGCTGTAGGGTCCGTTCACGGCCGCATCGCCGGTCACCAGCACACGATCCTTCGGCAGCCACACGTAGCCGTCGCCGTCGGTGTGTCCCCAGCCGGGCGCCAGGAACTCGACGATGCGATTCCCGCCCTCGAGCGTCAGCCGCTCCCCGTCGATCGTCTTCTTCGGCCGCTCTACATCCTGCTCGCCGGAAGCCTGCAGGTCCTCGCGCGTCTGCTGGAGCGCCTTCCAGCGCCCCGGCTCCCACCGATCCATATCCGCCGAGACAGCGGCAAACGCCATCGTCTCCGCACCGGCCGCCGTCCAGACGGAGTTTCCATACGCGTGATCCCCGTGCGCATGCGTATCGAACACATACTTCACCGGCTTCGGCGACAGCTTCGGCAGCACCTGCAGCAGCTCCTTCGCGCGGCCCGGGTAGCCCCCATCCACCACGATCAGATAATCCGGCATTTCGATCACGGTGGTGTTCGCTTCGCCTTTGTCGACATCCCCTTGGAGAAACCAGACTCCCGCCGCCACAAGCTGCGCTCCGCCGGGCAGGTCCTGCGCCGGAGTCGCCGTATCCTGTCCGCCAGCCAGCGCCACCACCAGCAGAAAAAGCAAAAGAAAAGAGCCGCGCCGAAGCGCGACCCTCATTCCTTGCCGCAACAGCACCCTAAGCCTGCGGACGTCCGCCGCCCGAGTTTCCACCCGGTCCGCCGCCCTGTCCTGGCCGCCGGCCGCCGCGACGCCGCCGCCCGCCCGGACGACGTGCTCCACCCGGTCCGCCGGGCCCACCCGGACGTCCGCCGTGGCCTGGCTGTCCGACCGGCTGCCCGGCCGCCACCGGAACATCGGCGCGATTGAAGTTGGGCTCATCTTCCTCCTCGCCTTCAACATCCTCGTCGTCGATATCGTCATCGTCGTCAAAATCATCCTCTGCGGCAGCGATGGCAGGTTCCGGCGCAGGCACGGGAGCCTGGCGTCCGCCAGCCTCCGGAGCTGCCGGCAATCCAAGCTTCTCACGCTGCTCGCGCAGCACCGCCTTCCGCGAAAGTTTGATGCGATTTCCTTCGATCGCCAGCACCTTCACCAGAATCTGATCGCCTTCACGCAGCTCGTCCTTCACTTCCTTTACGCGATGCTCCGCAATCTCGGAGACATGCAGCAGACCATCCGTGCCCGGGAAGATTTCGACGAACGCGCCAAACTCCGCCAGCCTCACCACCTTGCCCAGATACGTCTTGCCGATCTCCGGCGTCGCCGTCAGGTCGGTAATCATCTGGATCGCACGCGACAAGCCGTCGGCGTCGCTGGACGCGACGTTCACACGCCCCGTATCGTCCACATCGATCTTCACCCCGGTCGCGTCGATGATCCCGCGGATCACCTTGCCGCCCGGTCCGATCAGGTCGCGGATCTTGTCCGTGGGGATCATCATGGTGTGGATGCGCGGCGCAAACGCACTCTTCTGCTCGCTCGCAGCCGAGATCGTCTGATCCATCGTATCCAGTAGCTGCAGCCGGCCGCGCCGCGCCTGCTCCAGCGCCTCGCGCATAATCTGCGCCGTGATCCCCATGATCTTGATGTCCATCTGCAGCGCCGTAATGCCTTTGCGCGTACCGGCCACCTTGAAGTCCATATCCCCGTAGTGATCCTCGGCACCCGCGATGTCGGTCAGAATGGCGTACTTGTCGCCCTCCTTCACCAGGCCCATCGCCACTCCTGCGACTGCGCCCTTCAGCGGAATCCCCGCCTGCATCAACGCCAGGCTCGCTCCGCAAACCGTTGCCATGGACGACGATCCATTGGACTCCAGGATGTCCGACACCACCCGCAGCGTGTAGGGCGACTCATCCTCGCCCGGCAGCACGCTCTCGATCGCCCGCCAAGCCAGCGCGCCATGGCCGATCTCGCGCCGCCCGACTCCCGTCATACGCCCGACCTCGCCCACCGAGAACGGGGGGAAGTTATAGTGCAGCATGAAGCGGCGCTTCTGCTCGCCCTCGTAGCTCTCCATGCGCTGCGCATCATCCGTGGTTCCCAGCGTGGCGGAGACCAGCGCCTGCGTCTCTCCCCGCGTAAACAGAGCCGAACCATGCACCCTCGGCAACACTCCAACTTCAACCGTAACTTCACGTATCTGGTCGAACGCCCTGTGGTCGGGACGGATGCGCTCATTCAGCACCTGCTCCCGGAAGATGTTCTCGCGCAGCAGCTCGTAATACTTGCTCAGCTTCTTGGTGGCGTGGGCGTGGGCGTGAGGATCTTCAGTGGAAATCTCCTTCTTCAGCTCGTCCTTGATCTCCTTCACCAGCGCATAGCTCTCGAACTTCGGGTGCTTCTGCGTGTCCAGCACATCGGCCAGCTTGTCGCCGATCTTTGCCTTCAGCTCGGCGAGATAGGCTTCGTCGGTTTCCACAGGCGCAACCGTCCGCTTGGTCTTGCCGGCCACCTTCACCAGCTCTTCAATCGCAGCACAGATCTTCTTGATCTCCACGTGGGCGAACTCGATCGCGCCGACCACATCCTCTTCCGCGATCTCCTTCGCACCCGACTCCACCATGACGATGCCGTCAGCCGTGCCCACCACCATGATGTTGATTGCACTGACCGCACGCTCGGCGTAGGTCGGATTCACCAGGAAGCTGCCGTCGATCATCCCCACTCGAACCGCGCCCACCGGCCCATGAAACGGAATATCGCTGAGCGCCAGCGCGCAGCTCGCCGCATTGATGCCCAGCACGTCCGGATCATTCTCCTTGTCGGCCGAGTACACGAAAGCCACGACCTGCGTCTCGTTGCGGAAGGCCTCCGGAAAGAGCGGACGAATCGGCCGATCGATCTGCCGGCTGGTCAGCACTTCCTTCTCGCTCGGACGTCCCTCGCGTTTGATGAACCCACCCGGAATCCGTCCGCCGGCATAGGTAAACTCGCGATACTCCACCGTCAGCGGGAAGAAATCGATCCCTTCCTTCGGATCAGGCGAGGCCACTGCCGTCGCCAGCACTGCGTTGTCGCCGCTCGTCGTAAAGGCCGCACCCGAGGCCTGCTTGGCCATCCGCCCGGTCTCAAATTTGATCTGCTTGCCACCGGCAAGCTCTACTGTCACATCCTGCTTCATTGGCGTATGCCCTCGTCTCTCAGTCGTCTTTATGCAATGGGAACTTGTACATTTGGGTGCTCGTCCGTAGCCAGTAAGGCATACAGACGCACCGGGGCGCAGCTCAGGCGAACACTTCGCCGAGCTGCGCCCTCTGCTGCATCCATCCTGCTTGCGCTCGTTGCCCGTCCCGCGCTTCCACCACCCAGCGACCCTTCATCGTCACGCCCTCCGCCGAAGGAGTGATTTCAACTCCTCGACCGTGACCGCGGCGTTCAGGATTCGGGCCGTACCTGGGTTCATGAAGCGGATTTCCCGCCGGGTCGGCACCTCGCGTGCCCCCAGCCTGTTCCAAGCGTGTATTTTTCAAGCGTCTAGTTTTCCAAGCAAACTAGCTTTTCCAAGCTACTTGCGGATGCCAAGCTTGCCGATCACGTCGCGATACCGGTCCGCGTCCACCTTCTTCAGGTAGTCCAGCAGACGCCGGCGCTTGCTCACCAGCATCAGCAAACCGCGCCGCGATCCGTGGTCCTTCTTGTGCGTCTTGAAGTGCTCGGTGAGCTCGCCAATCCGCTCGCTCAAAATTGCAATCTGCACCTCGGGACTGCCGGTATCGGAGTCGTGCGTGCGAAACTTCTCGATGATGTCCGTCTTCTTTGCGGTTGCCAACACAGCGGTTAATGCTCCTGTTTCTTCTAATCCACTCTCAAAGTGTCTGCTAAAGTTTAGCACCGAACATCGGACCCATGCCTGCTCGAGCCGAAAATCCGCCATCAGGACGTGTCCTGCCGGACCGGCACTCCGGAGCCCCCGCACACCATCGGGAGAGCGAAGCGAACCAATAAGAAGGCGTGCGGACGTGCCCGCCCCGCGCACGGCGCGCCCGTCCGGCAGGACATGGTGCGGCTACGCGATGTGCGTCCGCAGAAACTCCAGTGTCCGCTCCATCGCCAGCTTCGACGCCTCCGCGTTGTAGCTCCCGCGCTGATCGCAGTTGAACCCGTGCTCCGCATCCTCATACACGTAGATCGTCACCTCGGGATGCGCCTCGCGCACCGCGTCAACCTGCTCCGGCCCGATATGCGTGTCTTTCCCGCCGAAATGCAGCAGCACCGGGCAGCTTGGCTCTTCCTTGGCCACATTGCCGATGCCGCCCGCGTAATATCCCACCGTGCAGCTCGGCTGCATCTTCAGCGTTTCGCCCCTGGTCGCCGCCAGCCAGCTCATCAAGCCGCCAAAGCAGAAGCCCACCACCGCGATCCCCTTATGATCCTCCTGCTTCACAAACTCGTAACCCGCCGCAACATCCAGCAGCGCCGTCTCCGGGTTCAGCTTCTGATAGAACCCAAAGGCCTTCTGCAGATCGGCGCCTTCATAACTCAGCTCAACACCCTTTTCGATCCGGTCAAACAGCGCCGGCGCGATCGCCACATATCCCTGCGTGGCAAAGCCATCCGCCACGCTCCGGATATGGGAATTCACTCCGAAAATCTCCTGAACCACCACCACAGCGCCCGTCGGAGTGCCCGCGGGACGTGCCACATACGCGCTCAACTCGTTTCCATCGCTTGCCGTCAAGGTCACAAACTCGCCCATCGAAAATCCTCACCTCAAAGAAATTAGCTGTACAAACCTCAGATGCAGACGAACGCAACCGGGCACCAGACGCACAGAACATTCACACAGGGTTCGATCACTTACAACGTCTGACTTCCCCCGGCCTTTCGAGGAATGCGCCTTGAATGACCTATCATCGCGACATGACGATGACCGCCTGGCTGCCCGTCACCATTTCTTCATTCAGCGTGGCGCTGGCGCTCTCGGCCTTTCTTTGGCAGACACGGCGCACCCGGTTGAGTCAGTCGCTCGACCTGCTCTTTCGCTTGGAGGCGGACTTCTTCGGCACAGCAAAAAAGGCTCAGCGCGTAAAAGCAGCCACCGACCTTCTTGCCGGCAAATGCTCGGAGGCTGAACCCATCCTCGACTTCTTCGAAACCATGGCGCTGCTTCTGCGCCGCGGGGCGTTAGACCAGGAAATCGTGTGGCATACGTTCTTTTATTGGATCGACCACTACTACGCTGCGGCCTGCCAGCACATCGAACAACGCCAGGTCGCTGAGCCACTCGTCTGGAAGGATCTCGTGAGTTTTGTCGCCCCACTGCGGAAGTTTCAGGCATCGCAGAGTGCGGACAGCGGTACACGGCCCCCACCCCCGACCAGATCGCAGACTTCCTCGCCGAAGAGTTGACGGAGGCGACGTAACAATCAGCCTTAATCAGCCTCACGGTGAAGTGGCTCCCGCCGCTGCAGACCTCCTGAAGATCGCCTAAGCTCATCGAGCCCCGTCAAACGCATCCAGCATCGCATAAAACGCCGCGACCGGCTCTAACTCCGCGTTAAACGGCAGGCAGCGCTCCGGCAGATGATCCGTCCGCGCATCCTCCCCATTCAACCAGGTGTACTTGTCCGTGATACCCCAGGTAAGTAGAGCGAGCACATTCGGATTGGCAAGGGTCAGGTTGAGATAACTGCCGT
>CAJCHN010000026.1 GCA_903970285.1 Rhodanobacteraceae bacterium | reverse complement strand
ACGAGGCCGAAGGCAACCACCAGGAACACCACAAGCCGGAGGAATGGCCTATGGGTCACGGCAAGCTCCGCCGGAAACAGCCTGCTGTTCAGCTTCAAGACGTAGGCGGTTTGCAGGATTTCCCAGGTGATCCACGTGATCATGAAGCCGGTCAGGCCGAAGAACTTCGTCGTGAAGATGCCAACAAACAGCATGGCCGCGTAGCCAATCAGCATGAAAACAGAAAACTGCTCATGCTGATTGCTCGAGGACTGGAACTGCGTCTTGTGCTCCTTGATGCCGAGCACGGCGGAAAGGACCGCCATCAGGATGCACAGCACGGGCTCGTAGATGGAGCGCTTGTGCAGCCACACCGTGAACAGGAACGGGCACATCAACAGGCTGCCGATGCTGACGATGGGGATGAGGAAGAGCACGATACGCTCCGATAGATCGTAGAGCCGGCGCAACTGGCGCCAGTCGCTCTTGCCCACCAGCAGCGTGATGTCCTGTCCGATCGTCGAGCTGGCAATCGAGAGAATCTGGCGGGACATCTGGAAGACCGTGCGCACCAGCTGGAAGATGCCCACCATCGCCGGACCAAGCACAAGCTGGATCAGGATGACGGGAACCTGCCAGGTAAGAAAGCCGGCCATGGCGATCAGGCCGAAGTGGCCGCTGGGCTTCAGGATCGCCGCCACCTGCTTCCAGCTTCCGTAGCGCAAAGAGGGGATCAGCACCGGCGCGATCCGCCGGACATCGAACAGGATCACGAGAAACCAGAGAAACAACGATCCAAGCTGAATTGCCGCGAGCGCCGGAAACGGAGCTCGAAGGTAAAGCGCCAGGGCCAGCGATAACACCACGAACAAGCGCTGCCCGCTCTGAAAATAGTTGCCGCGATGCAGCAGTCCGACCACCATGTAACTGTTCGCCAGCAGGCTGAACATCATGTTGAAGGCGATCTGCAGGATGAGCAGATAGAGCGTGAGTGAGGCCACCGGTCCGGACTCGTGCCGCAGCTTCAGCAACGAGGCGACCGGAAGCAGAAACACCACGAGCCCGATCACGGCGAAGGCAGTGAAGAGCCCGAGCAGCAGCCGGAACGCGCTTGCCTGGATGGTCTTCGCGCCCTCCACGTCGCCACGATTGTAGAGGATGGTCATCTCGTTGTTGGCATAGGTCTGGATGCCGTAGTTCAACGTGCCGAGATAATTGACCGACGCGCTGAGCGCGATCCATTCACCGTAGACTTCGAGGCCGAAGTAACGCAGAAAGAACGGCGGCACCAGTAGTTGCGAGATGACAGTAATCCCCTGGCCCAGAAAACTGGTGAACAAAAGCTGCAGGATGCGCCGGAGGTTCATCGGTATGCTTTCCTGCAGCTTCGCGGCGGCGCGGGCTTCTTCTCGGCTTGGAGACGAGTGGTCAAGCCGGCGGCCCAGCCATCGCCGCCGCCGTCGCTGTAGTTTGCGTGGCCCGGGCCAGCTTTCCCACCCTGCGGCTTACCTGAAGAAAAGGCTCTTCGACCACGATGCAGAAGAGATACGCGAGCAGCAGGGAAGCTGGAACGTAGACCAGAAGCTGAGCCATGACCGGGAGTCTCGATCCCAACAGATAAGTCAACGCGAACAGGACTGTGCCATGAACCAGGTACAGGCTGTAGGAGATCCGTCCCAGAAAGCGTGGGACGACTGAGTTCAGCACCACCCTCACGCGTTGCGCATTGATCGCGAGCACCATGAAACCCGCCGCCCCCAGCGTGATCAGCCAGAGGTCCAGGCCAAACTGGCGAGGAACTTCGCTGGCGATGTGGTGGCCCCAGCAGTAGATGACGAACGATACCAGCGCGAACGCCCAGCGCCATGCTCCTCGCACCCCACGAAACCATGCGCTCACGCGCTCAAAGTTACCTGCAAGCACAATCCCGCAGATGAAGACGGCACCATACTTTACGCTGTCGAGCGAACGTTCCGAGGCGAATGCGTATTGCTCGCCCAGCACCGCCGCGGACGAGATCACCAGGAAAAGCAGGAGTGCGGTGCGCACACGCAGGCGATGCACCATCAGGAAGAGCAGCGGAAAGACGATGGAGACGCGCATCTCCACGACCAGCGACCAGAAGGCGGTGTTGAACTGCTCCCAGTTGTAGTTGCCGATCATCAGTACATGCTCAAGCACCAGGCGACCGCTCACCGGCTCCGACCAGGTTTCATGCGACCAGCCCGAACGATCGAGCCCGCTGTGCCAGATTGCTGCTCCTCCTACCGCCAGCGCCAGAGCAAACAGGTACGGAGCATAGATGCGCAGGATGCGGCGCAGCAGGTAGATGGGGTAACCCTGCCCCCTGCCGCGAAGATACGGAAGCGAGAGCACGAAGCCGCTCAAGAGGAAGAAGAGCATCACCGCTTCATGTCCGGTCGTCAGCGGATTGAAGAGCGTAAGCCAACGCGGACCCTTTGCCTCTCCAAGCGCCATGATGCGGAAGTGGTGGAAGACCACGGTCAAGGCAGCCACGCCCCGCAGCGCGTCAAGCTCGGTATAGCGCGCTTCGTTCGGGTTCGAGGGCGGAGGCCCGGTGTGCATGCTGAACCTCTGCGACGGCTGTTTGAGCCGTGCCCACGGGTAAATGCAAGGGAGTTCTCACCATAGTTTAAGGTTGGCAACTGGAAACGTCAAAGCACCAGCCGGCTCGAAGCTTGGCCGTGACAGCGTACACTGGGCCCATCGACCCATGAATCTTTACGCCACTGTTCTCGGACTTATCGTGCTCACCCTGCTTACCGTCTCATTGGCCCGGGTCTCCAAGGTCAAGACGAAGGCGGATTACCTGGTCGCGGGCCGTTCGCTGCCGGCCTTCGTGCTGGTGTTCACGCTGCTCAGTTCATGGATCGGCTCGGGATCGCTGCTGGCGGGCGCCGAAAACGCCTACAAGCATGGCTTCGCCGCGCTCTGGCAACCAGCCGGCGGGTGGGCCGGACTGCTCCTGATCTACTTCATCGCGCCCCGCGCGCGCAAGTTCGCGCAGTTCACCATCCCCGACCTGCTCGAAGCCCGCTACAACCAGACTGCGCGGGTGCTGGGCGTGATCGCCGTGCTCTTCGCTTACACCGCTATCACCAGCTATCAGTTCATCGGCGGCGGCGACATCATGCACCTCGTGTTCCCCTCCATCGCCGCCCGCCAGGGCCAGGAGATCATCGCCGCCTTCGTCATTGTCTTCACCGCCATCGCGGGCATGAGCTCGGTCGCCTACATGGACGTGGCCATCGGTCTGCTCGCCACGGTGTCGCTCCTGGTCGCCCTGCCGTTGCTCGCGCACCACGCCGGCGGCTGGCATGCGATCGCATCGTCCCTGCCTGCTACCCATTTCCAGGTTCTTGGCGACTTTACGCCGGTCCGTGCGCTCGAGCTCTTCCTGCCCACCTGCCTGCTGATGCTGGGCAACCAGAGCATGTATCAGAAGTTCTTCTCCGCCAAGTCGGAGAAGGACGCTACGCGGGCTGTCGTCGGCTGGTTTGTCGGTATCGTCATTCTAGAAACCGTGATCGTCGCCCTCGCCGTGGTCGGATCGTCGCTCTTTCCCTTCGGCGAGGTGCACGAAAAGCCGCGTGAAATCCTCGCCTACAGCGCCTTGCATGCGCTGCCGCACGTGCTGGGCGCGATCATGATCGGCGCCATCTTCGCCAAGGTCATCTCGACGGCCAACAACTACCTCTTCTCGCCCGCGACCAACCTGATCAACGACGTCTTCGTGCGTTATCTCCGCCCCAATGCCTCGAACCAGTCGATCCTGCTGGTCAGCCGCCTGCTGGTCGTACTGCTCGGACTGTGGTCGCTGCTGCAGTCGCTCGGCACCCGTTCGGTGCTCGAGAAGGCGCTCTACGCCTACACCATCTACTCTGCCGCGCTGACGCCAGTCATCCTGGCCTCGTTCTTCTGGCGCCGGGCTACGGGAGCGGGCGCTGTGGCCAGCATCGCCGCCGGAACATTCGTCACCGTGTTCTGGGATACCGCCGCCGTGCACCGGCTGCTTCCGGCCTACATCACGGAACGAGACGCAATTCTGCCCGCGCTGCTCGCCTCGCTGTTCTGCCTCTTCCTGTTCAGCCTGCTCACCACGAAACCCTCCGAGGCACAACTCGCTCCCTTTGCCGAGCACGCATAAGGTGCCCGGTTCGCCACGGTCTGCGCCTTGCCATGACGAAGAAAATCGTGGATGGCACCGTATTTGCATGGATAATGGACGAACAGCCTCAAGGGGTGGAACCGGACATCCAAGGCAGCGGGCTGGCGCGGCCTGGCAACAGCTCTCCTCGGGAAGCTCACGATGGCTGATTGATGCGTATCGCAACGGATCCCACCTTGTCTGGAAATGGCCGAACCGTCATCAGCACCAGCGTTCTTCCCACCCGGCCTGCTGCGGAAGAGCACCCCGAGGAACGCGAAGCCGTAACCCGTCTCAGCGACCCTGAGCCTGCCTCCAAACAGACGTTCGGGATGGTGGCTCTCCTGCACGACATCTGGTTCGGGTGCTGGCGGAGCACGTCCTGGGATCGCCCCGCGCTGCTGCGCCTGACCGCCGTCTTCATCTTCGCCGCCGTGTGCTCCTGGCTCGGAATTGTGCTCTCGCGCCAGTCCGAAGGGGTCGCGACGATCTGGCTGTCGAACGGAGCCCTCTTCGGCCTGCTGATCACCCAGCCGCGGCGGCGGTGGCTCGCCTACTTCCTTGCCGGGCTCACTGCCGATACCCTCGCCGACATGGTTTACGGCGATCCCTTTCGCGTCGCCATAGGCGTTTCCTTAGCGAATTCGGTCGAGGTGGTCGCCTCCACGCTGGTGCTCACGCGCTGGTTCGGATCGCCGCTCAACCTCTCCAGGCGTCGGCCGCTGGTGGGATTTCTGCTGGTCGCCGTCATCGGCGCAACCGCCGTCACCAGCGCACTCGGCGCCTCCTGGACGCTCCTGTTCTACGACTCCGGACCCTGGTGGAAGATGTTCCGCACCTGGTACCTCGGAGACATGCTGGGCATGGCGATCCTTGCGCCGCTGCTCGTCGTCATGCAGCGCCCGGCCTTCTTCGTCATGTTCGGCCGGAAACAGATGGCACATACCATCCTGGTTCTCTCCGCCCCGGTGCTGGTTACGGCGCTGGTCTTCTGGCACAGCACGGACCCGCTGATCTTCCTCATGTTTCCCACCCTGCTGCTGGTCGCATTCCGGCTGGGGTTTCCCGGCACGGTGGTCAATATCATGCTGGTCACGTGGATGGCCATCGCTTTCACCATCAAGGGCCACGGACCCCTGATGCTGATCGCCGGCGAGCACATGCTGCTGCACCGGATCGTCGTGGCACAGGTCTTTGGAGCGATCGCGATCTTCACCATGTTCCCGGTGGCGGCTCTGCTGGAAGAGCGTCAGAGTCTACAGGACTCGCTTGCTGTCAGCGAGGCGCGCTTTCGCGAACTGGCTCACCGGGATGAACTCACCGGCATGTTCAACCGCCGGGCCTTCAATCTGCAGCTTGAGAGCTTCTGGGCGGAGGCGCGCGCCAGGGAACAGTCAATCGCCATCCTGCTCGTCGACGCGGACCTGTTCAAGCAATATAACGATGCCTACGGGCACCTGGCAGGCGACGAATGTCTGCGCCGCCTGGCCGCGGTGATCGCCGAGGTGGTTCAACCGGAGCACGGGGTGGCGGCACGTTTTGGCGGAGAAGAGTTCGCTGTGGTCCTTCCGGACACCCCGCAGCCGCAGGCTTTTCAGCTTGCGGAGCGGATTCGCACCCGGATTGCAGCGCTGGCCCTTCCGCATCCATCCAGCCGGGGCGGAGTGCAGACGGTCAGCATAGGGGTCTCGGCACTGATTCCTGAGGGTGGCCACGGCGCCAGGCATCCTGTGATCCTCGCCGACCAGGCGCTGTATGCGGCCAAGTCCGAAGGCCGCAACCGAACCAACTGCGCATCACGAGTGACCCAATCGTAGATTTGCTCCCTACCCACCCCTTTAAGATGCAAAGTATTCATCCTGAAGTTCTTACGGTCTGACCGCGAGGCCGCGCTGCATCAGGAGTTGTGCAGAGGCCAGGGACGAAATGGAGGAATCGCGATGAATCTGCCAGCGACCTGAACCCGGCTCCGGCCCGACCGATCCCACAGCACAAAGCAAAACGGCCCCGGATGCATTGTCCGGGGCCGTTTTGGCAGGTTGAACGCCGGTTTAGAAGATGAAGCGTCCCAGCAACTGCAGTTGGCGGGGTCCGAAGATGATGTTGGACGTGGAGGACGGGGTGGCAAACTGCGCTGCCGAGGCAGACAGTGGCCCCAGGCAGCCGACGCCGAGGGGATTGGCGGCAAGTGCAGGGCAACCAGTTGCTCCGGGAGCCGAATACGCCACCAGCGCCGTGTTGACCGCGAGGATGTTGCGGTGGTTGGCGGCGTTGAAGACCTCCGCTGCGAGCTCGAAGTGGTAGCGATCGCTGAACAGCGGGAACTCGCGCGACAGCCGGGCATCGACGTTGTGCACACCGGGCCCCTTGAAGCCGTTGCGCCCGGCGATGTAGTCGGGAACACGCGCTCCGGGACCGGAGGTAAAGACTGCGTTGGTGACGCCAGTATCGGTCCGCAGGTTGCCGAGGGCGGTGCTCGAACTGGTGAGGAAGGTCTCGCTGCCGCTCACGGTTGCGGTGATGGGCTCGCCGGTCTGCGCCGTCAGCGTGCCCGCCAGCAGCCAGCCGTTTGCGGCATACGCGGCGAATTTGTTGGCGATAGGGAACTGCGACTTGCCGACGATGGTGCCGACGAAGCGGCCGCGGATGTCGAGGTCCGAACGCGCATACTCCGCGCTGCGTCCCTTGCGATGTCCGAGAGCGAACGGAATCAGCGGAGCGTCCGTTCCATTGAAGGTGCCGTTGCCGCCGTAGGTCTGGCCGCCATCGAGAGCCTTTGCCCAGGTGTAGTTCGCCAGCACCTCCACTCCGTGGCTCATCGGTTTGCGCACCGAAGCGACGAAGGAGTTGTACCAGGAGTTGACGTCCGAGAAGCCGGTCGCAACCGTGCCGGTGCTGGTGTAGAGCACGTTGGTGTAGATGGGCACGCTGAAGTTGCTGGTGATGCCAGTCGCCGGGTTGGTGTACTGGTAGGTGCGGTTGGTCACCACCGAGTTCGGATCGACGTTGGTATCCACGTAGACCGGCAGGCGCAGCGCCCGGTTGCCGACATAAGAGATGGTCAGCGTGGAGTGCAGCGGCATCTCCTGCTCGACGGCGAGATCCACCGAGTGCGACTGGGGGTTCTTGAAGCTCGGATCCAGCCCGCGGATGGTGATCGTGCCCGTCGGAACGGCGGCCAGCCCAGTAGGCGTGATGGTCGCGCCGGTCACCGGATTTTTCGGAGCCGGTCCGGGCGGGGGGTAGATGGGTACGCCGCCCTGCGGAGCGTAGGCGGCAAAGCTGCCGGGATTCGTATAGCAGACATTCGCGCCGCCGGTGGGAGTGCAGGTTCCCGGCGTGGTCCCCGAGCCGGCGACCGCCGCGCCTGCTGCCACGTAAGGAACCGGCGTGACCGAGGGGGTAATGGGGCCGTATTGCTTCTGATAGACGCCGTTTTCGCGCCGCAGGGTGTAGTAGGACGAGTTCGAGATCTGCCCGTAGAAGATTCCATATCCGCCGCGAACGACGGTGCCGGGGTAAGGATTCCAGGAGAATCCAACCCGCGGCTGGATCATCTTCAGGTCGGGATTGATCTGCGAGGTCGCATTGAAGGCGACGGGATTGGCGGTGTTGGGCATGTCCGGACCGGGCACCAGCTGGGCATCGTAGCGGAGCCCGAGGCTCAACAGCAGCTTGGGCGTTGCCTTCCAGGCGTCTTCCACGAAGCCGTCGATATTCTGGTTCCAGAAGTCGTCCGCGCCCACGCCGGTGAGCTGGTCGACTGTCTGCGAGAACGAGTTGTAGTGCCGGCTCACCGGCGTGCCGCCCACGGTCAGGGTGGGGTTGACGTTCAGCGCATCCTGCACGAAGTTGGTGAAGTTGTATTCCGCGTTGGAGTTCGAGTAGCTGAAGCTGCCATCGCCGCCAAAGAGATTGGCAATCTGCTCATGTACGAAGTTCAGGTCGAAGCCGGCCTTCAGCGAATGATGGCCGATGGCGATGGAGTAGATATCGGTCGCCTGCCAGCGATGCTCGTCGGGAAACTTGCCGCGCGGCAGCGCCGAGGTCTCGCCGAACGCGACCAGATTCGTAAGGCTGTTGGCCGGGCCGCCGCTGTTGGTGCCGTCGGTCTCCAGGTCGCGTCCGTACTGGAAGTGGACGACGTTGGCCGCGCGCGCCGACAGGGCCGTCTCCGCATTTGCGATCAGGATGCGCTCATGAAAATCTGCGCCTCCGTTTTGCGAGATGCCGCCGTTGTTCACGGTCGTGGAGGTGTTGTATCCGTTTGGCTGCTGGAAGTCTTCCCACAGATATTCGGCCGAGAGGTGGGTCTTCTGGTTGAGCTGGTAGTCCAGGCGCGGGAACAGGATGTTCTGGTTGACATTGCGTCCGAAGGATCCGAGTTGGCCCTGAATTGCTGCCACCGCCGCTGTGCACTCCGCGCCGCTGACGTTGGGAATCGTGGTTGGATAGATGGTTCTGCCGTCCGTCACATGCACGTTGCCGCCGTCGCACAGGTGGACGAGGTTTGCGACGTTGTTGGTGGCGCTGTTAAATGTTGAAAGATATGCGATGGGATTGGTCTTGCGGAAGCCGTCGTAGGTGAAGTGGAAGAACAGCTTGTCGCGGATGATGGGTCCGCCGACGGAGCCGCCGAACTGGTGCTGCACCTTCACCGGCTGGGTGAGCAGGTAAGGATTATTGGTAAGCCGTCCGTTGTACTTGTTCAACGGGTCGAGCGCGTTGAAGCCGGGCGTGCGGTAGTACTCGTACACATCTCCGTGGAACTGGTTGCCGCCCGACTTCGTGATGGCATTGATGATGCCGCCGGCTGCGCCGCCAAGCTCCGCGGAGTATCCGGTGGCCGACGACTCGAACTCGCTGATGGCATCCACCGGAAAGACGTAGGGCGCGCCGATCGAACGTCCACGCGCCTCTGAGAAGAACTGCTGATTGTTGTTGGCGCCATCCACGATGTTCTGGTTGTAGACGCCCGAGATGCCGCGATAGCCGATCAGGCCGGTGTTGCCGTCGGGGATCACGTTCGGCGTCAGCAGCACAAAGCTCTCGAAGCGGCGGCTGTTGACCGGGACGTTCGACACCAGTTGCTGGTCGACCACCTGCGAGCCTTCCACCTTCTCGGTATCGAGCAGCGGAGCGTCCGAGCTCACGTTGACATCCGTGGTCACGCTGGCCGCGGGCAGGGCCACATCCACCGAGATGGGCGCACCCACGGTTACGGGAACGTTCCTGCGATCGACCTTGCCGAACGAGCCGCCGCCCAGGACGACCTCGTAGCTGCCGGGCTGAAGAAAGCCGATGGAGTAGTGCCCCTCGGAATCGGTGGTCACAGTGTGGGAAGCACCGGTCTGCTGATCGGTGATGACCACCTCGGTACCGGAGACGACAGCTCCGGTCGAATCCCGGACGATTCCATTGATACCGCCCAGAGCTGCGGTCTGGGCATGAGCGCCGGCGAACAGCGCCGCGGCCAGCAGGCCAGCCGCGATCGGGCGGTTAGAACGGTGCGATGAAAATGCCATTGAGGCAGGTCTCCTGAGGTAAGACAGAGGCTTCCGGCTTCGAGCCGGCAGGTGATGGGGATACCTTGAGGCGACCTGCGGAGAATGCTCGTGCCAGCTACAGGACGCGCTCCGGGCGCTTCAGGCGAAGGATGGGGTACATTCAGGTTCGCGTAGGATGGTCGTCAAGTCAACCCAAAAGCTGGTGAACGGGAGGGACTTACGACCCGGCACACGGAGTACAGGGATGAACACCGAGGTCACGGAGGGGCGCAGGGGCGCACAGAGCAGCCTGGCTCGGTACACTTGAACCTCTGTGGCTGGCTCTGCTCTCCGTCTTTCTAGTGCAACTGCTCAGGAATGACGGCGTACTGAATGAGCAGCTCGAAGGGAACGATCTTGAGGGTGTTCTCGTGCGTCGCCTCGAGCACTACCGGGCAAGCCGCGCCTGCCTGCTGCACCTGCAACCATCGCGCTGCGCATACGCACCAGCGGTCGCCTGGCTTCAGCCCCGGAAAGCCGTACTGCGGCATGGGCGTGGACAGGTCGTTGCCCAGTGCCTTCGAAGCCGCCAGGAACGCCGCGTCCACAATGCAGCAGACCGTATGCACGCCGAGGTCGTCGGGGCCGGTCTCGCAGCAGCCCGTCCGATAGAAGCCGGTCATCGGTTCGCACCCACACGTCGCCAGCGGCTGACCCAGAACGTTCTTCCCTCGATTTTCCTGCGTTGCCATGGCCGGTCCCCCAGACGAAAAGACGCCCCAGTCCTGAAGACCGGGGCGTACTTGATTTTACTCGCAGACGCTACTCGGAGCGTGCCGGCGTGGCTTACTTACTCGCCATGGCCAGCTTCTGCTCGTACTCCTCGTACGGCCCCTTATGATCCGTGATGTGGAAGTTCGCGGGGCCGCCTTCAAAGTGCCAGATGCGCGTTCCCGCCTCTTCAATCAGGTCCTGGTCATGAGTCACCAGGAAGACGGTTCCCTCGTACTTCTGGATCGCCTGGTTGAGCGCGTTGATGCTCTCCAGATCAAGATGGTTCGTCGGCTCGTCCAGCACCAGAACGTTCGGCTTCTGCAACATGATCTTGCAGAACAGCAGCCTCGCCGCCTCGCCGCCCGAGAGCGCATCCGTCTTCTTCATGCCTTCTTCGCCGCGGAAGAGCATCTGCCCGAGAATTCCGCGGATGTCTTCCTTGGTCGCCTGCGGATCGAACTGGTGCAGCCAGTCCGCTGCCGTCATCCCCTTCTGGATGGAACCGGTGTGATCCTGAGCGAAGTAGCCGATCGAGACCTCGTGGCCCCACTTTACGGTCCCAGAGTCGATCGAGACATCCGTCTCCTCGATGCCGGGTCCGTTGGCCAGCAGAGCTTTCAAGAGCGTCGTCTTCCCCTGCCCGTTGCGGCCCATCAGAATGACCTTGTCGCCCCGCATCACAGACGCCGTGAAGTTATTGATAACGTGTTCGACCTTGCCATCCTTCTGGATGTAGCTCTTGTGGACGCCTTCGAACTCCAGCACGTTCTTGCCGCTCGGCCGCAGCATCTCGAAGCGAATGAACGGACGCGCGATGTTCGAGCGTGCGAGCTCGCTGGTCGCCAGCCGCTCCACTTCCTTTTTGCGCGAGTTCACCTGGCTGGAACGCGTACCGGCGGAGAAGCGCGCGATGAAGTCGTTCAGCTGCGCAATCTTCTTCTCGCGCTGTTCGTTCTGGCTTTCGATACGGGTACGGATCGACGTCTTCTGCAGCACCATGTCGTCGTATCCGCCGTTGTAGGTGATGATGGTCTCGTAGTCGATGTCCGCCGTGTGGGTGCAAACGGCATTCAAGAAGTGGCGATCATGCGAGATGGTGATGACGGTCCCGTTGTAGCGGATGAGGAAGTCCTGCAGCCAGTGAATCGACTCGAGGTCGAGATAATTCGTGGGCTCGTCCAGCAGCAGGGCCTGGGGATCGCCGAACAAAGCCTGGGCAAGCAGCACGCGCACCTTCTGGCCGCCCTGAAGTTCGCTCATCTTGCGTTCGTGCAGCTCGTCGGGGATGTCCAGTCCCTGCAACAGCACTGCCGCATTGGCCTCGGCCTCGTAGCCGTTCTCGTCGCCGACGATGCCTTCAAGTTCGCCCAGCCGCGAGCCATCCTCGTCGGTCATCTCCGGCTTGTTGTAGATGATCTCGCGCTCTTCGAGCGCCGCCCACAGCGCCTTGTTGCCCATAATGACGGTATCAATCACGCGATACTCGTCGAACTCATACTGGTTCTGCTTCAGCACACCGACCTTGCGGGGCCGGACGACACTGCCCTTTTGCGGCTCGATCTCGCCCGTCAACACCTTCATGAAGGTCGATTTACCGGCGCCGTTCGGACCGGTCAGGCCATAGCGCCGTCCGCTGGTAAAAGTGACCGATACATCCTCGAACAGGAGCTTCGAGCCGTACCGCATAGTGACATTGGAAGTTGAAATCATAATATTTCTTCTATTTTACAGGGCAGATTGCAAATCCTTCGCGAACACCGCACTTCCTGCAGCGACGACGAGTAGGGCGCAGGCTGACCGCTGCCCCAAGCAAGTTGCTCAGGCAGGCTGCGCACTGCAAGCCTCTGATGAAGTCCGCCTAGGCTGCGTTCTCCCGCTGACGGCTGCCATCCACACCGCTCAGGTTGCTTTGCTGCGCGATCTTCTTCGCCCGTTCAGAAGAGGATAAAAATTGGCGATTTCACCAATTCTCGGATAAACTCGCAACGAACACAGCCCGCTTCTACAACTGGCGCTTCAAAAAGCCCTCGAACAGAGGCACCGTGAACGCATTGTCGCCGTGCGCGGGACTGTAGATCATCCCCTTTGCGATCAATTTGCTCCGCAGCGGACCCAGCGAATTCGCCCTAAAACCCAGCTTCTCGGCAATATCTCCAGAGCGCTGCTGGCTGCCCCCGAGCGCGGCCATGGCAAACAGATACTCCTTTTCGCGTGGAGTGAGGCGATCGAAGCGCACTCGGAAGAAGCTCTCGTCAAGCTGCTTCAGAGCCCGCTGGCTCGCCGCCATGACATCGACCAGCGTGATTCGCGTGGTTGCAGCCGCATTCCACGCCTCATACCCCCATTGCTGAAGGAAATAAGGGTAGCCCTGTGTTCTGAGCACAATCTCATCCAGTGCCTTGACCAGAATCGTGCACCCCCGGGCGCGCACGGGAACTTCAATCGCCTTTCGCGCCTCCTGGCCCGACAGCGGACCAAGCGCGGGAAACGCGAACAGCCGCTCGGCATAGGACTTCGACCGGCCCGCCAGCCCAAGGATCAACGGCAGACCTGCCGCGAACATCACCATGGGCAGCTTCTTCTGACTGATCCGGTGCAGCGACATGATGAGCGCGCTGAGCTCCTCGCGCTTCAGGTACTGCAACTCGTCGATCAGGAGACAAACCTGCGTCCCGCGATCCTTGGCTGCTTCGGCAAGCGCAACCAGCAGGTCGGGCAGATCACTCTCCAGGTCGCCCGAATCGGCCACACCCACTTCAGGATCGACGCCCAGTTCAATCTCGCCTACATCCGACACCTTGAACTTGGCCCTGAAGCGGCCGATAAAGCTTCGCAGCACCCGCAAGCCCATCTTTGTCTTGTCGCTCAGGCTCGCCCGCGCATCCAGCCGCAGCAGCAGTTTACGCAACGAAGGCACAAGCATCGCCGGCAGCGACTTGTCCTCGTGAGCCTCGACGGATATGGTCTCAAAGCCGCTCGCGAGCGCCATCTCCTCCACTTTATTCAGCAGGACTGTCTTGCCCACACCGCGCAGACCAACAAATACCTGCCCCCGCACCGCATAGCCGAGCTTCACTCGCTCCAGCGCAACAGCCACTTCGCTCAGCAATCCATCGCGCCCAGCAAGTTCCGGCGGAAAGGTGCCGGCACCTGGGGCAAACGGGTTGTTGACCGGATCCACTGCTTGCAAGTTTATCGGGGAATTGGTTGTTCGGCCAATTCTTGGATAAATTTACAAGGGGAGAGCAACGTCACTCCCATTTGGGAAACAGAAGTACCTGGGGCAACGTGCTGAGCGGGAAGGAATGAGGCGGGTGCCGATTGCGAGTTTACCTAAGAATTGCAGCATTCAGCAATTTTTCGGCTGAAGATCTAAGAACTGCCGATCAGCACGCCCGCCGCAAACACGAGTCCACCGCCCACGATGACCTGCAATGCGCTCAGCCACAGGCTGCTCTTGAAGTACCTGTGCCGGATCCATGCGATCACCAAAAGCTCAATTCCCACCACGAAGTAGGCGAGGATCAGCGCGGTGTGCACATTTCCGATCAGGAATGGCAGCGTATGCAGAAAGCCGCCGATGAACGTCATCCCACCGGTCACCAGGCCGCGCAGAATCGGGCTTCCGCGGCCGGTAAGCACGCCGTCGTCGGAGAGGCCTTCGGAGAAGGCCATGGAGATGCCGGCGCCGACCGCGGAGGCGGCGCCGATCAGGAACACATCGTGCGAGCTCCTGGTGGCGAAGGCGGTGGCAAAGATCGGTGCCAGCGTGGACACCGAACCGTCCATCAGCCCTGCCAGCCCCGGCTGCACGATGCGCAGCAGGAAGTTCTTATCGTCCGCTGCCATCGCAACAACTTCCTTGAGCTTCGGCAAATCCTCAGGCATGACGCTATGATGCATCGGGTGCCACCAGCGTGGGGCCCCGCAAACATGACTTCTTCCGCAGAAAACGAAAAGCCACGCATTGCTGCGTGGCTTCTTCGTTGTAGTCCAATTGGCTTAGCGGCCGCGGCGTGCGGGTCCACTGCGGCTGGTTCCGGGACGATTGCTGCTGGCGCGTCCGCCCTGTCCGCCAGGCCGTGCGCCGCCCGAGAATCCGCTTCCGCTGCGCGAACGGAAGCCACTGCCACTTCCGCGATAAGGCGCCGCCGCACCCGCCTGCCGTTCAGCCGAGGTATCCCCGGTGCGCCACGCGCGCGACTCCATCTGCAGCAGCGCGTCGACCGGCGCCGTCGCCAGGTCCAGCGGACGATTCCGTTCTTCCTTCTCCAGGTTCTTGTCCGCCTCGCGCCACTCGAACTTGATCTTCAGGTCGCGTTCCATTTTGCGGGCGTCCGAGCGCTCCTGCGGCATCACAAAGGTCGTTGCCACGCCTTTTTGCCCGGCGCGCCCGGTCCGGCCAATTCGGTGCACAAAGTCATCCGACGCGTTCGGCAGATCGTAGTTCACAACGTGGGCGATGTCCTTGACGTCGATCCCACGCGCGGCCACATCGGTCGCCACCAGGATGCGGTGCTTGCCGGTGGAGAAGCCCTTCAGTGCCGCCGTACGCTGCGACTGCGAGCGATCGCCATGGATCACTTCGGCATCGTGCCCCAGCTTCTCCAGCTTCTTCGCGATGCGATCTGCGCCATGCTTGGTGCGCGAGAAGACCAGGAACGTGCCCTCTTCTTCCTTCAGCATCTGGTTCAGCAGGCCCAGCTTCTGATCCTGCATGACCGTATAGACCCGCAGTTCCACCCGGTCGGAAGGCTTGGAGGTGGTGCCAATCTCGACCCGAACCGGCTTCTGCACGTAGTCGCGCACAATTTCGGTGATATTCGCGTCGAGTGTCGCCGAATAGCACATGGTCTGGCGAGTCCTGGGCAGCGCTCCAACGATGCGCCGGATTGCTGGCAGGAAGCCCATATCGAGCATCCGGTCCACCTCGTCCAGCACCAGCATCTCCACCGAGCCAAGGTTGACCTGACGCCGGCGCAGAAAGTCTTCCAGCCGGCCCGGCGTCGCCACCACCAGTCGCGGTCCGCGGCCCAGTTGATCAAGCTGTATGTTCTCGCTAAGACCACCGCACACCAGCACGGAGTCCGACTTCGCCTGCGGCGAAATCTTGGCGTACGCCTCCAGCACCTGCATGGCGAGTTCGCGCGTCGGCAGCAGGATCAGCGAGCGAATGGGCCCGCGCTTGCCCTTGCTTGAAGGCACCGAGTTCGCATCCATGCGCTCGATCATCGGAATCAAAAAGCTGAGCGTCTTGCCAGTTCCTGTCGAGGCCGTGGCGAGGATGTCATTGCCTTCGAGCGCCGGCGGAATCGCCTTCGCCTGCACCGGCGTCGGCGTGTTGAAGCCGGCGGCGGCGAGCCGCGATTTCAAGCTGTCGGAGACCGCGAAGTCCGCGAAGTGGACGTCCTTCAACAACGGCAGACCCGTCTTCGGATCGATCTCCGTGTTCATCGCGCTGATGATCTTGGAATTGTGGTTCTCATGGGTAGGCTGAACTGCAGTTTCATTCTGGTTCTGGGTTTCGTTCTCAAGCATTGCAGAGTTCAAGTTAATCCTTTTTCTTGCGTCTGGACGCACGCCCGCGGGCAGTGGCACAGCGCTTTCTTGGGCGCTCTCCAGAGCGCCGTTCATAGTCTGAGGAGTCAGCAAAGCTTTTGCTTTTCACAAGAAGCGCTGCTGCTGCACGGCGAGGCGGGTCCGATGACCAGCGCCTTCCAGCCAGAGCAACCAGCGCCGCATCTCTTCCTGAATCCGAGAGCATTTCAGCTCTCAAAGGGTAGCCGGCGCCTGGAACAACGGCCGACGTACGGAAAAGATCGTGCGGTGGAGAGGGTTCTCACTCCAGTCTCTGGCCAGACCAAACTTTCGGTCTTCCCCTGAAGTGCCCTACGCTCACGCGTGCTTCAAGCATAGCATGGATTTTGTTCGTTCGTCCACGGTTATTCCAACCCGCCCATCCTGCCCAGTAACCCGTCCTTTACCCCGCGAAGAAAGTAAAAGGCTTTCTTCCTCGCATTGTCTTCTGAGATCAGAATCTTCACCAGATCCTTGCCACTGAACAGCATCAGCCGCGCGCAGTAGCCTGGAAATTTCCCGAAGTAGCGCCGGTAGAGCCAGATCTTGTTCCGCTCCTGGTAGTACCGGCGGGCCGGGCTGTAGTTTGCAACTTCGTACAGCTTCCGCCCGCGCCAACGAACTACCCGGGGATCTCCCGGCGAATGCAGCAGCACGGCTTCGCTGCACTCATCGACCATGTAGCCCGCCGACCGCAAACGCAGGCTGTACTCGTGGTCGACCGCATCGATAAACAATTCATCGGCAAACCAGCCCAGCTCTTGAAACGTCTTTGCCTGCAGCAGGCTGCCTGAGGTCATGGCCACCTCGAGCCCACCGTCCTCGCGCCGCTCCGGCTGGAGAGCCGTCCCCACCCGTTTATCGAGGTAGCGCGGTACCAGCAGCGCCAGCCGTTCGCCCCAGCGGCTCCGCGAAAAACCGCCCATCATGGCTTCGGTAAAGCCGTCGGTCACCCTGCTGTCCTGATCGAACAAGAGCATCCACTCGAAACCGCGCTCCATGCCTTCGTGCACCCCGCGGTTCAACGCGGTCGCAATCCCGAGGTTCCTGCCATGCTCCACCAGGACTGCTCCCGCATCGTCCGCGAGCAGGCTGCGGATCGGGGCAAGTTCATCGGCGCTGGACCCGTTGTCCACCACAACCAGCAGACCGGCCTGCCGCCGCGCAGCCGCCAGGTTGGCCAGCACGTCCGCCTCCGGGTGGAACGTCACCACCACCGCGCAGACGCTCTCGCTTGCGTCCTGCTCCTGCCTCAAACGCTCTCCCTCTGGCTCCCGAGAGATCTCGGAATCCGCCTGGCAACGGACGAGTGTTGCTCATTCGTTAGTAAAATAGACGCTGCGAGTTATGCAGCTGTCTCCCACTCAGCCGGCCGTTGGCGTCGTGATCCCGACTTACAATCGCGCTAACGATCTGCTCCAGTGTCTGCAGCACCTGGAACGGCAAGACTTTCGCGACTTCGAAGTGCTGGTCGTCGACGACGGCTCTACCGACCATACACGCGCTGTGCTGGAGCGGTATCAAGGCTCCGCGCCGTTTCCCCTGCATTCCTTCCACCAGGCCAATGCCGGTCCGGCGGCGGCCCGCAATCTCGCCATCGCTCATCTGTCCGCGCCGGTCGGCATTCTCATCGGCGACGACATCTTTCCTGCATCGAACTTTATTCGCAATCATCTCGACTTGCACCGCGCTCATCCGGAACTGGAGGCCGTCGCGGTCGGCTTCACCCGATGGAGCGAATCCGGCCAGTCGATCACTCCCTTCATGCGCTGGCTCGATCGCGATGGCGTTCAATTCAGCTATGGCGCGCTCGCCACCGGAACCCCGCCGGGCTGGGAACACTTCTACACCAGCAATCTCTCATTCAAGACCGAATACCTGCGCCGTAATCCCTTCAATCCGGCCTTTGACAAGGCCGCCATGGAAGACATCGAACTTGGCTACCGGCTCGCCCGCGAGCACAACCTGCAGATGTACTTCCTGCCTGACGCCATCGCCGACCACCTTCACCCCACCAGCTTTCGCCTTGCCTGCCGGCGCATGGTGCATGTTGGCTCCGCCGCATATCTGTTCGGGCAGCTCTGGCCCGAACGCCAGCTGCAGCCCTCGCGTTCGTGGCTCAAGCGTACTCTGGTTCCTATTCTCAGCGAGCCTCGCCTCATTCTGCCGGCTCTCACCCTGATCGCCGATGCGGCAACCGCGGTCCGCTGCCCCAATCCGCTCACCCCGCTTGTTCTTCTTCTGCACGAGCGGCTAGGCTACCGTCAGGCAGCCCAGGCGGCTCAAACTCGTTAGGACTTCATGGAACTCGTCGTTCGGCAGATCAGTGGCCTCGGCAACCAGCTCTTTCAGTACGCAGCCGGGATCTTCTACGCGCAGCAGTATGGCGCCTCCATGCGGGTGGCTATCGATCCGCCGCAGGTCTCTTTTTCGTACGGCTATGCGCGGCCGTTTCTGCTGTCACACTTCAACATTCCCGTGCCGCTGCAGCCGCTCAACCGGCAGGATCGCCTGGTCTTCACCACCAAGCCCTGGCTGCGGCCCGCATCCCACGCCTGGCGCAAACTGCACCGCATCCAGATCGTCCGCGAGTCGCTGGAGCAGCGCTATCAATTCCAACCCACTCTCCCCGTGGCCGGTGCCGAAATCGTCTATCTCTTCGGCTACTGGCAGACCTGGCCGCTGGTGGAGGCGGTAAAACCGCAACTCCGCCGCGACTTCTCCTTCAGCGAGCCTGCCACGGGCAAAAACGTCGAAGTCCTGCAACGGATCCGGGATCGTGAGTATCCGGTCTCGCTGCATATCCGCCGCGGTGACTACACCCTCGCCGCCGAGGGCAACATCGCCCTTCCGCTCGAGCACTACCTGAAGGCAATCGACATCCTGCGTCAGTGCCGCGACCGCCCCACCTTCTTCGTCTTCTCGGACGACATCCCGTGGGCGCGCGCTCATCTTCCTGCCGATCTCTCCGCTGTCTTCATCGACCATAACGGCGACACCGCCGCCCACGAAGACCTGAGACTCATGTCCGCCTGCCGCGATCACATCATCGCCAACAGCAGCTTCTCCTGGTGGGGAGCCTGGCTCAACCCGCGCGCAGATAAGATCGTGGTGGCCCCTAAACACTGGCTCCGCACCCCGGAAAGCTTCTTCCCCGACCTTCTTCCCACCGGCTGGATCCTGATCGACAGCCTGCGCGAAGCACCCACACCTGTCCTGCAGTAGTCCCGAAGTCATCTAAGCTCCTCCAGAGCCACCTTATGCCCGTCGTTCTTCCCGACGATCCGCGTCCGCTCGACACTGAACTCGACGGCAGTCTCGACCAGCAGGCCTGGCACGATGCGCTTTGGGCGAAGACTCGCCAGAGTGCGCGCATCGTCGGCAACTTCTTTCTCGGGCAGGGAGCGGTGCAGGCGATCGGCATCCTCGCCGGCCTGCTGCTCGCCCGCAAGCTGTCCATCGACTCCTACGCGCAGTTCGGACTCGCCACCGGCTTTCAGTCCGTGGCCGGAATTCTGATGGACCTGGGTTTCGCCAGCACCATCATCCCGCTGGTCGGCGAACGCACCCAGGACCTGGCCCTGGTCGGACGCTACGTCCGTTCCGCCAAGCACCTGCGCGACCGCAGCTTCCTGATCCTCGCTCCACCCGCCACGCTGGTCTTCGTCGCTCTCATGCACCGGCATCACTGGAACTGGCGCATCCAGACCGCGCTCGTGGCCTCGGTGCTGCTGGCGCTTTATTCCAGCGGAAAGATGTCCTATTTCTCCGCTCCGCTCTTCCTCTATGGCCGGCTGCGCGACTACTACGTTCCCCAGGTGGTTACGGGCGCCAGCCGGCTCGGGCTTTATCTGGTTCTTGGCGTCGTCGGTGGTCTTAACTCCTGGACCGCAGCCGGACTCACGGCGCTCAACATCACGGCCAACGGTTTTCTGCTGGAGCGCCGGTCCCGCCCCCTGCTCACCTGGCCCGCGGGGGAAAGCCCCGCCACCGATCGCGAGATCATCGACTACGTCATGCCTGCCGCGCCGGCAGCTATCTTCGCCGCCTTCCAGTCGCAGATCTCGCTCTTCCTGATCTCCATCTTCGGCGGCACCGTCGACGTCGCCCAAGTCGCCGCGCTCGGCCGCATCGGTGCCCTCTTCTCGGTCCTGATGACCTTCAACGTGATCGTCGTCGAACCCTACTTCGCCCGGCTCGCAACGGCACGCGTGCTCCGCCGCTATGCGCTTCTGCTGGCCGGCGCGGCCGCCGCCTCTACGCCGGTCGTGCTGCTTGCCTTCGTGCGGCCCGCCATCTTTCTATGGATTCTCGGCCCCAAATACGCCGGCCTGCAGGCGGAGATCGGATGGCTGGTCTGCGGCTCCTGCATTAACTACATCGCAGGAGTCATCTGGATCATGAACCGAGCCCGGAAGTGGCTGTTCTGGAGTGGGTCGATCCTGGAGATCAGCCTGCTGGTCGGTGTGCAGACGCTCTTCGTCATCCTGGTCGGCGTCCACAACGTGCGCCAGGCGGTATTCTTCACGTTTGCCGCCAGCTTCTGCCCGCTGGTGGCGCACGCCTACGTTTCCATCCTGGGCTTCGTCAAGGGCTCCCGCCACCAGGTGGCCGAAACCGCCTAGCGGCCGCCGTCCAGACACGATCAGATGTGGCAGCTCACCATGCCACGCTTTTCCAGGTACTTCTGATGGTATTCCTCGGCCTTCCAGAACGTGGTCGCCGGCGCAACCTGTGTCGCGATCGGGTTGCGAAAGCTTCCTGATGCGCTCAATTCAGCAATCTTCGCCCGGGCGGCGGCCGCCTGCTGCTCGTTCTCGGTAAAGATCACACTGCGATACTGGGTACCCCAATCCGGCCCTTGCCGGTTCAACTGCGTGGGATCGTGCAGCGAGAAAAAGGCGTCCAGCAGCGCCTCGTAGCTGACTCGCGCCGGGTCGAACGTCATCTGCACCACCTCGGCATGGCCGGTGCGGTCCGTGCACACTTCCTTGTAAGTCGGATGTTCCAGCGACCCGCCTTCGTACCCAACTGCGGTATCCAGTACTCCCGAGATCTCGCTGAACCGAGCCTCCACACCCCAAAAACATCCTGCCCCGAATGTTGCCTTTTCGATCGCCACCTGTGTTGCTCCTTTGCTCTCCATTGGATGCTCGGGACATGAATATGTCCTCAATCCGCAGATGAAAAGCGGGAGTATTGTGGCCCCGGGCTTACAGCCTCGTCAAACCCCTGGAGTAACTATCCCGTGGGTTTACAGGGAGCTTTGCGCTCCGCACTGGCGCGATGGAAGGAAAAGGTCCTGCAGACCTTCAGCTCCGGCAACGGGAGATCTGCTTCAGCGTCCCGGCCGTGGCTTGGCGCCGCCCGGGCGCCGCGGCCTGGTACTCTTTGGCTTCACCGGCGTCTTCAGCTTCGCGAACTCCGGCAGATTCCTCTTCGGCTCGACCTTCTTCCCTTTGGCCGCCCGGTCAAGCGCCATCACCTCGCCGGGCTTCAGTTCGCGGAACTCCCCCGGCGGCACATCCAGCCGCAGCGCCCCGTAGCCAATGCGCCGTATCTTCTCCACATGGTGGCCAATTTCCTCGAACATCTTGCGCAACTGGCGATTGCGGCCTTCGGTGAGCGTCACTTCAAACCAGGGATTGTCGCCACCACGCACCAGTTCGACCTTGGCCGGAGCCGTCAGGATGCGGTCCCGGCGTCCCGCGCGCACCTCGTCCAGCCGGCCCCGGTCGATCATGATGCCGCGGCGAATCTGCTCCAGTGCCTCCGGAGGCGGAACCCCGCTCACCTTCACCAGGTAGGTCTTCTCCACCCCCGCCGCGGCCTTCGACAAGGAGTTCGCCAGGGCCCCATCGTTGGTCATCAGCAGCAGACCCTCGCTCAGGTAGTCCAGGCGTCCCACCGGATAAAGCCGCACCTGGTCGCCGTGAGGACCATGCTTCTGCTGCATCAACTGCATCACGGTCGGACGCTTCTGCGGGTCGTCCAGCGTCGTCACATAGCCGCGCGGCTTGTTCAGCATGTAATACCGCTGCTGTTCCTTGCCCTGCAACAACTTGCCGTCGACCCGGATGTGGTCGCGGCCCATCTCGGCACGCGTTCCCAGTTCGGTGACGGTTGTGCCGTTCACCTGCACCCGCCCCTCAAGGATGATCTCCTCAGCCTTGCGACGGCTGGCAATCCCCGCCTGCGCCAGGATCTTCTGCAGCCGCTCGCCGGTGGGTGCGGGTGGCTTCGGCTCTACATTCTTCATGTTCCTATTATCCGCTGAAAGAGTGGGTGCCCCATGCATGACGGGCCTCATCGCGATAATTGAGTCTCCGGCTCGATGCAGGAGGGAAAACGTCCGGCTGCCGAGGCACAATCATCGTCGCCGCGGGAGAAGGGGCTACCCACCGCGTCGCTGGCCTTTGTCGATCTTGTCGTTGCTAGCCTTTGTCGATGTTGTAGGAGTCGGGCTCGCTGCCGCGCGGCGTCTCCAGACCGGTGACGGCGGCGTCTGCTGAAGGCTCGAGCGGCTGGTCCGGCAGCATCTCGTTGTCGCCTTCTGGCGTAGCAATCACGTCGGACACGTTGTCGTCGATCAGGTCGCGCTCTGCCGGTCGGAATTCAGTCGCCACGATCACTCCCCCACGCCCGCGCCTGACTGAATCGCCGCTTCATCCGCCGAAGGATCTTCTCCCGGCACATCCTCGCGCGGCGGCAGGCCGGACAGGCGGCCATCCACCGCCGGCATCCCATCATCCGGCCGATTACTCTCGTCCGGCTCCAAGTCCGTCGTGTCGCCGTCCGCCTGTGGTTCGGAGACGTGTTGCTCCTCCAGCAGGTTCTCGTGCGTGATCCGCTCCTCCGCCATCTCTTTCGTGTCGGACCCTTCCGGCATGGGAATCTCCTCCTGCCCGGCCAACTCACCGGCCATCTTTTCAAACTCTTCGATGCTTGGAAGCTCCGCCACGTCCTTCAGTCCAAACCGGACCAGGAAGTCCTTCGTCGTCTTGTACAGGATAGGTCGGCCGATCACCTGCTTGCGGCCGGCCGTCGTAATCAGCTTGCGCGCCATCAGCGAGCCCAGCACGCCGCCCGAGTCCACACCGCGAATCTCCGAGACCTCCGGCGCCGTCACCGGCTGTTTGTAAGCGACCACCGCCAGCGTCTCCAGCGCCTGCAGCGACAACTTCAGCGGCGGCTTCAGGCTCTTGACGAACCCGCGCACCGCGTCATGATACTCCGGCTTGGTGGCCATGCGGTAGCCGCCCGCCACTTCGCGCACCTCGAGCCCGCGATCGGACGTGGCGTACTCCCGCATCAGTTGTTCAACGATCTCGCGCAGATACTCCCGCAGTTTGCGTTCGCGCTCGCGCGCATGCCGCTTGTCCGCCGCCGGGTCCGACGCTTCAGCCGGTGCGTTCAAGCCTCCAGGCGCCGCAACGGCTTCCAGACCGGCGGACCCCGGCACCGTTTCGGCTGCCTCGTCTGCCGCCGCGTCCGTACCTTCCGGCGACTCCGGCGACTCCGGCGCGCCGGCCTGATCGCCGGCGGCTGGGGCATTGGCGATTGGATCGCCTAAATCCTGGTCGCCGACAAGCTGCAGCGTGTTCTGCCGCGCCGCCAGCGCGTCCAGCTCCGCCTGCGCCTCCAGACCCAGCAGCCCCACCAACTGAACCAGCGTTACCGGCTCTTCCGACGCGTAAATGACCGCTTCAATCTTTGCTTTCAGGCTCATAGGTCGACAGCTTCAGTCTATCAACCCATGAGCCCGCAACCTGGACTGCGCGCTGTCAGGCGCCGCCCACCATCTTGTTGAACACGTAGAAGAGGCCGCCCGACAGCAGCGCCGCGACCGGAAGCGTGAACACCCACGCCAGCGCAATGTCGCGGATGGTTGAAAGCTGCAGACCGCTGTGGTTGGCCGCCATGGTGCCCGCCACGCCCGAGCTCAGCACATGCGTCGTACTCACCGGTAGTCCGTACCCGTCGGCCAGCCCGATGGTGATCATTGCCGTGATCTCCGCCGATGCCCCTTGCGCGTAGGTCAGGTGGGTCTTTCCGATCTTCTCGCCCACCGTCACCACGATGCGCTTCCAGCCGATCATCGTCCCCAGGCCCAGCGCCAGAGCGACCGCCACCTTCACCCACGGTGGGATGAACTTGGTCGACTTGTCCAGGTAGCTCTTGTAGTTCTTCAGCACCGCGGCATCCGAAGGCTGCAGCTTCGGCGCGTTCTTGGCCTTGGGCAGCAGCCGCAGAGTCTCGCTCACCAGGTACATCTGGTTGCGGACGTTGGCCTGCATGCTCTGCGGCACGTTGCCCAGCGACCCGTAGTTCGCCGCTTCGTTGCGAATCTCGTTCACCTCCGCCTGCAGCGCGGACATGGTATTCGGCGTGTAGGTCTTGGTGCTGACAAAATGCTCCAGGTCCGGCGTCGGATCCTGCACGGTTGCGGCCGGATCGGTATACGGCTTCAGCGAGTCGGAGAACTGGTTCGAAACCGCCACGAAGGTTTGCACCTCCTGCGGGCCCACGGCATGGTTCAACGCGTACGCTGTCGGCACCGTGCCCACCAGGATCAGCATGATCAGGCCCATGCCCTTCTGCCCGTCGTTCGATCCATGAAAGTAGCTCACGCCTCCGCAGGTCAGGATCAGCAGCAGACGAATGTAGAACGGCGGCGGAGCCGTACCCTCTGGCGCCTTGTAGAGTCGTGGATCGCGCGCCACCAGCTTGAACAGGAAGAAGATTGCGGCGGCCATCACAAAACCCACCACCGGCGAAACCAGCAGCGCGGTAAATACTTTGCGCACCTGCTCCCAGTCCACGCCCGCCGTGCCGTTGTTGCCCTGCATCAGCTGGTTGGCGACGCCCACGCCCAGGATTGACCCGATCATGGTGTGCGAACTCGACGCCGGCAGTCCCCGCCACCACGTCGCCAGGTTCCACAGGATCGCCGCCAGCAGCAGCGCGAAGACCATCGAGAATCCGGATCCGGCGCTCACCTTCAGAATCAACTCCACCGGCAGCAGGGAGATGATCGCGAATGCCACCGTGCCAGGGCTCAACAGGACACCGATGAAGTTCAGGATGCCCGAGTACACCACCGCAATGTGCGGCTCGAGCGAATGCGTGTAGATCACCGTCGCCACTGCGTTGGCGGTGTCGTGAAAACCGTTTACAAACTCGAATCCAAGCGCGATAAACAACGCGACGCCTAACAACAGGAACGGAAAGATCGAGGCATTGTGCACCACCGAGAGGTCTTTCGACAGGTGGGTGCCGATATAGATTGCCCCGCCCACCAGCATGACGCCGAACAGGATCGAACCGATCATCCCGGGACTGGACTTCTTCATCTTTTCGTCGAGCAACGATCCTGGGGGCGCGATCGCGGGGGTAGCCATCAGTAGATTCACCTGTTTGTGGGATTGTGTGGTCGCCTCACGTTAGCCCCGCAATAAGAACGCACGATGAACGCTGTGTGAACAAAACAGGAACGCGCCTCCCACAAAGCCCGCATCTATCTCGACGGGAGGATCCTGCGAATGACTTGCGAAGTCTTCCTCGGCGACATCACCCGGCTGCAGGTCGATGCCATCGTCAATGCGGCCAATACCTCGCTGCTCGGCGGAGGCGGCGTCGACGGCGCCATCCACCGCGCCGCCGGCCCTGAACTGCTCGAGGCCTGCCGCCAACTGCACGGGTGCGCCACCGGCGACGCCAAGGCCACGCCCGGCTTCCGCCTGCCCGCCCGCCTGGTCTTTCACGCTGTAGGCCCGGTCTGGCACGGCGGCCACCGCGGCGAAGAAGCCCTGCTGGCAAGCTGCTACAAGCGCTCTATGGAGCTCGCCGCCGAACACCAGGCGGAATCGATTGCGTTCCCAGCCATCAGCACCGGCATCTACGGTTTCCCCAGCCGGCGCGCTGCCCAGATCGCCGTCGCCACCGTCCGCACGCACGCGCGTCCGCCGCTCGAACGCGTGATCTTCTGCTGCTTCGACCAGGCGACCGCCGCCATCTATCGAGGTCTGTTGTAGACATGCCGGCTCATCTCTAATCCCTACCGCCAGTCGTCCCTGGCCGCCTGCTCATCCTCGAAGATCTGGTCGAACCCTTCCGCTTTCTTGATCAGAATGTCGCCCTGAAGGTCTGGCTGGTGTAACAGCACGGCCTGCAGGCGGACCAGTTCGAGCAGGGCGAGGAACATGCAGATCAGCGCCCGCTCCGTGTGCGTGTTGTGCAGCAGCCGACGCAGGGAGACCGGCTTATCCTCCATCAGCAGCCGGCGCTTCACGTAGTCGATCATCTGCGCCACGGTTACGGACTCTTCATCGACGTTCAGCACGGGACGCGCCCGCAGCCGCGCCAGAATGTCGCCAAACACCCGCACCAGGTCCACCGTGTCGGCGGCAATCTCCGGCTCCGCGCCGGCATCGTCCCGGAAGTCGCGCATGCCCGGGTTGGTCCACGTCGCCTCTTCCACCTGCTGCTTCTGCTGCAGCATCTGCGCCGCCGCCTTGAAGCGCTCGTGATCCAGCAGCCGCTCCACCAGCTCGCGGCGCGGGTCTTCCGCGTCGCCGCCAGCAACCTCCGACGGATCCCGCGGCAGCAGCATCTTGCTCTTGATGTGGATCAGCAGCGACGCCGTGTACACAAACTCTCCGGCGGCATCCACGTCCGTGTTCTTCAGATGGTGGCAGTATTCCAGGAATTGCGCCGTAATCCGGCCCATGGGGATGTCGTAGATGTCGATGTTCTGCTTGCGAATCAGGTCCAGCAGCAGATCCATCGGCCCGTCGTAGACCTGCCCGACCGTCACCGAAAACGGCGACAGCGATCCATCATCCTTCGCCGGGGCAGGCTTCTTCGGCTCGGGCGCCGGAGACGGCTCCGGCCGCGGCCTCAGGACGAATGGCTCTCCATGCTCCTGGGCGGCGGGATGCTCCATATCGTTTGGGTTTCCCTCGATCAATGCGCTCGCTCGCTTGTTTAGTTCATGGGGCGGTATTGCCCGCGATACATCGTGATATCGATCGGCTCCGCATTCGGCAGCTTAAGCAAGAACCTGTTCTCGCTTCTCTCGACCCAGAATGGCAGCTTCTCCTTCTTGTACACCTTCTTCAGCAAGCTCCAAGGACCAACGAAAGCAGCTTGAGGGATTACAAAGTCGTGCAGCAAGTAGGTTGAATCCCAACAAAGGAGAACCATCAACTCGTAACTCTTTACGACAGCCTCGAAGTGCCATCCGTCTTCCCTGCCCTCCAGAGAAGACGACACATAGACTCTCTTTCCCTTTCTCGTTACGTAAACCTGATCGGAATCGCGACTCAAGGCGATTTCGCTGGGTACGATCCCATGGAGCCACTTCTCGCGGAGCGTTCGCGCTCTGACCAGGGGATCCGGAATATTCCACCAGTCCGCATGCCCGCTCAGATCGTGAGGCGCGGAATAATCCAATCCGCTCCGGGACGCGAGCCGTTCGTCCGCAACTGGTCTGCGAACCCGAGACAATCCCATTGCGTCGCGAACCTGCTGCATCGTGAGCTCAGCCCGAGCGGCCGCGCGCTTGGCTCCAGCCTCCAGGATCTCCCACACCTGCGCCGGACTGTCTTCAAGTTGTTCTCGCCTTTGACGGATCGGAGCGAGCCGAAGGTTGATGCTGTTTGCCGCCATCGCCTTACATTCCGAGCAGAGAATCGCTGCTGTGCGACACCCGGTCCGCACGTATTCGTTCACGTCCTTCTCGCTGAAGAGCGCATGCATGTCGCCTACAGGGCAGATGTCCGGCTCGCCAGGTTCTGTCTGCGGATTTCTCTGGCCTCCATTGCTCATCCGGCTCATCTTCTCGATCACGCTTTCCGGATGTTCCGAGAGAAGAATGCTGTTCCCGTAGCTCTTTGACATCTTTCTGCCATCGATGCCCGGAAGCTTTGGAGAGGGCGTCAGCAGGACCTCGGGTTCCGGAAGAATCTTCCGCTGAGGGTCGATCTCTTCGGTCGCCATCTTGTCCGCGCCGGTCACTAGGTGCCTCGGACTATAAAGCTGATTAAATTTCCGAGCGACTTCCCTGGTCAGCTCCACATGCGCGACTTGATCCTGTCCCACGGGCACAAACTCGGGTTGATAGATAAGGATGTCGGCGGATTGGAGAAGAGGGTATCCCAGGAAACCATAGGTCGCCAGATCCTTGTCCCGCAGCTGCTCCTGTTGATCTTTGTAGGTCGGCACTCGCTCCAGCCAACTCAGAGGCGTAAACATCCCGAACAGCAGGTTCAACTCCGCGTGCTGCGGAACATGGGACTGTACAAAGATGGTGGACTTGGAAGGGTCGAGACCGGCAGCGAGAAAATCGACGGCGATTTCAAAGATATTGGTAAGCAGCCGGCTCGGATCTTCGTAGTCCGTCGTCAACGCGTGGTAATCCGCAATAAAAAAGTAGCACTCATACTCATCTTGCAGCTTCACCCAGTTGTAGAGCGCTCCCATGTAGTTGCCGAGGTGCAGCTTGCCCGTTGGCCGCATGCCGCTCAGTACCCGGCGGCGACCCATCTGCTGTGTTCCATCACTCATATTGTTCCCAGACTCACTCTCCGCCACCACGTCTTACAAGCTCAACAGCAGCACATCGAAGGTATTGATCAACGGCGGATAGAAAATTGGAAAGACGATCCGCGCCGCGACAAAGAACATGAGAAACGAGCCGAACATGCCGACCCGGTCGTACATCCGCTCCACGTTGTACGGCAGCACGTAGCGGATAAACCGGCTGCCATCGAGCGGCGGCACCGGGATCAGGTTGAAGACGAACAACAGCACATTCATCACCACCATGTAATACAGCAGCAGCGCGATCGGAAACAGCTGCGGCAGCGCGGTCATGTCGACTGGCACCTTCTTCACCAGCGCCATGGCCGAGAGCACCGCATCCGCGCCCACCGTGTGCGTGTGCTTCAACGCCACCAGCAGAAGCAGCGCAATCAGCGCCAGACCGAGGTGGCTGGCCAGCCCCGCCGCCGTCGAAAGCACATCATCCCGCTTGATCTTTCTGAAGTTGCGCAGCGTGACCGGCACGGGTTTGCCCCAGCCTACCAGCGTCCCGCCAAACAAGAAGCTGATCGCCGGCATCAGGATCGAGCCCCACGGATCGATGTGCCGCGCGGGATTCAAGGTCACCCTCCCCAGCATGTACGCAGTCGCGTCGCCCAGCCGCAGCGCGGCATAGGCATGCACCGCTTCATGCACGCTGAAGGAAAACACCAGCACCACGATCTGAAACAGCACCAGCATCAGATCCAGATTCATCGTTCCAGCTTACCGAACTCCCGCCCGCGGCACGAACTGCGCCGCATGCCGCCGGATCAGCAAAGACCATGCGGGGCCGTCGAGAACAAGGGTCGAAGCCGGGAGGAGAACGTGCTACGCGGCAGTGGTCAGATCGTCGATGTTCGACTCGGCAACGTACGCCTTCATCGCTTGGGCAAGCTGCGAATCCACCTCATCAGCAATTTCCATCACTCCCACGAGCACCAGACTGAAGTTCACCCGGTGCAGATTCTCTTGCAAAGTCTGGAAGATACTGACCTGCAACATCCGCGACTCTTCCACCATCATCGCGGCGGTGTACCCTTGTTCCCGCCGCCGCAGCCCGTGCTCGGCTGCGGCAGGAGACGTCAGAGCATGGCTCCCCAGCTCCAACGGGTTTTTCAGCCGATGCACAAGATCCTGAAAAAGCTGGGGCAGATGCGCTGAGCGCTCGGCATCGTTCAGGTCGATTGCGGCGATCCGCGGATTGGCGCTGACCCTGGCAAGCCACCCTTTGATGGTCAACTCCGCTTCCTCCTGGAGAATGACGGCAATGCTGCTTACCGGTACCACGGGATGCCTTGCCCCCTCCATCTTTGCCCGGACCATCGCCACCAGATTCCCTACCCCTTGAGATTTGACGTACACTCCGTCCGCCTGAGCTACGATGGCCGCCGCTGCCCGTTGCATCTCGGGGTGCGCACTATTGATGATGGTGATCGCCCGGGGATTCGCATGACGCATGGCGCTTACTACGGTGAGCCCATCGCCAGCGTCCGGCATGTGCAGATCGCTGACAAGCACATCGAAGACGTTTGCCGCGATCAGCCTCAGGGCTTCGTTGACATTGGCCGCACACAGAACATCGAAGCCCCCATGCTCAAAGACGATGCTCAGGCTCCTGCAGAATCTTGCGTCATCGTCAACGATCAGCAGCTTCGTCTTCTTGGTCTCTGCCATGGAATGCACGTCCTCAGTCCGCAAGGTACAGTCCATTTTTGAGCCTGGGCGATCGGCGAGCCTGCTCACCAGGAAAATATTTTGTGGACAGTTCCGATCCGGAACCATCAGACCCACACTGATCCAACATCCGTCGCAACCTGGCTGAAGTTGAGATCAGGTGCCCTGCTGCCACTCCAGCGCCCGGCCCGCGTACAGTGCGCCAATCACCACGTTGCCTGGACCAAAGACCGGCCGGTACAGCGCGATGTAAGGGTTGCCCAGCACATACACCACGCCGTAGAAGCTTCTTCCGTTCCGCAACTCGTAGATGGCGGCTCCTTTGGGGTTCAGCGCCGTGCCGATTGCTCGTCCACCACGCGGCAATCTTACATTGGTCGCCACTCGCACAAAGTCCTCGTCGCGAGCCACGAAGAGAGTCACTCCAAAGCCGGTTTCAGCGTGCAACTCATCCACCCAGTCCAGGGTCTCGGTCGCCGGCACCGGGCCAAAGTGCAGCCCGGGCACCACGGTTCCCTCCAGATCGAGCGAGCCATGGATCACCGCCAGACCGGCTGCGGCGCAGCGCGCCTGCAGCGTGCCGACCGCGGCTTCCATCGCGGCCTGGCTCACGTCCACTTCCCTGACTAAGAGGTCCATGGAGCGTCGGCCCTTATTCGCCGCGTTGGCCTGCTGCAGAGTCCAGCGGCGCAACTGGTTCTGAACCCGCGACGCGGAAGTCACCACCTTGATGCTCATCTCGGCCGAGGCGTCTGCCTCTAGGCACGACTGCGCCGCCATCGTGTCCACCTCGGCCACACACGCTGCGACCCGCTCCCCGGCCGCGATCTGCCGGGCAGAGCCCTCGGCAACCTGCGCCGCAAGCGCCTTCACCTCGTCCATCGCCTCGAGAATCGACTCGAACGAGCCGCGTGTCTCCAGCGTCTCGCGAATGCTGGCCTCGGCTGCCGTCCGTCCCTGCTGCAAGGCTGTCGCGGTGGCATCTGCGCTCGCCGTCATCAACTCGATCTGTTCGCCGATATCGGTCGTTGAGTGCCCGGCGCGGTCGGCCAGCAGCCGAATCTCCTGCGCGATGACGCTGAAGCCATCACCCTCCGACCCCGCGTGCGCGGCCTCGATCGCAGCGTTCAGAGCCAGCAGATTGGTCTGCCGGGCGATGGCGCGAATCTCGACCACAATCCGGTTCACTTCCGTCATCCGGCGGACGAACTCGAGCATCAGGTCCGCACCCAAGCCCACCGTCGTTACCATCTCCTGCATGTTGCGCGTGGTTGAGGCCAGCGTCTGGCTGCTGCTGTCGAGCGCCGAGACCACCACCTCGGTGCGCTCCGCCATGGCGCGGCTGCTGGCCTCGCTGCGGGTCGCCGCGGTCCGGATCTCGCGCTCCATCTCCACCACATCCAGGACGCGCGCACGCTGCAGCCCGGCCTTTTTCGCCGCGCTCATGGAAGCCTCGACCAGCACCCGTGCGATCCGGCCCATGTCGCTCATCGCGGTGATGAGGTTGTCTCGCCTGCTCCTGCCGGCCACCCGCGCCATAACAGCCATCACCCGCGCCCGCGGCGTGTGGGCGAATGCAGCGGCAGAGCCGGGTTGTCCGGCGGCTTCCGATCCAGGCATCGTGTCGTCTCCCTCTCATCCATCGGCTGCGAACGCCGATTCAACGAGCAGGAAAGACGACGATGCATGTCAGTCTTTTGCGCCACCCTTTTCCAGCAGCTCGGCGAAGGTCTGCTTGTGCTTTGGCTGGCGGGTCTGCTTCGCGCCGGGGTCGGGCAGAGCCCTGCCTGGGGGAGGCGTGCCGACGCGTGCGCGGGCGTTCGCCTTCACCGCTTTGACGACCGAGAACACGCCTTTTTGTGCCTTCTTCATGCCTGCCCTCGCCCCTTCTGTGAACCCCACCCAGTATGCAATACTCCATAGCGGGGCGGCAGGCGTGCCCCGGCGCCACGCTCGACCCGGCGCGCAAACCCAGCGTCGCCTTGTGTCCGGCCCGGTGCAGAGGAGGCCACAGCAATGGAAGAACGCGACTTTTTCGACGAGCGGCCTGAATCCCGCACTCACCTGATGACGTGTCCGCACTGCGGGCAGCAGAACGAGTATGAGCTGAGCTGGCTGGTGCGGCGCAAGAAGGCCCAGATTGGGCGCGGTGCCGACGAACGCGACCGCGCCCGCTTCGCCAAGGCGCAGAGCTACATGGTGCGGCGCGACGACCTGGTGGGCTGCAAGAACATCCGCTGCCGCAAGCGCTTCGACGTGGCGGGAATCCAGTCTGTCGCGTTTTTGTAGACTTGACGCCCTGCCCGGCACAAAAGATAGCAAAGTATTCAAAACACGCAGGTTACAGTCTGACCTCGACTCCCGGGTGCTGCAGGAGTTGTGCAACGCTCCCGGCGCGTTCGCAGGTTGACTCTACTTCGTGGCGAGCACCCCGCTGCTGCTTTCAGAGTCGAAGTCGGACGGCCGCAGCACTTCCGCATTGCGGCCGATCTGCCAGCGGCCGCGATCCAGGTACAGAATCTCGCTGACCAGCGGCACCTCCGGCTGGATCAGCAGCAGCGTGAACAGGTAGCGCTTGGTCTTGAGGCCGGCTTCGGCCGCCCCGCGCACCGGCCGGCTGCGCCGAAGGGAGCCCGGAACCTGCGGAACTTCGAAGACGCGCAGATCGAGCTCCGGATGCGCCTTGCCGTAGGCCTCCACGCAGCGAGCCACGGTTTTGGGAGTCATCCAGCCGTAGTCGGCCACCTTGTCGCGGTGCACGCTGCCGGGATAGTACATATTCAGCAGGTCGGCGGCGAAGTCGGCGCAGTTGGCCTTGTTGAGCCGGTAGGCGTGGTGGTTGGGGCGATCGTTGATGCGCCGGATGAAGTTCTCGTCCTGCTCCGCCGTGGTGTCCAGCTGGTAGCCCCAGATGCGCCGGGTGTAGGCGGTTCCGGCGGACTCCCACCACTCCTGCGTCGCCTTGTCGTACTCGGTTCCGTCGGGCACGATCGCTTCCAGGTAGCGTTTGCGGTAGATCTCGCGCAGATCCCAGGAGTTTTCTAGCGTGGCATACTGCAGCACGTTCTCCGGGCGGTCGGTTGCGTAGAGAAACTCCATCACCGGCGAGGCCAACCAATCGAGCTGACCCAGTTGGTGGTAGCGCGCGATGACGACGCCCTCGGGTTCGCCGGGCTCGCACATGCGCAGCTTCAGCGGGCCGTCGGCGCAGACGTGATCCAGGTAGATGGCGGTATGGCCGACCGGCATCATGGTGCCGAAGTTGCCAAACGGCTCCCCCACCAGGACGGCGACGGAGGCATGTGCCAAGGCACAGCCCAGCAGGAGCAGAGCCGACGCCGTGAAGCGGCTCCAAAGCCTCAACTGCTTGTTGCACGGCCCCGGCATTGCGTTTTTAGAAGCGAGTCTGCTGGACGAGGTTGTGTTGGCGAAGCGGAGCGCCGGAGCTGAGCAGGTCCGGGAGGATGGGCGATACGGAAGAACCCCAGGGTGCTGAGTCTGAAGTTCGAGCCTCCTTTAGCAGGGCTTTCCAGCGTGTAGCCGGGCTTTCCAGCGTGCAAATCCTGTCACCAGACCATTCCCGCCGCTGCTTCCCAGGCTGTGATCTCGCGGGCCTTCGGCCATGGCAATGCAACGAGCTTCTGGCCCCGGACGCAAGCGGAAAGAATGCCGTAGGTTACGGATGGTTGCGCGAGGGTTCCCAGGTACTACTCCCTGGCCCCTCGGGAGTCTCTCGGCATCGATAGCGTTCGTTTGTGCTCTTACGTCAGCCCTGCGCTTCCACTTCGACCAGTTCGAGCTCCGCGACCGGCGTGCCGCTCTGCAGGCGGGAGCTGGTGACCAGGTAGACGGCGACCAGGACTGCCGCCATGCCGATGTACTCGACCGGCGCCAGCCGCTCGTGCAGGAACCACGCGCCCAGCAGCACGGCGACGATGGGGTTGACATACGCGTAGGTGGAGACCTTCGCCACCGGCACGTTCTCGAGCAGGTAGATGTAGGCCGAATATCCCACCAGCGAGCCGAAGGTGATGAGCCACGCGATCGACCAGAACGCCTGCATGGAGAACCGCGCCGCGTGCAGGCCGCGCGTGCCTTCGAGCAGCAGCAGCAGAGCGAAGTTGAAGATGCCGGCAAACAGCATCTGCCAGGCGGCGGCGACGAACGGGCTGGCGCCGAGCCGGGCCCGCCGCGAGAGCACCGAGCCGCAGGTCCAGGCGAAGGCGCAGGCCAGCGCGACCAGGCACGCGACGAGTTGTCCGCCCGGAGCGTGGAGGCCGGCATGCAGGCCCCCGCGCAGCCCGGGCGCAAGCAGCGCGACCAGCCCGAGAAAGCCGATTGCGAGGCCCATCCAGCCTCTCGCACGCAGACCCTCGCCGCCCGGCAACAGCACCTCCACCAGCGCGACGTACAGCGGGATGACGGCCAGCAGAAGCGCCGCCAGTCCCGATGGCAGAAACTGCTCGCACCACACCAGCCCCTGGTTGCCGATGCCGAGCATAAGGATGCCCATCACGGCCAGCAGCGCCAGATCGCGGCGCGTCTGGCGCAGCGTCAGCCCGCGCGCGGCGCAGAGCGCCAGCATCAGCGGGCCGGCGATGAGGAAGCGCACCGATCCCAGCACGAACGGCGAGACCACCTGCACGCCGAAGCGAATCGCCAGGTACGTGGACCCCCAGAAGACGTACACGCAGGCGAAGGCGATCAGCACGCGCGGAGACAAAGCAGACGACGGCTTGGTGGAGGCTCGCACGGGGATACGTTGATGGTATCGCGGAGCGGGGAGCCGGCCGGTGCCGTGCAGCAAGGAAGGAGTGAAGTCGCAAGCTTTACGCGCAATCGGCCCGGTTTTACCTGGGCGGCGTCAGGCGGGCGGCGTCAGGCGGCTGTGCCCTGGCGTCCTGGCGTGCTGCTTTCGCTCTTCTCGCGAAGCCTACGGCAGAGGCTCGACCTCCGCTTCGATCTCGAGGCGCCGCGTGCTGTCCGGGATATCGAGCGAACCGAGCACCAGCGGCTTGCCCACGGTGAGCATCGAGGTGCCTTCGAGCACCGACTGGCGCACGATGGGATCGCCCGCGCCCACGCTTGACTTTTGTTCCGCGATATCCGACCGCTCCACCTTCGACTTCATGCGGACGCCGCTGGGAAAATCGTCCAGCGTGGCGTCGAAGTTCAGACCCACGTCGAGGTAGGTCAGCTGGTTCTGGGTTGCATTCTTGCCTTCGTCGAAGCTGCCGGTAATCACTGGAACCTTGCTTCCCTCTTTCAACGTGGTTCTCTGGCCGGAGGGAACGACCATGGAGAAGTGCTGCACGCCGATGCGTTTACCCGCGTCCAGTTCCGTGATGGTGTAGGTGAGGCGAAAGGTGCGGTGCGGCCGATCCAGTTGCTGGATGAGTTGTTCGAACAACGCGACTTGCTCCGGCGTGCCGCGCACCGAAATCGCGTTCTGGGTGGGCGTCAGGTAAATCCTCATCTCCGGTTCGAGCTGCATGTTACGCACTGTGGTCAGAATTTCATTGCCTTCGTTGGGCCGCGTCGCATTGACCAGGTAGAAGGTGCGGATGGGATGGGCATCGGGCGCCGCAGCCGGTGTGCCGGGCTTCTCGGCGGGTGGGGTGCTCTGCGCGACGGCGCAGGCAGCGGCAACGGTGAGCGAGAGGGCGAGCGTGCAGGCGAAGTTCCGGGCGAGTTCCAAAGCGGGTCTCCTTGCGGTTCTGGTTAGCGAGCTTTCTGGCGTGGCGAAAGCGGGTTCAGCGGGATGTCGCTTCAACGAGGCGCCGGTGTGGCCGGTGCCGCTTCGGCGTTGGCGACTTCGTTCGGCGGCGGAGCCGGCGGAGGGAAGAACTGCTCGAACTGCGCGGTCTCAGCTTTCTCCTCCGCCTCGCGGTTCGCGGGATTCAACATGGCCGTCTCGGCAGGGTCGCCGTGGTGGGCAAGGCGCAGCAGCAGCTTCTCCTCGGTGGTGAGCGGCAGCGGAGGTGCGGGGAAGCTGACCGCCTGCTCGGCGGAGGACGGGGCTTGTAAGGCGGCAGATTCCCCGCGCTCCTGCCGAGGTACTGGCCCACGGCCCAGGTGCTGTTCGGACCCGGTGTGGCGGGAGCCGAAGTCACCCTGGCGGCTGGACGCGACTGCCGGAAGCATGGAGCCAGGCGGCTGCCGCGCCGCAGCGACGGGAGCCTGACGACCCGGACCCTGGGGCCGGGTGTGAAGCAGGGCCACCGCGAGGGCGATGCCGGCGAGGGCAAGGCCGCTCGCGCAGCCCAGCAGCCACGGCCGTCTGAGGGACTTAGCCTGTGCCGCCTGCCCTGCGCGCGCCTGCACCCGGCGCAGGATGCGTTCCTCGAAGCCCGGGTCAGCCCGCGTCGAGCCAAGCTGCAGCAGGAGGCGATCGAGCCGGTCATCTTGCTCGGGGTCATGGGTGTGATGGGTCATGCGCGTCCTCCCCTGCTGCCGTGTTCCAGCCGATCGCGTTCGTCAATCCCGGTGCGTTCTTTCAACCTGGTACGGGCGCGAAAGAGCAGCGAACGCGCCGCCGACTCGGACTTGCCGATGACGCCGGCGACCTCGGCGGTCGAGAGTTCTTCAACGGCAGAGAGCAACAGCACCTGGCGTTCCAGCTTCGGCAGACGCTCGATCGCGGCGAGCAGATTCGCCACCTGGCGCGCTTCGCTGAGCGCCTGGTCGGCCGGAACGCTGTGCGCGGCCAACTGGCCGGCGAAGGCATCGTCGATCTGCTGCGGACGGATGCGGCGGCGGCGATCGAGCGCCAGGTTCCACGCGATGCGCACCAGCCAGACGCGCAGGTCGCGGACGGCGGGCAGCGCTCGCCGGTGCTCGAGCACGCGAACGAAGGTATCCTGAACCACGTCTTCGGAGTCCGTGCGGCTGCGCAGAATGGAATGCGCGACGCGAAACAGCAAGGGCCCGTAGCTGGTTACGAGAGCGGCAAGATCGATCGGCGCATCAGCCTCCGCGGCCTGGACGTTCTGCGCGGATGAGGTTCGGCTGCGCTCGCTGGTCAGGATCAACGTCAGTTCCCCGGTGCTGGTCATGGCTTCTTCGACTTCTGCGGCTGGCTTCTATACGGACAGACGGGCGGGTTGACGATCCGCTCGGAAAGTTTCAGAGTTTTCCACGGCCGGGAGTGGACCACCGATACGGGTCGGTGCTTCGTCCAACCGAGTAAGAGGGATCCTGATGCCACTTTACCGTTCCGCCCGCCTGTTTACGCTTGGCCTCGCGCTCGCCGGCTCCTGCGCCGCCCAGACACCCGACACGTTGAACCCGCAGCGGCAGATGAAGCAGCAACAGAACGAGCGCAAGGCGCTCAGGATCAAGCAGCAGCGCAAGGCGGCGAGTCGCGCCGTGAAGATGCCATCCAATCAGCTTGGCTAGGCTTTGCGTCCGTACCCGCGCGCCTCGTGCTGGGCCGCTTCGTCGCTTAGAATCCTCTTCGAGGGCAGGCATGCGACGCTGGAGTGCGGCAGGATGGGTGGGTTCGGGTGTGCTGAGTGTCGCGGTGCTGCTGGGGTCCGCGCCCGCCCAGCTGGCGACGCGCAACGATGCGTCTGCCTCGGCCCAGGTGCAGACGGCGCGCCGGACGCGGCTGATCCTGAAGGACGGCAGCTACCAGATCGTGATGAGCTACAAGGTGCTGGGCGACCGCGTGCAGTTCGTCAGCGCGGAACGCGGCGGCGAGGTGGAAGAGGTTCCGCTCAACCTGGTGGACCTCGACGCGACCAGGAAGTGGGAGCAGCGCCATCTTGCGGAGCTGGGGCAGGAGAGCACAGACGGCTCTCAGCGCCCGGCCCCCATCCTCGATCCGGAACTGGCCCGCGAAGAGCGCGAGCGCGCCGAACTGACGCCCGAGGTAGCGCCTGATTTGCACCTGGTCGCGGAGGACAGCGTCCTCGGAATGGACACCTGGCAGGGCACGCCGGAGCTGGTGCCGCTGATGCAGTCCGCCGGAGACCTGAACAAGCAGACCGGCCACAGCATCCTGCGCGGCGTGATGAATCCGCGCGCGGCATCGCACCAGGTGCTGGTGCTGAAAGGTGAAAAGGCGGCGGTGCAGATGCACGTCAGCCAGCCGGAGTTCTACGTGCGCCTGGATGACGACGCGTTGCCCAGCGGCGAGGCGCTGACGGTCGACACTCACGGCGCGAGCGCGTCCGAGAAGGTGCCGAAGCCGGGCGCGCCCAGCCGCTACGCTATTGTCCGGGTGGACGTGCGCCAGGATGCGCGGGTGGTGGCGAGCTTCAGCACCTCGAACGACGGCACGCGGGACGGCTCGCGGGAGGGGACGCGGCGGCAGGACGACGCGGTGAACACCATCCAGACGCTGCTCCCGGGCGGGCACTGGGCGAAGCTGGTCCCGGCTGAGCCGCTGCTCTTCGGCGAATACTGTCTGGTGGAGATTCTCGGGGACAACCAGATCAACCTGAGCGTGTGGGACTTCGGCGTGCATCCGACGGCACCCGAAAACCGCGACGTGCTGCGGCCGGAGTCGCCGCGCGAGCGCCGTCTGGAACACCATCCGAAAGACGAGTAGCAGCACGCGGGATAAAGTGGGTGCCCCAGGAATGGTGCAGCTCATGAGGCTCGCGAGGATCTTGCGGTTCCGAAGCTAAGCCGCCTGCTTTGAAGAACATAGGTAAGAAGTGACGGGGTGGGTGGTGGATTGCTTCGAAACCTACAAAATGTTGACCGCGCGGGCGGCCAGAAGCGCGACCGTGGCAAACGAGATGAGCGCCTGCACCATCATCATCACCTTGGCCCAGCGCGAGAGCACCGGGCTGTCGGTGGGCGAGAAGGCGGTGCTGGTGTTAAACGCCAGAAAGAGGTAGTCGACGAAGTTGGGACTCCAGTGCTCCTCCCCCATCTGCACGCGGGCCTCGGGCGACAACGTCATCTGCGGGAACAGGAACGCCCCATCCTGATGGGCGCCGCGCAGCTCCCGCTGGCTGGGTCCGCCGCCATCCAGCCGCCAATACCAGCAGGCGAAGACCAGGATGTTGGTCACCCACAGGGCCGCTGCCGAACGCAGCAGGTCGCCCGGCGACTGCCGGTGCGAGGGCAGGAGCGCGATCAGCAGCCCCAGCGACCACGCCATGTCGAGCGTGATGATGGAGTTGAGTACATAGCCGAGCGCACGGTTGACATTGTGGCTGCCCCGTCTCCACGCGATGACGGTAGGCACCAGCAGCACCCCGAGCACCGCGGCCAGCAACCAGTCCGGGCCGACAGAGAGCGGCTCGGGCAGCGCCAGGCGCAGCCCGGCCACGGCCGCAAGGGCCAGCAGCGCCGGCCAGCGCGGCTCAGTACGTCTCGGATTAGACGGTTTGGCAGCCACGCGCTTGAGCCCAATCTATCCTGTTTGGCGCGCTCGACGAAACCCGCTGAGGCACCGGCTACAATCGGCCCTGACGGAGAGCTGGAGCATTTCTCCTGAACGCTATTGAAGACGCAGCAACAGGAGAAATGCTTGCGCATGGGTTATTCGATCACCTTGCGGGGCGTAACCCACAGCTTTGCCGACCTGCGCACGCTGCTGGCGCAGGCCTCGCCGCCGCGCTCGGGCGACGAACTGGCCGGGCTGGCTGCCGCCACGGCCGAAGCGCGGGCGCTGGCCCAGATGGCGCTGGCCGAGGTTCCGCTGGCCGCGTTCCAGAACGAGGCGGTGATTCCGTACGAGCAGGACGACGTGACCCGCCTGATCTTCGACACGCAGGATCAGGCCGCGCTGGCGCCGGTCGCCGCGCTGACGGTCGGCGAGTTTCGAGACTGGCTGCTCTCGGAGGAGGCTACGGGCGACCGAATCGCGGCGCTGGCGCCGGGGCTGATGCCGGAGATGGCGGCGGCCGTCTCCAAGCTGATGCGGGTGCAGGATCTGATCGCCGTGGCACGCAAGATCTTCGTCGTGACGCGCTTCCGCACCACGGTTGGTCTGCCAGGAAGACTTTCCACGCGTCTGCAGCCGAACCATCCGACGGACGATCCGCTGGGCATCGCGGCCAGCATGCTGGATGGGCTGCTGCTTGGCTCAGGCGATGCGGTGATCGGGATCAACCCGGTCGCGGACAATCCTGGCTCGGTGAGCACGCTGCTGCGCATGATCGACAACGTGCGCCAGCGCTATGCGATCCCCACGCAGAGCTGCGTGCTGGCGCACGTGACGACGCAGATGGAGGCCATGCGCCAGGGCGCGCCGCTCGACCTGCTGTTTCAGTCGATCGCCGGAACCGAGGCGGCGAATGCCTCGTTCGGCGTCACGCTGGCGACGCTCGATGAAGGACTTGTGATGGCGCAGGAGTTGAAGCGCGGCGGCATCGGGCACGAGACTGGCGGTGAGAACATCTTCTACTTTGAGACCGGGCAGGGCAGCGCTTTGTCCGCGAACGCGCACCATGGCGTCGATCAGCAGACGCTCGAAGCGAGGGCGTATGCGGTCGCGCGGCGGTATCGGCCGATGCTGGTGAACACAGTCGTGGGCTTTATCGGGCCGGAGTACCTGTTCGATGGCAAACAGATCATCCGCGCGGGACTGGAAGATCACTTCTGCGGCAAGCTGCTGGGCCTGCCGATGGGCTGCGACATCTGCTACACCAACCACGCCGAGGCCGACCAGGACGATATGGACACGCTGCTGACATTGCTGGGTGCGGCCGGCGTGAACTACATCATGGGCGTGCCGGGCGCGGACGACATCATGCTGAACTATCAGAGCACGTCGTTTCACGATGCGCTGTACCTGCGCAAGCTGCTGGGGCTGAAGCCGTCACCGGAGTTTGAGATGTGGCTGGCGGGGGAGGGTTTCGCACGGCTGAGCGCGGCTGCCCAGCCGGGGTGGCTGCTGGGACTCAGCAATGTCTGAGCTGGAGCGGCGGTCGCCGCTCGGCCGCTATACCGCAGCGCGGGTCGATTTGGCGCGTGCCGGCACTGCAATCGGGACCGGTGACCAGCTGCAGTTTCAGCTTGACCACGCGCGGGCGCGGGATGCGGTGCACTCGGTCGCGGACTTTGCCGGTCTGCTGGCAGGCCTGCGCGAGCGGGGATTGCACGCGCTGCTGCTCGAAAGCGCCATTCCGCCCGGAGCTGCGGCACGGCACGCTTACCTGCGCCGGCCCGATCTCGGCCGGCGGCTGGACGCGGCATCGGCCGTCGCGCTGGAGCGGAACGTCCGGACGCCGGGACCGGAGATCGCGCTGGTGATCGCCGACGGGCTTTCGGCGCTGGCGATCGATCGTCACGCGCTGGCTCTGGTTGATGCGCTGACCGGGGTTCTTCCGGCGGACCGATGGCAGCAGGCGCCGGTTTGCGTGGTGCGGAATGGGCGGGTCGCAGTGGGCGATGAGATTGGCGGCTTGCTGCAGGCCCGAATGACGATCCTGATGATCGGGGAACGGCCGGGACTGAGCGCGCCGGATTCTCTCGGGGTCTACCTCACTTCCTCGCCGCGCCCTGGACGCACGGATGCTGAGCGCAACTGCATCTCGAATATTCGGCCGCCCGAAGGTCTCGGCTATGGGGAGGCCGCTCGCCGCGTCGCCTTCTACGTCGACGCGGCGCTTGCGGGCGGCGGCACCGGCTTCGCGCTGAAGGAGGAAGCCTCGCCAAAGCTGCCCGGGATAGGCTAAGCTATCGCACTGAACGAGTATTCAGTTTTTTAATCGCACGCATTTTCAAAAGGCATCAAGGGGTTTCGCCTGACCATGAAGATCATTGTAGCCATCAAGCAGGTTCCCGAGCGCGACGCGCAGATCGCCATCGCGCCGGATCAGAAGTGGATCGACGAAGACGATTTGAGCTACACCATCAACGAACCGGACGCGTATGCGCTCGAAGAGGCGCTGCAACTGAAGGAGAAGAACGGCGGCGAGGTAATCGTGCTGTGCCTGGGGCCGGAGCGGGTGACCTCGACGCTGCGCGAGGCGCTGGCCAAGGGAGCCGACCGGGCGATCCACGTGGACTTCGACGGGCTGCCCGCGCTGGATACTCTGACTGTGGCCAAAATGCTGGCTGAGGCGATCCGCCCGGAGGCGCCCGACCTGATTCTGACCGGCCTGCAATCCGACGACCTGGGGCTGGGACAGACAGGTGTGGTTCTGGCCGAACTGCTGGGGATGCCGCACGCGACGATCATCATGCAGGTGGAGAAGACGGCGAACGGGCTGCGGGTCAAGCGGGAGCTCGAAGACGGCTGGTTTCAGCACGTGGAGATGCCGCTGCCTGCGCTGCTGACGATTCAGTCCGGGGGAAACAAGCTGCGCTACGCGACCCTGATGGGGATCAAGAAGGCCAAGTCGAAGCCGACGGCGACCGTGGAGCCGGCGGATGCCGAAGCGCCGGCGATCGAGCTCTCGCGAGTCTACCTGCCTGAGAAGCAGAAGAAGACTGAGATGCTGAAGGGTTCGGCTGCCGAGGTGGCGGCGCAGATTGTGGAGAAGCTGAAGTTCGAGGTGAGGGCGCTATGAGCGGAGTTCTGGTAGTGACGGAGCAGCGCGAGGGCGCCTGGAACCGGATGAGTTTCGAGGCGCTGGCCGCCGGGCAGCAGCTTGCCGCGATGCTTGGGGTGCCCTGCTCGGCGGCCGTGATCGGCGCGGGGTTGTCGCCGCTGACAACTGAGCTGGCAACGAAGAAGCTGGAGAAGGTGTTCAGCATCCAGCACGACCTGCTGGCGGAATATACATCCGACGGCTACGTGCATGCGCTCGAGCAGGCGGTGCAACAGGGGGACGCCAGCTACGTGATCTTTCCCCACACCTACCAGGTGCGGGACTTTGCGCCGGCGCTTGCGACCCGGTTCGGGCAGGTGCTGATCTCGGACGTGATCGCAGTGCACGAAGGTCCGACGTTTGTGCGGCAACTGCTGCAGGGCAAGCTGAACGCCGACTATCGCAAGCCGACGCCGGCTACGCCTGAGTCGCCGTGCTTCGTCTCGGTGCAGGCGGGAACCTTCCGGGCCGAAGCCGTGGAGATGGGAGAGGCGGAGATTGTGGCGCTGGAGTTGAAGCTGGAGCCGGGGCAGATTCGCAACCGGCCGGGTGAGCGCTTCCGCGAGTCGTCGCAGACGGTCGACCTCTCGGCGGCACCGCTGATCGTTTCGGTCGGGCGCGGCATCAAGGAAGAGGAGAACATCGCTCTGGTGCAGGAGTTGGCAGACGCGCTGGGCGCCGAGCTTGCCGCATCGCGTCCCATCTGCGACAACGGATGGCTGCCGATGGAGCGGCAGGTGGGCAGCTCGGGGCAGACGGTCGCGCCGAAGCTCTACCTGGCGGTCGGCATCTCAGGCGCGATCCAGCACCTGGTGGGCATGAAGGGCGCCGCGATGATTATCGCGGTGAATAAGGACGAGAATGCGCCGATCTTCGAGGTGGCGGATTATGGCGTGGTAGGCGATCTGTTTGAGGTGGTTCCGGCGCTGACCAAGGCGATCCGGGTGGCCAAGTCTTGAGAAATGGCTGCGACGGAAATTGACCGGAACGAGCAAAAGGGAAGCCGGGCCTTGAGGTCCGGCTTTGCCGTTGTGTGCTGAGGCGGGCAACAAGTTTACGCGGCGAGATCGACCTGGCGTGGCGAAGCCTGAACGAACTTGATCAGGTCCTCGACGGTGACCAGTGGGGTGTGGCGCAGGCCGGGCTGGTAACGGCGCCGCGTGAGCTGCAGGACGTCGCGAACGGTTTCGTCCAGATCGACCAGATCGAGCCCCAGGTCTTCATCCAGCATGTCGGTCGCTTCGATGGGGAAGTGAACGTTCTGCTGATCCTGAAGGTAGCGGTAGACGGTGCGCGAGATCTCCGGATCGAAGCCGTAGACCACCAGAGAGTCAACGAACGTATCCTCATTGGTGCCGGAACGCGCCTGGTTCAAGCGGATGCGGCGGTTGCGGGCAGAGACGGTGAGGACGATCATGACGAAGGCAAGGAGAACTACAATAATGGCAAGAGGGAGCGCCTGCTCACTCAGCCAGATGGAAAGTGTACTCGGTGTTTGCATGGAGTGCTGTGTGCCCCATTCCACACTGCCGCCTGATTTGGACGCAGTCGGATCAGTGTTACTGTGACTGAGATACTACTATAGATGTAGGGCTTGTCAACCAGTTGTAGGGCAACTTCGAGCAACCAAAGTTTGAACTCTTCCGGTCTCCCTGCCATCTAAACTGTGACCGCTTATGGCACCATGCACTTTACCTCGACTCTCGATGAATCCTTTGTTCAGCCAGTTGGCTGCGGCCAGGCGCCGGCTGCGCGACAGCCATGGACGCGCGATCACGGACCTGCGCGTCTCGGTGACCGATCGATGCAACTTCCGCTGCGTCTACTGCCGTACGGGCAATGAAGGCGCGCAATTCGCCGAACTGGCACACGCGGATTACCTGCGCATGATCCGGTTGTTTGTCTCTCTGGGCGTGGAGAAGATCCGGCTGACCGGCGGTGAACCGCTGCTGCGCGCCGGGCTACTGGACCTGGTGCGCGAAGTTGCCTCGCTGAGAACCGTGTGTACGGCCACACCGCAGCCGCTGGACCTTGCCCTCACAACGAACGGGCACCTGCTCGCGGGCATGGCGCAGCCTTTGAAGGATGCCGGGCTCACCCGCATCACGGTCTCGATGGATGCCGTGGATCCCGAGACATTTTCGCGGATTACGCGGGTGCCGCGATCGTTCGACCGGGTGCTGGCCGGCATCCGCGCTGCGACGGACGCGGGGCTGGGGCCGGTAAAGGTGAACTGCGTGCTGCTGCGCGGCTTCAACGACGGGCAGATCGAGGCGTTCGCGGAGTTCTCGCGGCGGGAGAACGTGATCGTCCGTTTCATTGAGTGGATGCCACTGGAAGAAGCTTCAACCGGGGAGCACGCGCGGAAGTGGACGAAAGAAGCGGTGGTGACGCTGGATGAGATTGTCGAGCGGCTGGACCGGTATGCTCCGGCCGGCCTGGGGAGCTCCGGTTTGATCGAGCTGCCGCCGAACGCCAGCAGCGAGACTGCGCGGCGCTACACGTTTGCCGACGGAGTGGGCGAGATCGGCATTATCGCCCCGGTGTCGCGGCCTTTCTGTGGGCACTGCAGCCGGGTGCGCCTGACCTCGGATGGCAAGATTCGCACGTGCCTGTTTTCGCAGACCGATCACGATCTGGCGGGAAGAATGGTGCGCGGGGCTACGGACGCGGAGCTGAGCGCGTACATTCGCCAGGTGGTGGATCGCAAGGAGGCGCGGCATCATATCGGGGAGCCGGGTTTCGAGAAGCCGTCGCGGTCGATGGTGCATATCGGGGGCTGAGGCGTTCAGGGCCGGATGGGAGCGCTTCGGGCCCTCGCTTCGGGTCCTAGCTCCGGGTCCTCGCTCCGGGTCCTGGACGCGCAAGTTGCAACGCCATTGGAATGGTGCCCGAACGGCATCTCACGCCCGCGGTGCCAGAAGAGTCTGTTCGTCATGGAACTTGGCTACAACTTTTGTGCTTTGGTCATCACTCCGCAGAACGGCTAGGCTACAGTAGCTTCTACGCAGAGGGTCAGGTCACAAAGCGTTCTATGATTTTGAAACCGCGTCGTCAATACGAGGTGATCGAGAGCCGCCAGATGGACCATCTGCGGGTCTTTCACGACGTGGCGCGCACGCTGACGACTTCGCTCGAGCTGGAAGAGATTCTGCGCCACATCATGGAGAAGATGGCGAGCTTCTTCGGCCCCGAGCGCTGGTCGCTGCTGATGATCGACAAGAAGGCGAAGGAGCTCTATTACGCGATCGCGGTGGGTGAGGACTCGAACTCGTTGAAGGGATTGAGGGTGCCGCTGGGCCAGGGGGTCGCCGGATGGGTGGCGGCGACGGGGAACCCGCTGGTGGTGCCGAATGTCTCGCTCGACCCGCACTGGTCGACGTTCGCGCGCAATAACCCCGACCTGAATATCGAATCGATCGCCTGCGTGCCGATCCGTTCGGGCGAGGAGACGCTGGGGGTCATCCAACTGCTGAACTCCAAGCTGGATCTGATGTCGGAGTACAGCATCTCGTTTCTGCGCATCCTGTGCGACTATGCGGCGATCGCCATCGGCAACGCGCGTTCGGTGAACCTGATCCACGAACTGACCATCACCGACGACTGCACCGGCCTCTTCAACGCGCGCTACCTCTACACCCAGCTGGATGAACTGGTGCTGAAGACGCATGTGGGGCTGCCGGTGCCCTTCAGCCTGCTGTTTATCGATCTCGACCGCTTCAAGCAGGTGAACGACACCCACGGACACCTGGTCGGCAGCCGCCTGTTGGCCGAAGTGGGAGACCTGATCCGGCGCATCATCGGGCCGGGCAACTCCGCGTACCGTTATGGCGGGGATGAATTTGTGGTGCTGATGCCTGGGCTGGAGAAGGTGGCGGCAGTTGCCCTGACGCGAAGTCTGCACGACATGCTTCGCGAACACATCTTCTTATCCGGTGAGCAGCTTGGATTGCAGGTGTCGGGCTCGTTCGGGCTCGCCACTTACCCGGAAGATGGTGACACGGTGCACGCAATCCTGCGTTCGGCCGATTCGATGATGTACGAGGTGAAAAACACCACGCGCGACGACGTGGCGGTGATGGGCATGCCGCGGCGGGCGCACCGGGCCCAGGTGCTGGATGCGTTCAGCGCGCCGGAGAAGACCTACCGGTAGGTCAGCCTGGTCGGAGCGACTCCTTCATCCTGATGACAGGCAGAGTGGCTGCATCCGGCAGCGGAATGTTGGCTGGAGTGTAGTCGGCGGCCCGCAGGCCGCGGATGGAGGCCTCGAGGAGCTCGTGCAGGCCCGGGATGTCGGCGGGTGCGGCAGTCGAGGCTCGAGAGCTTTCATGAGTGCGTTGGTGCGGTGAGGGGCCTGGCGACTTGTGCGAATTCCGGAAGGCAAGAGTCATGGAATTGAGCGTTGCAGACAGGCCGGAATCTGGAGTTTGGGCCGATCACCGGGTTCAGCTTGGGGTTGGGCCGGGCAGGTTGCGGGCGGTGAGCTGAGCGATATCCAACAGCTGCGGCGGGGCGTCGCTGATGGCTC
>CAJCHN010000025.1 GCA_903970285.1 Rhodanobacteraceae bacterium | reverse complement strand
AAGACGGTCTCGCTCAAGACGACCGGCCTGCTCGCGGTGATGGCGCAGGCCGGCCTGCCGGTGCCTGCCGAAGAGGCTTCCTTCCCGCTCTTCACCGCCATCTTTGCCGACATCGGCGACGCCCAGTCGATCGAACGCAATCTCTCCAGCTTTTCTGCCCACGTGGTCCATGTCGATCGCATCAGCCGCCAGGCGGGACCCTCCTCGCTTGTGCTCCTCGATGAACTCGGGTCGGCCACCGATCCCGAAGAGGGTGCAGCCCTGGCGGTCGCGGTCGCCGAACACTTCCTCGCGCTCGGTGCCTGGACCTGCATCACCACCCATCTCACCTCGCTCAAGGTCTACGCCGCGCAGCACGCGGGGGTCCTGAACGCGGCCGTAGGCTTCGACCAGCAGACGCTGGCTCCCACCTACGAGCTGCGCCTGGGCGTACCCGGCGCTTCCGCCGGCCTCAACATCGCCGAACGGCTCGGCATGCAGCCGGAGATCATCGCCTCCGCCCGCGCTCAGATGACTTCGCAGCAGGCCGATATCGGCGCATTCCTCGACCAACTGCACGAGCAACTCGCCTCGGCCACCGCCGAGCGCGTCTCCTTGAAGAGGCGGCTCGAAGAAGTTGCCGCCGAGCGTGCCCGGCTCGAGACCGAAGGCAAGGCCGAACAGAAGCAGCGCACCCGCGAACTCGAAGGCAAGCTCAACCAGCTGCTTGAAGACTTCGAGTTCCAGATCCGCGAATCAGCCAAGGCCATCGAAGACAAGACGGTCGCCCAGAAGATCGCACGCGACTCGGCCCTCCGGGTCTCCCGCCTGCGGCGGGAGTTTTCCGACCAGTTCAGCTCCACCGTGCTCGCCCACAATACTGGCGCTGACCGCAATGATCCCTCGCCGAGCCGGCGCGACCCGAAGGCACCCAAGCCGATCAAGGTCGGCGATCTGGTCACCCTCAAGAGTCTCGGGCGCCAGGCGCGGGTCGATCGCGTCATCGACGAAAAGGCATTTGAAGTCTCGATGGGCCAGATGAAGATGCGTGTCACTCGCGCCGAGATCGCGGAGATCGAGACCATCAAGGTCGCCAGTCCCCTTGAAGCTGCCCGCCGCCGCGGCGGAGTCACGGTGCGCACCAACGACGCACTGGACTACACGCCGCTCGAGATCAACGTGATTGGCCGGCGCGCGGAAGAGGCCGAAGATGAGGTCGCCCGCTACATCGACCGCGCCTTCCTCGCCGGGCTGCCACGCGTCCGCATCGTGCACGGTACTGGCATGGGCGTCCTGCGCCGGACGCTGCGCGAGTTTCTTAAATCGCACCCGCACGTCGCCACCTTTGCCGAGGCCAGCCAGCAGGAGGGTGGCCAGGGCGCAACCCTGGTCGAACTCCGCCAGTGAGCGCGCGGCGGCGAGAATGAATCCGCTTTCCACGGTGACGCGTCCATTCAGCATGTCCACCGAAGCTCAGACCCACGCTCCCTCCGCCAGCCACATCGTATGGCCCGAGCCCTACCGTCCGGAGAGATCGGCGATCTTCGTTCACAACGAGATCGTCATCTCCGCGGAACCCGCAGCCATCTGGAGGGTGCTGGCGCGTGCGGAGGAGTGGCCGGAGTGGTACCCCAACTCCGCCGACATCCACTTCCTCTCGCACGCCGGGCCCGACCTGCGCGATCGCTCGCGGTTTCGCTGGAAGACCTTCGGCGTCCGGATCACCTCGAAGGTGCTGGAGTTTGAGCCGGAACGGCGCATCGCCTGGGATGCTCATGGCATCGGGCTCCGGGGATATCACTCCTGGCTGCTGACGCCGCTCGACGGCGGACGCACGCTGGTTGTCACCGAAGAGACCCAGAACGGCTGGCTGGCCCGCCTGGCAAACTCGCTGTTCCCGGCACGCATGGAGCGGATGCACCAGCTCTGGCTGGAAGAGCTGGGCCACCGGGTGCGGTCCGCCGGCTAGACTCTTCTTTCAGCCCAGGGAACAGGCGTGAAGCAATGCGCTAGAACTCGCAGCCGCTGAAGTGAACCGTGCCGGTAATGCGACTTTCGCGGACCCGGCAGTCCAGGGTCAGTTCGCCGCCAAGAGTCGGACGCCCGGATTGAATCGCCGGATTGCCTTCTGCCGTGGTCAGGCGCAGAACCGGGCAGGTGGTCTCGTCCAGGTGAACTCCCTCCACTCTGACCGTGTCCAGGTTCGCGGTCACGCCGCCATTCCCACGGCTCAACTCCAGGCGAAGGGGAGCATTGGGCGCGGTCGCGCGGTGCTGGTCGTGCCATGGATCGAACTGGGCTGGATCCTGCCACAGCAGGGTCGCGACCGTCTGGGATTGCGGCGGCAGGCCTGGCAGGGGGTCGCGGCTGCATCCGATAGGGGTCGAGCGCCAGGTGCCGAGACCGCCGCCTTGACTGCCGATGGCGCCGCGCGCGCGGAAGAAGTGGTGTTCACACCCGGGTACGGCAACGAGCAGGAATGCGAGTCCGCCGGCCAGCGGCAGTTTTCGCGCTTGACGGGACAAGCTCAACGGCCGGCCGCCCGGCTGCCGGCGCGCACCGCCTCGTAGAAGACGTTGCACGCGCTGACCACGATGCGGCCGGGGCCGGCAAGCACGATGGTGTCGCCGGGGACCTCGGTGGTCGCGCCGGTGATGTCGGCGTCCTCGTGCTGCAGGTCGATCTCGGTGACGGAGTCGGCGTGGATGCCGAGTTCCGCAAGGTCGACCTTGTATTCATCCTGGAATTTGCGCCGGCTAAGGGTGCGTGAGAGCGCCTCGGGGATGTCGACCTCGCCGCCCTGCCAGATCATGGCGCCCTGGCGGTAGCGCAGCGTGGAGCCGACCAGGGTGCGGGCGCGATCCTCGTCCCAGCAGGGCTTGTTGTGGGTCGGGATCACTCGAGCGATGCGCCAGGAGCCGGTGATCGAGGCTGGCATCGCCTGGGCGGAAGCCAGTGGAGCAAGGGCCCAGACGACGCCTGTCAGGAGGAGGGAGCGGAGGAAAACCACCTTCAGGGACATGTTCCGAGCATAGCAAAGCAGACAATCGAGGGTTCTACCCCTCCCCCTCCAATTTATGACCTATATTCTTCATAGCTAAGGCATTAGCTCTGGAACAAGACATCCGGATGCACCAAGAGCTATGCATGCACTCACGATGGTTTTGCGGCTGGAGCAGGGCGAACACTCTCCAGCCCGGACGGCCCCGTTGTGCGCGGAGCGGGCGCTTCGTGCCACCTGATGCCTGCCTGGTCCTACTGCCCCGCTAGCAGGACTCTGCGGCGAAGCCGCTCTTCGCCGTGCGCGCAGCACCTCAGATGCGCATGGGCATGAGGATGTAGCGGTAGCGGACGTCTTCGTTGCCGTCTTCGGGGCGCATCTGGCCGGCAGACTGGGCGTCCTTAAACTCCAGGCGAACTTCGCCGGTGTTGCCGATGGCCTTGAGGAAATCGATCAGATATTGGGAGTTGAAGCCGACAACCAGCGGATCGTAGTTGTAGGGCGTTTCGATGGTGTCTTCGGATTCTCCGGAGTCGTTGGACTGAGAGGAGAGCTTGAGCTCATTCTGTTCGAGCCGGATTTTGATCGCGCCCGAACGTTCATCGGCAAACTGGGCCACGCGCTGGATGGAGGCAAGCAGGTCTTCCGAGCGGACGATGACGAACTTGTTGTTATCGCGCGGCAAAACGGCCTCGTAGTTGGGAAACTGGCCGGTAAGCTTGCGGCTGGTCAATACGCGGCCGCCGACCTTGAAGAAGAGGGTAGAGTCGTCGTCGGCGAATTCGAGCGTCTCGGAGTCGGTGGATCCAAGCAGGCTGGCGAGCTCGGAGAGCGCCTTGCGCGGGATGAGCGTCTTCTTTTCGCCGGTGATGCCGTCCAGCACTTCGCCGAGCTTTTCCACGTGCGCCAGGCGGTGGCCGTCGGTTGCGACCATCGCCATGGATTCGCCCTTGAGCACGAGCAGCGCGCCGTTGAGGGTGTAACGCGACTCCTCGTTGGAGATGGCGAAGATGGTCTTCGAGACCATGTTCTTGAGGCTGGGCACGGAGATCTTCGTGCCGCCGGCGGATGGGAACTCGGCCACGTGGGGGAAGTTGGCGCGGGCCATGCCGACCATCTTGGTGTTGGAGCGGCCGGCGCGGATCTGGACCCAGTGGTTATCCATCAGCTTGATGGAGATGTCGCCGTCGGGCAGGAGGCGGATGTAGTCGTAAAGTTTGCGCGCGGGGATGGTGCAGGCACCGGGCCTTTTCACCTTGGCGGCGCAACTCGTCCGCAGGCTCTGGTCGAGGTCGGTAGCGGTGATGGTGAGGCGGCCACCGGCCTCATCGCTCGAGGCTTCGAAGAGGAAGTTCGAGAGGATAGGGATGGTGGTCTTGCGTTCGACGACGGACTGCGCAGCCGTCAGTTCGCGCAGCAGTTCGGCGCGCGAGACGGTGATCTCCAGGTTCCCGGTCGGGGGGATGGCCGGTGTGGTCGGGGTCTCAGGATCTTCGGTCAGTGTCGTCACAGTGCGTCTCCTGTCAGGAACGTCTTTGCTGCTGGGTGTACGGGCTTCGCGATAACCCTCTTGATTCTAGGTCGCTGGGGGCTTTGCGTGCGAGACAAAAGTCTGTGGGAAAGGTGCGGCGAAACCTTGGAATGATGGGCACGCCCGGAGCGGCGGGGCATGCAGGCGTGCGCGGGTTCCACGGGTTTCCTTGGGTGTGACGACAAAGCCTGGGACGGACTGCTTCGATGAAAGACCTGAAAAATAGATCAAACAACGTCGTAGTACTCGGTGTTGCTGCAAATGTGGAAACCCCTCTCAAGGGCCGTGATCTCAGGCAGATGCGGAGGTGCCTCGATTTAGAAAAGGCGCTTAGCTGAAAACGAACGATACGGAAGGCTGGACGGTTGAGCGGAGTGCGGGTGGAGTTCTCCCATATGTTCACAGCCGGTCCCCGGATGAAGCTGCGAAGACGGGATCGAAAACGTGCAAGGCCGGTGCATCCACATCAAAACACAGGGAGTTGGACGGAGAGTCTTTTTCACACCTGGAGTCGGGGCCGGAGGATAATGGGGACCGCGGCGATTTGCCCGCGAGGTACGTCGCCGGCGACGGGATCCAGGGCGGCGGTCGTAGAGAGAGGTTCTTAAAGCATGCATCTGGCATTGTTCGGAGCTTCGGGACGAACGGGATTGTTGCTGACCGAGCGCGCGCTCGCCGAGGGACACACGGTGACGGCGTTGCTGCGGCATCCGGAGACGTACCCGTATGCGGCGCGGGTAAGAGTCGTGCGGGGCGATGCATTCACGCCGGCGGCGATCGCGGAGACGCTGGTGGGCGCGGACGCGGTGCTCTCGGGGCTGGGTGCGCGGTCGCTGGGCAAGGAGGATGTGCTGGAGCGTGCGGTACCGCTGATCATCACAGCGATGCAGCAGGCCAAGGTGCGCCGGATCGTCGTGCTGGGATCGGGCGGGGCGCTGGATTCGGGGCTGGACAAGCAGCCCGCCGTGGCGCGCTGGCTGGTGGAGCACGTGGTCTACGAGACGCTGCTGAAGTGGCCGGTGGCCTCGCAGCGGGCGCAGTACGCGGCACTGGCGGGCAGCGGGCTGGACTGGACGATGGTCATGCCGCCGATGCTCACCAACGGGCCTGCGCGTGGAAGGTACAGGGTGGACGGCGAGGCGCTGCCGAGGAGCGGCGCCAGCATCTCGCGAGCGGATGTGGCCGACTTCATGATGGCGCAGCTTCAGCCGGGCGCCCGGCAGTGGATCGGCAAAGGGGTTTATGTCAGCAACTAGGACGGCGACGGTCTTGCTGGCATGGCTGGTCTGGTTGACTGGCGGGGCGCAGCGACCGGATCTGGCGCAGCAACCGGGTCTGGCGCAGCAACCTGGCTCTGCGACTCCTCCGCAGAGAGCACCTGAGGCTCAGAAGCCGCTGGCGGGGGAGATTACGTCGCACTCTGGATGGCCGCAGCCGCAGACGGCGGATGTGGACTCGATCGATCACATTCTCGCCGCGCTCTATGACGTGATCTCGGGGCCGGCGCACCAGCCGCGCGACTGGAACCGCATGCGATCGCTGTTTGTTCCCGGGGCGCGGCTGATCCCGGTGCGGATTGTGCCGGGGACTCCGGAGCTGAAGACCAGTCCCGCGACGGATGTCGTTTTTCTCAGCATTGACGACTACATCGCGCGGGCCTCGGGCCGCATGGAGGCCGAAGGATTCTTCGAGCGGGCATTGCACAACGAGGTTGCACAGTTCGGCAACATCGTCAGCGTGTTTTCGACCTACGAGTCGCGTCACGGAGCGGCGGATGCGAAGCCGTTCCTACGAGGCATCAACTCCATCCAGTTGCTGAAGGATGGCGGCCGCTATTGGATTGTGGATGTGTTCTGGGACGCGGAACGTCCGGAGATGATGATTCCACCGCGTTATCTGCCGCAGAGTAACGACCCCGATGCGGGACCAGGAGCGGGCTTTCGCGGCGAATGGACAGGACAACTCGAGTATCGCGATTACAGCACGGACGAGCGGGTATTTCTGCCAACATGGCTCACGATGGAGCCAGGCGCCGGCGGCAGGGTTCGGCTGAAGTTTGTGTACGACGATGGTCCGGCGAAGGTGGTGCGCGAGGAGCTTCTGCTGACGCTCGATGCGGCCGGCAAGACAGCTACGGTAAGCTCAGGCGCCAGTGCCGCTGCCGAGGTGTATAGCGTTTCGGGCTTCGAGCATTGCGGCACGCTGGGCTGCGGAATGCTGACGCTGACCGGCAAGGGAATGGAGAATGACAAGCCGGTGGACGTGAAGATCGAAGTGACACTGGGGCGAAATCTGTTCACCTGGGTGAAGTCGACCCGGGCCACCGGAACCGGCGATGCCTTCCGATTCCGCGATGGATACAGGATGACGCGCGCTGCTCCGCCGGCGTGAATGGCCAGGCAATCGGCGGGTGCGGCGCATTCCGCAGGCCTGCTGGTGGCGCTGCTCTAGCTCAGGTTCTCCATCAGCTTGTTGATGGTGCGGTTCAGGTCTTTATCCTGGCGGCGCTGCTCGTCGATCTTGGCGATGGAGTGCATCACCGTGGTATGGTGCTTCCCGCCGAACTGGCGCCCGATCTCAGGGAGGCTCGACTCGGTCATCTGCTTGGCCAGGTACATGGCGATCTGCCGCGGGACCACGATCTGGCGCGAGTTGTTCTTCTGCTTCAGCTCGGGAACGCGCATGCCGAAGTGGTCGGCGACGGTGCGCTGGATGGCCTCGATGGTAATCTTGCGGACCTGGTTATCGATGAACTGCTTCAGGCACTGCTGGGCGACAGCGAGCGAACAGTCGACGGCGTGGTGGGAGCACCAGGCGATGACGCGGATGAGCGCGCCTTCGAGCTCACGCACATTGGTGCGGACGTTCGACGCGATGAAGAGAGCGACATCGGTGGGGAGAGTGGTGTTCTCCTGCTCCGCCTTGCGCTGGAGGATGGCGACCTTGGTCTCGAGATCGGGTGGCTGGATGTCGGCGATCAGACCCCACTCGAAGCGTGAGCGCAGGCGGTCTTCAAAATCGCCGAGCTCCTTGGGCGGGCGATCGGAGGCGAGGACGATCTGCTTGTACTCGCCGTGGAGGGCGTTGAAGGTGTGGAAGAACTCTTCCTGCGATTTCTCCTTGCTGGCGAGGAACTGGATGTCGTCGACCAGCAGAACATCGACCGAGCGATACTTGTCGCGGAAGCCGGTCATCTTGTTGTAGCGCACCGAATCGGTGTAGTCATTGACGAATTTCTCGCCGGAGACGTAGCTGATGAGGGAGTGGGGGATGCGGCGCTTCACCTCGTGTCCGATGGCGTGCATGAGGTGGGTCTTGCCCATGCCGACGCCGCCGTAGACGAAGAGTGGGTTGTAGGCCTTCGAGGGGCGTTCCGCCACCGCCATGGCGGCGGCCAGCGCGAACTGGTTGCCCGAGCCGGCGACGAAGCCGTCGAAATGGTAGCGCGGATTGAGTTGGGAAGCGGTGTGCCAGTCGAAGGCCGCCTGTTCGCGTCCGGGCGGCGGGGCGGGTGGCCGGGGCGGGTTGGGACCGGCGGCGGAGGCGGGTCCGTTCCCGTTGCGGGTCGCTTCGTTGCGAGACGCTTCGTTGCGAGGCGCATTGGCGGAGTGGCTGGGTACCGGGGCAAAGCCGCCATCCTCGCGCACGCGGGGCGCGTTCGGATCCTGCTGTGCGGTTTCGAAGACGACCGAGTCGATCTCCAGGGCGAGCTTCTCGATGGCCTCTTCAATCAACTGCGCGTACTTTTCACCGATATGTTCAAACCGGGAAGAGGGAATCCGAACATAAAGCGTCTTGCCTACGATGCGCGAAAACCGCGTGGGCTTGAGCCAGGTCTCGAAGGAATTGCGGTTGAGCTTCTTTTCGAGCGCACCCAGGATGCGAACCCATTGATTCAGAACGGTTGCGGCCGTAGGGACGAATGACATGCTTGCTTTCCTTCTCTAAACTTTTTTGACCGGGCCAAGTGACGGCGAAGGCTTTCAACGTGCTCGCTCCAACAGGCAGGGGCGAAAAAATGAAACAACGAGGGTCACCATCTGCCCGCTGGGCGGGCTCGGCGTGAACTCGAAAGTGCTCTGCGATCGTCTCGCATCGACGCACGCGTGGTGGTGGAATACGAGAGGAAATTGTTGCGCGAGTCAAGCTGCATTCACGGGGAATTGCCCGGTGGGTCGATAGCCTGACTTGTTGAGCGGGTTTGATGGTAGCACGGAAAACGAGCGGTTTTTCAAGGCGGCAACGGCAAAAAGCAGGGCTGCACCAAACCCGGTGAAGAGCCTTTCGCAGATGGGATGCGGGAAGGGAAAGCGTCTGTTGGCCGGGGTTTGGCGAGTGCTTAAGGGAAGGTGCAGACTGCGGGGAACTACCATCCCAAGAGCATGATGGAGCGGCAAGCAGGAATCAACCTTCCGGTTTGGCGTCGGCTGAGGTATACTCGGGAGTTGTTGCACCGGTCTCGGCCCGAACCTGCGAGATTTCCACCGCGGCTCCTCCCCGTACCCCTGCGCCCGGGCTGGTGTTCGACACCCATTCAAGCCGCGCTCCCGCCTGTTGTGAGGGAGTCGCCAGGAGTTTTACCCGATGCCAAAGCGCACCTTCCAGCCCAACCGCCGCCACCGCGCCAAGACGCATGGCTTCCTCTCCCGCATGAAGTCGAAGGCGGGCGCCGCCGTGCTGAGCCGCCGCCGCGCCAAAGGCCGGCACAAGATCGCCGTCTCGGCCGGCTTCCGCGACTAGACAAGATCCAGGAGTGGTTCCGAACCCACGCTGCACGCGTGGGTTCTTTCGTTGAAGCACTTATGTTCCAGCCCAGCCGCACAGCGACGACTCACGCCGCCTCCGTGACCGGGCTGATTGAGGCCGCCTACCCGGACATCCAGGCGCGCGTAGAAAACGGCTGGTCACGGCCTGGCGGCTGGTGATTGCCGGAGCCGGGGCGTGACGCTGTCTACTCAAGCCGGGAGGCCCGTGCCGTATTCCGACCTTGGTGATCCGCTGAATCCTGCACGCTCTAAACTGGAGAGCATGGAAAGGCCAATTTCGCTGGCCGGCGCCTGCGCTGCTCTGACCGAATTCTGGAGTCCTCGTGTTCTGGCCCGGGTAAATGACCAGTACGTGAAGGTCGCGCGGGTGCAGGGTGAGTTTCCCTGGCACACCCATGACGCGGAGGACGAGCTGTTCCTGGTACTGCGGGGCGCGCTTACCATCGGCCGGGCCGCCGTGGATGGAGGTCCGGTGACGCTTTACCCAGGAGAGGTTTTCGTCGTTCCCAAGGGGCTGCGCCACAACACCAGCGCGGTGGAGGAGACCTGGATCGCGCTGGTCGAGACCGTCACCACGCTGCACTCGGGCTCGGAGCGGACCGGGCTTACGCGGAGCCTGGACGAGCAGCTCCGGTCGCTCGAGATGCCGGGGCCCGTAAAATAGCAGGGATGGCCACGGGATCGTCCAATGCGCTGCTGCGTCTGCGCAGGCACGCCGATTACGGGCGCGTCTACAACGCGTCGCGCAAGCAGTTTTCCAAGCAGATGAGCTTCTTCTACGCGCTGCGTCCCGCGGACCGGCGCAGCGACACGCCCGGGCCCCGCATCGGTCTGACGGTCGGCAAGGTTCTAGGCAAGGCACATGAGCGCAACCGCATCAAGCGCCGGGTGCGCGAGTGCATTCGACGACACGCGGGGATGCTCACTTTCCCGGTGGATGTGATCCTGCATCCACGCCGCACGGTGCTGGAGCAGGATGCGCAGGCGTTGGATCGCGAGGTGGCGCAGATCTTTCGCGGCATCCAGATCGCGTTGAGCAAGGCCGGCGGCGCAAGCCAGGGTGGCTGCGCGAGTCGTGCCGAGGCTGGCAAGCCGCTGCCATGAGGGTTTCGGATGCGGTGCTGGATGCGGTGCTGCGGGCAGGGTTCGCTCTGTACAAGCGAGTGATCTCGCCGCTGCTGCACGCCGTGGGTGTCTCGCAATGCATCTTCCTGCCGACCTGTTCGGAGTACGCGCTGGTCGCAATTTCGCGGCATGGCTGGATTCGCGGAACCGGACTCGCTTTGCGGCGTATCTCGAGGTGTCATCCGTGGTCGAAGGGCGGGCTCGATCCCGTCCCCTAGCGAGCCTGACGACAGAGAATGCGCGGGTCCGCCGGGACAGAGCATTTATCATGGAGAACAGGCCGGAATCCGGCCGCAAGCTTCCTTCAAGCACTGGAAAGACACCCGACGTGGCAGAGTTCAAGAACCCGAATCAGCAAGGCGCCCCCGACAGCCGTCCCACGCTTTACATCATGATTGCGATGGTGCTGGTCTTCTTCGCGCTGCAGTACTACCGCTCGCTGCACAATCCGCAGACCGCCTCGCCCCAGGCGCCGGCCCAGACTTCCAGCCAGGCAACCGCGCCGGGCGCGAGCCAGGGGGCTCCCACGGTCGCTGCCACCGTTGCCGGTCAGACGATCCAGGTGCCTGCCGTGGTTCCCGTGGTCGCCACGGCGGAATCTACCACGACGGTCGAGAACGAGCTGTACAAGATCACCTTCTCGAACCGCGGGGCGGATGTGACGAGCTGGATCTTGAAGAAGTACAAGGATTCCTATGGCCAGCCGCTGGACCTGGTGCACACCCAGGCGGCTGCGAAGGTGGGGTATCCGCTCGCGCTCTACACCTACGATCCTGGCCTGACCGCGAGCCTGGCAAAAGCGCTCTACCTGCCTTCGGCGACCGGCAACCTGACCGCGCCTGCGACCCTCAGCTTCAAGTACGTCTCGGGCGAGTACGCCGTCACCAAGACCTTCCGCTTCGACGACACCTATGTGCTGCACGCCGAGACCGAGGTGCTACGCAACGGCGCCCCGGTTCGCGCGCTGCTGGCGTGGCCGGGCGGCTTCGGCGATCAGGAGAATGCGCTCGCGTACGGCGGCTCGCAGGTGGACTACAGCCAGGGTGGACGCGAGAAGCACGAGGCAGCGAAGAACGTTGCCGGCGGAGCGACGCTGGCCGGTGGATTCGACTGGGCGGGCGTCTCCGATCTCTACTTTGCTGCCATCTTCCTGCCCGATACCCCCGACGATGCGTCCGTGGTCACGCTGCACAGCGACCTGATCGTGCCCAAGGCCAACCGGCATAACGGCCTCGGCCAGGGCGTGGCGATCTCACCCAGCAGGACCGATCCAGGAAAGGATGAGTTGAAGGCGCCGCTGCTCGGAGCCGCGGTAGGCGATCTCTCCGGCAACACCCGGACCAGCCTCTTTGTCGGTCCCAAGGCGGTTGCCGTGCTGCGTCATGTGCATGCGGCGAACCACTCCATCACGCTTGAGCCGCTGCTCGACTTTGGCTTCTTCGGCTTTGTGGGCAAGTACCTGTTTCTGGCGCTGATGTTCATCAACCAGCACGTGACTTCCAACTGGGGCTGGGACATCATCTGGCTGACGCTCCTGATCAACCTGGTCATTCTGCCGCTGCGCATCAAGACCATGCAGTCCGGGCTGAAGATGCAGCGCATCCAGCCGGAGATGGACCAGATCAAGAAGAAGTACTCCCACCTGAAGGTGACCGACCCCAAGCGCGCCGACATGAACGCCGAGATCATGGAGTTGCAGAAGCGCAAAGGCGTCAACATGTTCGGCGGATGCGTGCCGACGCTTATCCAGATGCCGCTGCTGCTGGCGTTCTTCGGCATGCTGCCCAAGGTGGTCGAGCTGCGGCAGGCGCACTGGGCGTGGCTGCCAGACCTCTCGGCCGCCGATCCGTATCACATCCTCCCCATCTTCATGGGTGTTTCGATGTTCCTGGTGCAGTTTTATACGCCGTCGCCGGGGGTCGATCCGCAGCAGCAGAAGATGATGGCGTTCATGATGCCCGCGTTCTCGTTCTACATGACGTGGAATTACGCCTCGGGGCTGGCGCTTTACTGGTCGGTGGGCAACGTGATTTCGATTGCGACCCAGGCGATCATGAATCGCACATCCATCGGCCGCGAGATGCGGGAGATCGCGGCCAAACGGGCGCGGCGCAAGGCCGGGGTCGGGCTGGGCAGCACTCCCAAGACGATTCAGGCGAAGCCGAGCCGGCGTTAGGCGGTTCCAGGCTGGTTTGGCGGGTCGAGCCAGCCAAATCGTTTTTTGCCCATGCACCAGCCGGTATTCGTCAAGAAGCCTTCTGACCGCCTCAGGCTGTACCTGGTCCCGGGTCTTTGTTCATTCCGCGAACAAGCTCATTGTTTTCATGAAGTTCTGCTGAATCGGAATGGCTTAAAGGTCCGGACACTGCTAAACGTTATCCATCTGACAGTCGGCCGTCAGAGACCGGGGCTTTGGCCGTGCTTCAAGGCATGTTGCCAGAAACGAGACGTTCGATGTTCTCCGCCGCCGCTGTCTTTCAGCTTGAGCAACTCCTTCGCGACCTGTTCCGATGCGCTGATCTGAACCTCGACTTCAAAATAGAGCATGATCCACAGTGCACCATCTGCGGCCTTCGTGTCGTCTTCGATGGAGCCGACGTGGCCTTGCTCACACTGTGCGATGGCGAGTTGCTGCATTCCCTGGAACATGTCGCGGTGAAGGTGCTTCGCTTGACGGAAAGCGAAGCTGCGAAGGTGAACTTCGTCACGTCGCGGAGCGGGGGCTCTCATACGCGGGCGATGGGTATCCGCCAGAACCTGAGTCCAATCCCCGGCGTCCTGCTCTGAAGCGGATCGCCGGCGCTACTTGCCGATGCAGAAGCGGGCAAAGATCAGGTTGAGAATCTCGTCGGGAGTGGTGGCTCCGGTGAGGGCGTCGACAGCGTCGAGAGCCTGATGCAGGTCGAGCAGCAGGAATTCGTGCGGAAGCGCCTGCCCGGCGGCCTCACCTGCCTTGTGCAGGGCCGCGCATGCGTCATTGAGGGCGCTGGCCTGGCGCACATTGCTGATCAGCGCGGACTCGGTCTGAGGCTGCGCGTCTAGCAGGTCGAGGATCGCCTGCTTCAGGACGTCCAGGCCGTCGCCGGTCCGGGCTGAGGTCGCGATGCCTGTCTGCGGTGGTGTCGCGATCAGGTCGCTCTTGTTCAGAACCAGCAACGAAGGCCGCCCGGTAAGCGTCGACGCGATCCTCCGATCTTCGAGAGGCAGTGCACCGCCCGGCAGCAGGGTCGCCGCGTCCACCACATGCAGAATCAAGTCCGCGTCCGCCATCGAGGTGCGCGAGCGCGCGATTCCTTCGCGTTCAGCCTCGGTCTCTGGCGCCGCCAGCACATCGCGCAGGCCCGCGGTGTCGATGAGGGTGAGGGGGATACCTTCAAGGTCGAGCGGCTCCGCGATGGTGTCGCGTGTAGTGCCGGGTTGCGCGGTGATGATGGCGCGGTCGTATTCGAGCAGGCGGTTGAAGAGCGAAGACTTCCCCGCGTTAGGGAGTCCCACGATGGCCAGCCGGGCGCCATCGCGCACGAGTCGCCCGTAGCGGAACGTACCGGCAAGCGCATCGAGGGGGAGGGAGATGCCCGCGATGCGATCTCGGATTGCAGCCTCCGGCAGCAGGTCGAGATCGTCTTCGGCGAAGTCGACGCCGGCTTCGAGAGCGGCGATCAATTCGATGAGTTGCTGTTTCAGGGGTGCCAGGGTTCGCGACAAGGCACCGCCCAACTGCGCCGCGGCCAGCTTCGCCTGGTGCAGCGTGTGGGCGGAGATGAGGTCGTTCACGGCTTCGGCCTGGGTAAGATCGAGCCGGCCCGAAAGATAGGCGCGCTGGGTGAACTCGCCGGGCCGCGCCAGCCGCGCTCCGCGTTGGATGGCGATCCGCAACAGGTAGTCCAGCAGGACGGGCGCGCCGTGTGCGGCAAACTCAACGATATCCTCCCCCGTGTAGGAGTGCGGGGCACGGAAGTAGGTGACGACTGCTTCGTCAAGGACGGCGCCTTGATCGTCCAGGATCGAGCCGAGGCGCGCCTGTGCGGGAGCGAGCGGTTGGCGCAGGCGCAGCATAGGCTCGGCGATGGTGCGAGCGAGCGAACCGGAGAGGCGCACGATGCCGATGCCTCCGCGGCCCGGCGGCGTGGCGATGGCGACAATGGTATCTGGCTCGAACACGATATCTAGATGCACCAACACGATGCATGCACTCACGACGATCTTATCGGCGGCCGGCGGGAGCCGCGCGCGAGCCCAGGACGCAGCGGTGTGCAGCGGGTACCATCAAGGTATGGCAGCGCACTTCGATGAGGCTGGCTTCCGGTTCCTGCGCGGCCTCAAGCGCAACAACGATCGGGAGTGGTTCAACGCACGCAAGGACGTGTACGAGTCGAGGCTCAAGGCGCCGATGCTTGCTGTAATCGCTGAAGTAAACGATGCGCTGATGGACTTCGCCCCCGAGTTCGTGCGCGATCCTGCCAGGATCATGATGCGCATCTACCGCGATACGCGCTTCAGCAACAACAAGCTGCCATACAAGCAGCACCTGGCAGCATGGTGGGCGCGCCGCGGCATGGAGAGAACCTCGGGGGGTGGATTCTATCTGCAGATCAGCCCGGAGGAGGTCACGATCGCGGCGGGCGTGTACATGCCGGAGCGCGAGCAGTTGCTCGCGATTCGGCGGCGCCTGCTGGACCGGCATGAGGATTTCCGCAGGCTGATGGCCGAAAAGAAGCTGCGCGCCGCTGGCATGGAGTCCATCGAAATGGCTATGATGGCGCGTCCGCCCAAGGGGTTCCGGGCGGATCATCCGGCGATCGACCTCGTCATGCAGAGGCAATGGGGCGTGGCGGCCAGACTGCCAGCGGAGCTCGCGCTCGGACCCACGCTGGTCAGCGAAACCGTCCGTCGCTTCCGGATGACGGAGCCTTTGGTCTCATTCCTGAATGCGCCGCTGATTTCGGACATTGCCTCGCCGGTGTATTGAGCCCAAAGCGCTTCAAAGGGCTGCAATCACTGACTAAAGAGGCACAATCCCCAAGAAAACCACAGAAAACACGGTGAATCGCGGCAAATCACGTTGACAAAGCCTTGAGAAGAGCGGATGGTTGATTTCGGGACGGTTCTCAAACCCGCATAAACACTGGCGATTTCGCATCTTTCGCGGTTGGGTGCAGGCAATCGCAGCGTCTGGACTGCGAACTAGAGACGCACCCAGAACAACACTTACCGAAGGAGCTCTTCAATGGCAAAAGGAATGACGAAAACGGCACTCGTACGCACGATGGCCGAGAAAATGGAACTGACCAACAAGCAGACGTCCGCGTTCATCGAGCTGCTCGCCGAGACCGCTGTGAAAGAAACCAAGAAGAATGGCGAGTTCACCATTCCCGGCATCGGCAAGCTGGTGAAGGCGGAGCGCAAGGCACGCCTGGGCCGCAACCCGCAAACCGGTGAGACGATCAAGATCAAGGCCAAGACTGTGGTCAAATTCCGCGTGGCGAAGACGGCGAAGGATACCATCGCGCCGGTGAAGAAGTAGCACGCGACTCGCAGGGCATTCCCTCGGGGAAGAGAGCCTCGCAAACCATTTCTCCTGCAGGTGCTGCCGATCCACTTCTGTAGATGCCGTTTTCCGTAGAAACACGGCGCTCGTAAAGAGGGATCACGCCAGGTAACAGGAGGAGTGCGCTTCGGCGAGGCTCTTCCGCGGGTCAGGCGGGCTTCGGAATGAAGGCGCGGGCGACGATCGACACGCCGACCGCCACCACAACGCACTGGATCAGCAGGGTCGCGTTGTAGCGCCAGCCCAGCACCGCGTAGGCCATCGCGACCAGCCAGAAGTAGCTCTCGCCCAGCAGTGCCTGGGGCCATCGTGGAGTTGGGCCGGTGCCCGCAACCTTGGCGCCCAGGGACGGCCACCATCGCGGCACCAGCGAGCAATAGGCCGCATACGGAGTTCCCAGGCGGGTTGAGAGAAACGCTTCTTCCGCCAGCATCAGCCGAATCTGCAGCACGCCGATCGCGGCAATGCAGAAGATCGCACCCGACCGGGGCATCAGCAACGCCAGCGCGAGCGTGTGCAGAAACGTTCCCAGATAGAGGGGATTGCGAAGATGGCGGAAGGGACCATCCCGCAGGACGCCGTCGCTGCCGCCATCCTCGACGGCCGAGTGCATCACCCCGCTCTTGACGATGCCGGCCCCCAGGTAGGCTGAGCCCCAGGTCCGCAGCCAGGCACCCGCGGCGGCGCACCCGATCGCCAGGCCCAGCAGCAGGTTGAACGCGGTGAACAGGCTGCCCACTCCGAGCTGTGCCAGATTGGCCGCAAGGATGCCCCATACATGAGCGTTCGGACCGCGCGGATCGAGGTGCAGCACGTCGTTCCAGGGAGCGGTAAAGCCCAGCACATAGATCAGCAGGTGCAGCACGTAACGGAGCCGGAACTCGAGTGCGGAAGCCTTCATCACCGGGCAGTCACCGTGGCGAACGGAAGATGCCCGGCAGCAGACCAGCCATGCATTCGTAACAAAAAGCGATACTTATTGGGACAGCATACGGGCATCCTATCTCCTTCAAACGTACAAGCCTACTCGCTGCCCTGGGCGTTGAGCGCCGTCAACAGGGCGTCGAAATCTTCCAAGCCGGAGTACTCGATGATGACTCGCCCCTTGCCCTTCTTGTCTTCAATGCGTACTTTCAGACCCAGCGCCCGCTGCAGACGGGACTGAGCCTCGCCGACGTTGGGATCAGCCGGGAGCGCCGGCTTGTCCAGCTTAGCCGCCTTGGCTTCAGGATTCAGCAGGCCATTCACGTACGTCTCGGTCTGACGCACAGACATGGAAAGTGCAATCACTTTTTGCGCGGCCGCGTTGATCTGCTCCGAGGTCGGAAGCGCAAGCAGCGTTCGCGCATGTCCAAAGCTCAGGTCGCCGGACTCCACCTTAGCCTGGATCGACTCCGGCAGCTTGAGCAGGCGCAGGAAGTTGGCGACCGATGCGCGCTCCTTGCCGGTCCGAACCGCCATCTGCTCCTGGGTCATGTGAAAGTCCGTGGACAGCCGGTGGTAGGCTCGCGCCTGCTCGATCGGGTTCAGGTCGGCGCGCTGCAGATTCTCGACAATGGTCATCTCCATTGCCTGTTCGTCTGAAACGGCGCGGACGATCGCCGGAATCGTCTCCTTTCCGGCTCTCCGCGAGGCTAGCACCCTGCGCTCACCGGTGATCAGCTGGTACCGCCCTCCGGGCAGGGAGCGTACGACAATCGGCTGTACCACCCCGCTGGCAGTGATGCTCCGCGCGAGTTCCTCGAGCTTCCCTTCGTCGAAGGTGGTCCGCGTCTGATATGGATTCCGTTCGATCAAATCGAGCGAGATATCGAGCGGCTTCCCATCGGGCGCCGCAGAGGGAGCGCCCGGGGTGGCCGGTGCAGACCGCTGCGGCAGTAGAACCTCGAGGCCGCGGCCGAGCGCCCGTCGCTTCGAGTCCTTCGGTTCAGCCGGAACAGCGGCCTGGGTTTCATTGCGTGTCGGCAGGAGACTCATGCGGATTTGCCTTCCGGAGCCTGTTGCTCCACTTCGATGTGATTGCGCTGCAGCAGTTCCCGCGCCAGCTCCTTGTAGGCCTCGGCTCCGCGCGAGCGTGGATCGTAGAGCGCGACCGGAAGACCGTGACTTGGGGCCTCGGCGAGGCGGATGTTGCGTGGGATGGTGGTGGTGAAGAGCTTCTCGGTGAAGAAGCCCTGGATGTTGTCGCGGACCTGCTGGGAGAGGTTGGTGCGGTCGTCGAACATGGTGAGGAGGACGCCTTCGAGGGCGAGGCCGGGGTTGAAGGCGGCGGAGACGCGGTCGAGGGTGGCCATGAGCTCGGAGATGCCCTCGAGGGCGAAGTACTCGGCCTGCATGGGGACGAGGAGGGTGTCGGCGGCGACGAGGGAGTTGAGGGTGAGTAGGTCGAGGGCGGGGGGGCAGTCGAGCAGGATGAAGGTGTAGTCGAAGCGGATGGGCTCGAGGGCTTCGCGGAGGCGGTGCTCGCGGCGCTCGGCGGAGACGAGTTCGAGGTTGGCGCCGATCATGTTCCGGGTGCCGGGAATGAGGGAGAGTTTGGGGATCTCGGTGGGAGCGACGACGTCGCGGGCGGGGACGTTGTTGAGGAGCATGTCGTAGATGGAGAGGCGGACGGGTTCGCCGGGGCGGTCGCGGGCGAAGCCGAGGCCGCCGGTGGCGTTGGCCTGGGGATCGACGTCGAGGAGCAGGACCGGGATGCCTTCCAGGGCGAGCGAGGCGGCGAGGTTGATGGCGGTGGTGGTCTTGCCGACGCCGCCTTTCTGGTTGACGACGGCGATGACTTTACTAAAGGGATTGGCTGCGGGCTGGGCGGGATCGAGCGGAATCGTGGCGGGCATGGGAGATGCGAAGACTCAGCGTAGCAGAATCGTTAGGGATGATGTTCCACGTGGAACATCGAGGGGAGTGTTCCACGTGGAACATCGAGAGGAAATAGTGTGCAACGGTTGTGCAGATCGCGATTAGTGCTTGATTGGCTGCAGTTGAGTCCAGTTTCCCTGGACCAGGCCGTTTGGATCGTAGCCCTGGATGTTGGTGAGGACCTGTTCGCCTGCGCCGTTCTGCCAGTTGTTGGTGTAGGTGGTGGAGATTGTGCTGGTCTGGCCGTTGGAGGGGTTGACGTAGTACTGGCGATCGAGGAGGTAGTCGACCTCGTCGGCGGTGTGGCGCGTGCGGGCGTCCTCGTAGGCGGCGAACTCGGCGTTGCGCTTGTCGCCCTGGGCCTGCATGTTGGCGATGAACTGCTGGCCCTGGGCAAATCGGGCGTTGTAGGCATCCTGATTGGCCTTGTAGTTGGCGTTGAAGGCGACCCAGGATTGCTTGATGGCCGCTGCGCCGCGCTGGCGGATGAGGTTGGCCATCTTCATATCCCACTCGGGATTGATCTTGAGGGAGGTACGAATCGCGTCCAGCTTTGGCTCGGCTGCGTCGAGTTGTCCCTTGGGGGCGCGCTCGGCGACGATCCAGAGGTTGGTGGTCTTGACGTTCTTGTAGGACGTTCGGAGGATTTGCCCAGGGCGGCTGACGATGGTGCTGGTGGGAACGTCGCGGATGTCTTCCATGACGTCGAGGAACTCCTCTTCGGCTAGAGGTCCCATGTTGTAGGCGATACGAATGCGGGAGGTGGCGGAGCTGAAGCGGGTGGGCGGAAGGCCGAGGCGGGCGCCGTTGGGGTTGGTGCCCTGATCCATCTGCTTGGCAAAGTCGGCGAGGTTGGCGGCCTCGGGAGCGGCGGAGGTGCCGAGGAGAGTGGCGCCTGGACGAAGGGTGGGGACGACCATCCCGGCGTACTCGACTGGAGTGAGGGGCTGCATCTTCTTGCAGCCCGCGCCGATGGGCGTGGTCGGGTCTTCGGGGGAGAACCAGTTGACGGTGGGCATGCGCTGGACGCCGTAGCGGAGGTCGTCGCTCCAGACGCGGTAGGCGACCACGGAGGAGTCGCCGCAGCCGGGATTGGTGAGGATGGCGCCCTGAAAGTTCCAGGTGGAGGGGATGGTTAGGGTGTAGGCGACCATGTTGAGGTTGGGATCCATGATCTGGACTTGCTTGGTTCCCGGGGCGGTAGCTGGAGACGAGCCGGAGGAGTTGGCGGAGAAGAGGGAGTTGGCTGCGGCTCCGGCGTTGCAGGCGGTGAGGCCGATGGCGGCGGCGAGAAGGGGCAGGGCGGCGAGGCGGATGGTGGACGAGACGGGAAGGTGCATGGGGCCTCCTGGGATGGACGCGCCGATGGAGTGTGCGGGCGCAGTGGGGTGCGGAATGGGGAGAATCGTACAAGGAGGGGGCATGGTTTGTCGCATATGTTCCACGTGGAACATTGTGGGGTGGGCTACGACGGTCGTATGTTCCACGTGGAACATTGTGGAACGGGTTACGAGGGCTGGGTGAGGTTGAGCCAGCCTGGGGCGTCGCCTGGGAGGGGGACGTTGGTTGCGTCGGGGGCGCGATCGGTGGAGAGGGTGGCGAGCCAGCCGTTGGGAGCGAGGCGGGAGCGGGCGGTGAGGAGGGCTTCG
>CAJCHN010000024.1 GCA_903970285.1 Rhodanobacteraceae bacterium | reverse complement strand
CAGGCTGAAGACCGCCTCCGCCGTCCGCCCGTCCAGGTCGCCGGTCGGCTCGTCCGCCAGCAGCACCTTCGGTTCAGCCACCAGCGCCCGCGCCAGCGACACCCGCTGCTGCTCCCCGCCGCTGAGCTCTCCCGGCCGGTGATCCACCCGGTCCGCCAGCCCCACCTCGTCCAGCCAGCGCCTCGCCCTGGCCAGCGCCGGTCCGCGACCCGTCCCCCGCAAGAGCAGCGGCATAGCCACATTCTCCTCCGCTGTAAACTCCGGCATCAGGTAGTGAAACTGCCATACATAGCCAATCTCCCGGTTGCGGAACTCCGCCGCGCCTGAATCCCTCAACCCACTCAGCCGCCGGCCTCCGACCCAGACTTCACCCTCGCTCGGCCGGTCCAGCGCCGCGAGCAGATGCAGCAGCGAACTTTTACCCGCACCGCTCTCGCCCACAATCGCTACCAGCTCCCCGAGCAGCACCGCAAAGCTCAGCCCGCAAAACAGTTCCAGCCCGGCGCCCCGTCCGCTCACGCTGGGATACTCCTTCCGCAGCCCCTCCACGCGGATGACCGGCTCGCCCATCGCTTCAGTGTACGTCCCTCATGTGTGCATGACGATTGGTGCATGCCGTGTCGTGACGCAAAGCTGAGCGCAAGATGATGGTGCGGTCCGATCGCACGGAGGCGTTCCAGTTCAGCAACGCACGCACCTGCGGGCCGGGGGCGCGCGTTTCACCGCTCGTGCACGCTGCCGCAGCGACCGGGCATCTAAGCGACGGGCATCTCAGCGACGGGCACCTAAGCGACGGGTATCTAGTAGAGCGCGCCGGCCTTGAGAACGTAGTTGAGGCGCACCGGGTAATCCGCAGGCTGACCATCGAGCGTCCCGGCCTGGTACCGGAAACGGCTGACCGCCTGTTGAACTTCCTGGTCCAGCACGCCGTCCTCGGGATCGACGATGGTCACGTTTTTTGGTATGCCGTTCACGTCCACGGTAAGGCTCACCACCACGACCCTCTGCCGCACCGAGATGCAGTAGTGCCGTGCGCCGTCGTCGTCGAGCTTGACCCAATGGAGCAGTCGCGGCGGCACCTGCCCGGAGAAGACCGGGTGCGGAGCCGCAGGCTTCGCGGAGCCCATACGCACGGGCGTCAGGGCGGATGGGTGTACCAGGCTGGTCTGCAGCACCGCGCCCGGAGCAGGCGAGGAGGTCGCTTTTTGAGCAGACAGCGGCGAGCAGGAGGCGACGAACGAGAGCAACAGGAGAAGACGCGTCATGATGGGACCCCGAAGTCGGTGTACCCGCCACCACTTTCTGGCGGTGCGCGTTCGATGCTGGTGAGATAGAGCCATCGAACCGAAAGGTTGTGAAAGATTTATCGACAGGAAGAAAAAAAGCATGAGACACAACAGCTATCGCGAAGCGATTCTTCGGCTTTAAGTAACGTCCCTGGTCGAGGTCTAGCTACCTGTCCTCCCCCATCAGGGCAGGATGTCGACCGGCGTGCCTACCCGTACCACGCGGAAGACTTCATCCATCTCGGCGTCCGTAAGAGCGATGCAGCCGTCGGTCCAATCGACCTTGTGCTGCAGCGAGCCCAGGAAGGCAAGCGCCGGAAGCTGGCCGTGGATCTCGATGTCGCCTCCGGCCGGGCGCTCTCCCGCACCCAGACGGTCCGAGGCTTCGGGATACGACAGATGCAGCGCCAGATAGAAGCGACTCTGCTGGTTCTTCATGTCGACGATGTACGAGCCTTCGGGCGTACGGTGATCACCCGCAAAGCGCTTCGCGCCCGGGTTCCGGCCAAGGGCGACTGGATACGTGCGAAGCAGAACCCCCCGCGCGTACAGCGCCAGTGTATGCCGCGACTTCGAGATGACCACGTGATCGGCCGGCGCGGTCAGCGGAATGTTGGGCGGACGGGTGCAAAACCATGCGAACCCAAGCATCAGCGCCGCTTGCGCGGGGATGATGCTGGCCAGAATGCGATAGATCGGCGTTCGCATGTTTCCGCGGTTCCGCGTGTCCCAAACTGCAGCAGCGCCGCTTCAGCGATCGCGGCTGGTCACAAAGCCCGGCACCCACAGCAGGGCTCGCTTGGCGTCGGAGCCGGGTAGCTCCGCAATGGAGAGCCGGGCGGCTTCGGCATAGGCGCAGGCCGTATCCATGGCGTAGTCCAGCGAGCCATGACGATGCAGAATTTCGAGGATCTGCGGATGCGAGACCCGCGTAAAGCTGCGATCGGCAAGTACCGTCCGGATGGCCTCGCGATCGGCGCCGGTGCCGCGCTCGAGTGCGTGAATCACGGCCAAAGTCGCTTTACCCTCGCGCAGATCGGAAGCCGCCGGTTTGCCCAGAACCTCTTCCGCCGCGGTGAGGTCGAGCACATCGTCCACGATCTGAAATGCGAGGCCGAGGTTGCGGCCATACTCACCCATCTGCTGATCGTAGTCATCGTCGGACTCCGCGATGGCCGTGCCCAGCTGCATCGATACCTTGAACAGGCAAGCCGTCTTGCGATAGATCAGGTCAAAGTACTCTTCCTCGTTGATCAGGTGGCCGAGTTTTTCCATCTGCAGCAGTTCGCCTTCGACCATCTGCTGGGTCAGCGAGATCAGCAGGTCCAGCACACGGAAGTTGCGCTCTTCAAGCGCCGTCCGGAACGACTGCATGTACAACCAGTCGCCCGCCAGGACACATTTGGCATTGCCCCAGGTGGTATTCGAGGAAGGACGTCCGCGCCGCGTATCCGCCTCATCGATGATGTCGTCGTGAACCAGCGTCGCGGTGTGCAGCATCTCCACCACCGCGCCCAGCCGTATCCGCGCCTGCGAAGTGCATCCGAGCGCCTTCGCCGAGAGCAGGAGCAGAAGCGGCCGGATGCGCTTTCCGCCGCCGGCAATCAGGTATGTGGCAATGTCCGTCACCATCTCCACCGGAGATACCGACTGGCGAGTGAACTCGCGTTCAATCGCGCAGAGGTCCTCACGGAGGAGCTCCGAAACCTCATTGGCGGTCGCGATGGAGATGGTGCTCACTCCTGGTTAGAGTATCAGGGGCAAATCGGGACGCAGAGGAACGTTCGCTGCAGTTTGATGGTGCTGGAGTGCGCAGGTGCGGTTGGAAGTGGCGGCATCGACTGCGAGCAGCACAGCCTGCATCACCCTGCGCCGCGACGCCTGCGTGGGCAGCCTTACTGTGAGCGGAAGTTCGTGAATTGCAGCTCCACGCCGAAGTCGCCGCCGCGCAGCTTGCCCATGATCTGCTGCAGCACGTCGCGATCCTTGGAGACGATGCGCACCGTCTCGCCCTGGATGCTGGCCTGCGCCTTGAGCTTCGAGTCCTTAACCGCTGCAACAATCTTCTTGGCGTTTTCGCTGGCGATGCCCTGCTTGAGCTTGATCTTCTGGCGCACGCTCTGTCCGGCGGCCGCCTCAATCTTTTCGTACTCCAGGTTCTTCAGCGAGATGCCGCGCTTCACCAGCTTCTGGGATAGGATTTCGATCACCGATTTCAGCGAGTATTCGTCCGCGCTGGCAAGTTGAATCGCCTCTTCCTTCTCCAACTCGATCTTCGACTTCGAGTTCTTCAGGTCAAAGCGTGCGTTGACCTCTTTCGTCGCCTGTTCAATGGCGTTCTTGACTTCCTGTATTTCAACTTTACTGACAACGTCGAAGCTGTTATCTGCGGCCATGGAGACAGTATAAGGCAGCGGCCTTGAACCAGCGGACGGCAGCCAATCCTCAGTTCCCGCTCGCCGTATGGAACAGGCGGTGGAAATTGGCGGTGGTCTGGGCCGCCAGTTCGGCGGCCGTGACGCCCCGCAGCTCGGCGACAAAGGCCGCGGTGTGCGTGAGCAGCGCCGGCTCGTTTTGCCTGCCGCGATGCGGAATTGGCGCAAGGAACGGGCAGTCTGTCTCCATCAGGATACGGTCCTCAGGAGCTTCGCGTGCCGCCTGCTGGATGCCGATGGCCTTGGGGTAGGTGACGTTTCCCGCAAACGACAGGTAGAAGTTGGCGGCGAGCGCCTGCTGCGCCTCGGCCGGGCTGCCGGAGAAGCAGTGCATGACCCCGGGCAGCCCGGTGGGCGTCCAGTGCTCGTCGATCAGGCGCATTAGGTCGGCAAACGCTTCGGCTGAGCCAAAGCGAGCCTTAGCCTCAGGCCGGGCGAGCTCGGACGTCCGGCAATGGATGAGGATTGGCTTTCGCACGGCAGCGGCGATCTGCATCTGCGAAATAAAAGCACTCTGCTGCACCTCAATCTCAGGATTATCGAGGTGGTAGTAGTCCAGCCCGATCTCGCCGACAGCCAGGATGCGCGGATTGCGGACGAGTTGCGCCAATGCTTCCAGTGCCTCGGGAGTCGCCTGGTGCGCCTCCTGCGGGTGAATGCCGGCAGAGGCATAGATGGGCAACTCCGCCGTAGAATGCTGCTCGGCAATGCCGAGCGCGCGATGCATGGTAGCGGGTCCATCGCCGATGCCGATAGCGAGAATGGCCGAGAGCCCGCCCTCACGCGCATTAACCAGGATCGGCGCGGGATCGTCGTAGAAGTCAAGGTGGGCGTGCGAATCAATGAGCATAAGGAGGAGCGACTGTTAGAGCAATATCACAGTCGCTGCGCTCCCTTGTTCGCATACCGGTGCCGCGGCGTGGGAAGGCACCGGAGGCGCCAACACCGATCTTGCCCCTTACGCCTAAAAAACAACCTTTGCCGCGAGCTGAATCTGCCGGCTGGTATTGGCCGTGGAGGAGATCACTCCGGGTGACCCAAGCGTCGCGGCGGTAGCGCGGTTCGCCGCCGTGCCCTGGGTCGGGCCGGTGGAGTAGACAACCTCGTTCGGCAGTTGCAGGTTGGTGTGGTTGACCAGGTTGAAGAACTCCGCGCGGAACTGGAGATGAGTCCGCTCCGTCAACTGCGTAGACTTCGAGAGCGACAGATCCCAGTCCGCGTAGCCGGGTCCTCGCAGCGAATCCCGGCTCGCATTGCCGACCGTGCCGTAGGCGGGCGCGGAAAATGCCGCAGGGTTGAAGTACTGCGCGACTCTCTGCGCGGTCGAACCCCTGGCGTAGAGGGGGCCGGTGAATGCGGGGTTCACATCCGGACGGACCGGATTGCGCGAGTCGCCCGAGCCGGTGGGGTTGTAGCCAAGCTGCGGCGAGAAAGGAAACCCGCTCAGCAGACTGGCGATCGTGGAGACCGACCAGCCCGAGATGAAGCGGTTGGTGGTGGCACCGGCGGTTGAAAAGTACGTCGCGCCGCGACCGAACGGCAACGCATACGCTCCGTTGATGGCGACCACGTTGCGGATGTCTGTGGCCGCTGGCCCGTAATCGAGATGCGGAAGCGAGGGAACTTCCACGAAGGCCGGTGTATTCGACGATACGGAGGTGTTCCAGGCTGAACCGTCGTCCAGGTTCTTCGACCAGGTATAGTTGGCCCTGAGTTGGAATCCGTGCGAGTAGTCATGGCGGAAGTCCGCGATGAAGGCGTTGTAATTGCCCGAGCCGCCGGACCACCACGATGTCGTATTGGCGACCGCCGGATTCGCCTTCGTAGTCGTCGGATAGTAGATGGCGCCGTTCGACAGCACCTCGTAAGCGGGCTCGTTCAAGTCGCCGTTCAGGATCTGGTGATAGCTGTGTGAGCCACTGTAGGAGATCGAAAGCGCGGTCGCCGGCGCCAGACGCTGCTCGACTTTGACGTCGTACGCCAGCAGGGCCGGCGTCGCGATGTCGCTGGCAACGGTCGAGGGTGAAACCTGCGGCGTTCCAGCGATGGGGTTCGCCACCGTCGTGCTCGAGTAGGAATAGACCGTGTTATAGGGCGCGGCCTGGTCCAGGCGATAGTCGAGCGCGTCAAGCAGCGAGTGGTGCAGTCCGGCGCCGGCCGTCACGCTGGTGTTGCCGTTGCCGAAGACGTTCCAGGCCAGGCCGATCCGCGGCTCAGGCAGAAAAAGCGCCCGATTATCCGTGAGGGCATTCTGCTGGACGGACGGGCTTGTGTTGATGATGCCATGGATAAAGGTGTAGACGCCGGCGCGGCCGCGGGTCTCGCTCCAGCCCGTGGACGACTCGCTGCGGAAGCCGAAGCGGGCCTCCAGCCGCGGTGAGATGCGATAGGTATCTTCGAGGAAGGCGTCGATGAACACCGTGCGCCAGCCTAACTCCGTCGTCTGTGGGGCGTAGGTGAAGGTCTTGATCGTGCCAGCGAGGAAGCTGCTCAGTGAGGCGAACGACGCCTGGCCGTATTGATCCTGCGCCAGGTTGTCGTTCGACTGGAGCCGCTGCACCCACACTCCAGCCTGGATGGTGTGCTTGCCCACGGTGTAGTAGGCGTGGTCGTCGAAGGTGAAGAGGTTGCGTGTAATGGCGTTGTTGGAGCCCACGTTTGCTCCGGCGGTGGTGATCGACGAGGCGCCGTTCGACGCCGTGGACCCGGCGATGACGACCGCATAGGTCGGGAGGCCGGCACGAACACTGGGGGTCAGCGCCTGCTGGGCTGCGGGAACGTAGCCATAAAAATAGAAGCTCGATCGCGAGTAGCCTATCCGCGCAACGTTCACCGCGCGGGAGAACAGGTGTTGCTCCTGCGCACTCAGCACCTGCTCGCGCAGGCTTTCATTGACGTACGAGTAGGGATCGGCGGATGGCGTGGATGCGGTAGAGTCGTCACCCGTGTAAACAAGGCTGAGATTGTCCCTCGCGCTCAGGTTCTCGTCGAAGCGAGTCGTGCCGAAATCTTCTCGGATATGCTGCGGCGCGGTGCCGATGTATTCCGCAATGCCGGAGGTGACGCCGTTGGTCAGCACCTCCGGACCGTTGGCCACCGGCCACAGATTCAGCAGCGGCTGCACACCGGCGACTGCCTTGGCGCGCGAAGTGTTATCGGGCACAAGTGTCACCAGCGACTCGCCAAGATTCTGCCGATAGCCCTCGTAGTTGGCGAAGAGGAAGGCTTTGTCCTTGCGCATCGGACCGCCGAGTTCTCCGCCGAAGTCATTGCGCTGAAACTCCGGAATTCGCGTGCCGTCAAAGTAATTCCGTGCGTCGAAAAAACTGTTGCGCGCAAACTCGAAGATCGACCCATGCAGTGCGTTGGTGCCGCCGGTGGTCACAATTGAAATCTGCGCGCCGTCGCGCTTGCCGTACGCCGCTGAGTAAGTGTCCGTCACCACGTTGAATTCGCGGATGCCGTCGATGCCAAGCAGTTGACCGGAGGTTCCGCCGGGCGTCACGTTGATGAGCGAAGCGCCCGTGTACTCAATGCCGTTGAGCAGAAAGATATTGTCCTGCGGACGTCTGCCGGAGACTGCAAACATGCTGCCTACGGAGGAGTTCGACGTCCCCACACCTCCGGATCGCTGGTTGGTGTAGTTCACCGTGCCGGGATTCAGCGTGAGCAGTTGATCGTAGCTGCGGCCGTTGAGCGGAAGTTCCTTGACCTGCCTCGAGTCCACCAGGCCGGAGACCTGCTCAGTCGAGGTATTGACGGTCTGCGGCGTCGACAGCACGTCGACGGTTTCGCTGCCGGAGAGGGCGAGCACCAACCTCAAGTTCAACGACTGCCCCACCGTCAGGCTCACGCCGTTGCGGATGTAGTGTGCAAACCCAGGCGCATCAATCGAAAGAGTGTAAACGCCCACCGGCACCGACGAGGCCACAAAGGCGCCGTCGGCATTGGTGGTGAGCGTGCGCTGTGCGCCCGTGTCGACGTTGCGGAGCGCGATATGGGCTTGGGGGATAAGCGCTCCGGTGGGATCGGAGACGGTGCCGTCGATACTTCCGCCAACCACCTGGGCGTGCAGCCCGGCGATGATCAGCAGCGTAAGAGGCGCAAGGCGAAGTGGAAAAGGGAACACGGCGTTTTCTCCTGGGAAGTGTTTGCGCATGCGCGAAATAGGCGGCGCTGGATAGGGTTGACAAGAGGCAGGAGTGGAACGTAACTCGGCTCTAACAACAGCGCATGGCTTCGCAGGTATGCAAAGTGATCAGCCGCAGATTGGAAGAGGGGATCATCATGGGATCGAGTCGTGTACCGGAAAGAGAAAACCCACGCGGTCCGCGTGGGCTGGTAGCTTGATCGATCGCCTTACCTGAGCTCAAGTCAGGCTGAAAAGGTCACGGAAAGCTACGTTGCCAACGCACGGGATCGCCATGCTGCAGGGCGGACAACAGCGGCGGCCAGCGATAGGGAAGAGCAGCTTCATGACTGATGCGAATTTAGCCGCTGGCTGATTTGGTGTCAAGCAATCGACGCGCCGGGGCTGCATCGCGGATTGACAAACCAGCTCGGCTCGTCCACGCTAGACACATGATCCTGAGTTCCACCCGCGCCTGTCGGACATTCAGCAACACTTGTTGCTGTGCCGCCTGTTGCCGTGGGTACCTCGGATGTCGACACGCTTCCTGAGCATCGTCGAATCAGTCCAGGATTCAATCACCCACTCTCAACCTGAGCAGTGGGTTTTCTATTTTGACCCTCGCTCACCCACCCAAGGCCCTCGCGAAGATGACTGGAACCATGACCAGAAGCCCGCAACCAGGCAGCCTTCCGGTGCTAACGCATCGAAAGCCCTCGCTCAGTCACTTGAAACTCCTAGAAGCGGAGAGCATTCACATCTTCCGCGAGGTCGCAGCCGAGTTCCAGCGGCCCGTGATGCTTTACTCGATCGGCAAAGACTCGTCGGTGATGCTGCGCCTGGCGCAGAAGGCGTTCCATCCGGGGCCCATTCCCTTTCCGCTGCTGCATATCGATACCGGTTACAAATTCCGCGAGATGATCGAGTTTCGCGACAACCTGGCGCGCGACCTGGGCCTGGACCTGCGCGTCTGGCGCAATGAACAGGCTTTAGCCGACGGCGCGAATCCGGTTGCACTCGGCACCCAGCGATGCTGCGGCCTGCTCAAGACGACAGCCCTGCTCGACGGCCTGGCCCACGGTGGATTCGACGCAGCCTTCGGTGGCGCACGCCGCGACGAAGAAAAATCACGTGCCAAAGAGCGCATCTTCAGCTTCCGCGACAGGGCCGGCCAGTGGAACCCCAAGAAGCAGCGGCCCGAGTTCTGGAATCTCTACAATGCGCGCATTTCGCCGGGTGAAAGTATCCGCGTTTTTCCGCTCTCCAACTGGACTGAACTCGACATCTGGCACTACATCCTGCTGGAACAGATCCCGATCGTGCCGCTTTACTTTGCCAGGGAGCGCCGCATGATCGTTCGCGGCGACAGCCTCATTCCTGTCGAACAAAGTTTTGTAAAGAGCCTCCCAGGCGAAGAGCAGATGGTGCGTTCGCGGCTGCGTTCGCTCGGCTGCAGCCCCTGCACCGGCGCCATCCGTTCCGACGCCGACACGCTGCCCAAGATTATCGCCGAGCTGATCTCCTTTCGCAGTTCGGAGCGCGCCAACCGCGTCATCGATCACGACACCGACGGATCCATGGAGATCAAGAAACGCGAGGGTTACTTCTAATGCTCATCGCAGAAGGTCCTGCACAGACGCAGAAAGCCATCGCCGACGACCAGACGTTCTCCGTCGCAAATTTTCTCGCCGAAGAAGAAGCGAAGGACCTTCTTCGCTTCAGCACGGCCGGAAGTGTCGATGACGGCAAGTCCACCCTGATTGGGCGGCTGCTGTACGATTCGCGCAACGTCTATGAGGATCAGCTGCGCTCTGTGACCGGAAGACCGGCAGGCAACAAGCCCGCGACCATTGACTTCGCCCTGCTCACCGACGGCCTGCGTGCGGAGCGCGAGCAGGGCATCACCATCGACGTCGCCTATCGGTACTTCGCCACCCAGCGGCGCAAGTTCATCATCGCAGACACCCCCGGTCACGAACAGTACACCCGTAATATGGCGACCGGCTCCTCCACGGCGGATCTCGCCATCATCCTCATCGATGCGCGCAAGGGCATCCTGCCCCAGTCTCGCCGCCACGCCTACATCGCTTCGTTGCTCGGCATCCGGCATCTGGTCGCCGCCATCAACAAGATGGATCTCGTCGACTTCTCCGAGGAGGTTTACCGAAGCATCGAGCGCGACTTCTCCGCGCTGGTCGGACAGTATGGCGGCGCCCATCCGGTTGCTATCCCGGTGAGCGCCCTCGAAGGCGATAACGTGGTCGATCTCAGCACGCGAACTCCCTGGTACGCCGGCCCAACCCTCCTCGCCCACCTGGAATCCGTGCCCGTCTGGACTGGCATCGCCGCCAAGCCGTTTCGCATGCCGGTGCAGCGTGTGATTCGCCCCAGCCAGAGCTTTCGCGGCTTCGCCGGGCAGATCGTCTCGGGTACGGTCCGCCGCGGCGATGAGATCGCGGTGCAGCCCTCCGGACGAAGCAGCCGCATCGCCTCGATCACCACCTTCGACGGAGTCCTTGAAGAGGCTTCCGCGCCGCTCTCCATGACGCTCACGCTCGAAGAGGAGCTGGACATCAGCCGCGGCGACCTGATCACGCACGTCTTGCACCCGGCGCAGTCCGGCACGACGATTGAAGCCTCGCTGGTGTGGTTCGACGAGCAGCGGCTGGAGACGCATCGGCCCTATCTGCTCAAGCATGGCACCGCCACCAACCAGGCCCGCGTGACCCGTGTGCTCCACCGCGTCAACACGCAGACGTTTGCCGAAGAGGCGGTCAGTTCGCTCGGCATGAACGACATCGGCCTGGTCGAGCTGGAGCTCTCGCGTGCGATCTTTTTCGACCCCTACGTGGAGAACCGCGGCATGGGCAGCTTCATCCTCATCGACCCCCTGACCAACGCCACGCTCGCTGCCGGTATGATTCGCCGCGCGCTCGCCGGACCCGCCGAAGGAATGCGACAGCGGCCGGCGCTCGTGTTTTTCGCTGACACTCCGCTCGCCTCCGGACCGGTAGAGCAGGAGCTTGTCAAAGCGGGAGCCGAGGTGGTGCGCACCACCATGACGGCAGAGAACCGGCTCCGTGATCTCCTCGCTCTGGGCCTGATTGTGCTGGTCGACGGCGCGCCCGCTCCTCGGACCCTGCATGCGCTCTCCGGATTCACCGTGCTGAACGCAGCCGAACACGCATCTCCATTGGAAGTCGCGGCGCTCCTGCTCCACGCCGCGAAGGAGTCTCAGCCATGAGCGAAAACCCGCCAGAAGTGAGCAAGACTTTGCAGGGCGAAGCATCGCAGCCAATCAGTACTGAGCAGAAAGTCCTCCGCGCGTGCCACATCATCGCTCAAGAGATTGCATCCGCCAACGGCGAGATCGTCGTCACCAACAGCTTCCAGGCCGAAGACATGGTCGTGCTGCACATGGTCCGCCAGACCTTGCCCGATGCGCCGGTTCTCTTCCTTGACACTGGCTACCACTTCGCCGAGGTGTATGCGTATCGCGACCGGTTGGCGCGGGAGTGGTCGCTGAACCTGACCAGCCTGCTCCCTGAACTCACCGTCATCCAGCAGGAGTCGCAATTCGGCGTCCTGAATCGAACCGACCCCGCCAGGTGTTGCGGACTGCGCAAGGTCACCCCGCTCTTCGCCGCACTGGAACGGTATGCGCTATGGTTCACGGGGCTTCGTCGCGAGCAGGCAAAGAGCCGCGCGTCGCTCCGTGAGATCGATGACTTTGCGCTGCCCAGCGGACGTTCCATCCGCAAGATCAGCCCGCTTACCGAGTGGACGGCAAGGGACGTATGGGGCTACGCCCAGCAGCACCAGATTCCGCTGCTTCCGCTCTACGACCAAGGCTACACCAGCATCGGATGCCAGCCCTGCACCAGTCTTCCACTCGATCCCAATGACCCTCGCTCGGGACGCTGGGGAGGCCAAAAACAAGAGTGCGGCATTCATCTCCCGGGCTCCTCGCGGTAGAGCGGCCTCGCAAGAGGTTCCAGGAAAACAGCAACAGGAGAAATGCGTTCCAGCGCGACATACACTCATGGACTTCCTGATTGGATTCCTCATCGCCGTGGTCATTGCGCTCACCGGCGTCGGCGCCGGCGTCATCACCGCGCCGCTGCTCATCCTGTTTCTCCACGTGCCGCTGGAGATCGCGGTCAGCACTGCTCTCGCCTACTCCGCGGTCGTCAAGCTGATCGTCGTGCCGGTGCAGATCGTGCGCCGGCAGGTGAACTTCCGCACGCTTGGCCTGATGCTGCTGGGCGGACTTCCCGGCGTCGTTCTCGGCTCGCTGCTCTTCAAGCATGTGGCGGCACACGGCCCTCGCACGGCGCTGATGTTCGCTCTCGGCGCCATCATCCTCTTCACCTCCGGCTGGCACATCTATCGCCACTTCCGGCCGGCTGGGATTGCGCGTCCGGTGTCCGACCGGTCCAGCCTGCTCGGCCTGGTCATGTTTCCCATCGGCGCGGAGGTCGGCTTCTCGTCGTCTGGCGCCGGAGCTCTCGGCACCGTCGCACTCCTGGGCATGACGAATCTGACTGCCTCGCAGGTCGTCGGCACAGACCTCGCCTTCGGCCTGGCGATCGCGCTGGTGGGCACCGGCGTTCACATGGTCGGAGGGCAATACGCGCCGGAGATCCTCCTCAGGATGTGCATCGGCGGCGTGGTTGGCGGCATTGTTGGATCGGGCTTCGCGCCCATGATTCCGAACCGGACGCTGAGGCTTGCTCTCAGCCTCTGGTTAACCGGGATCGGCCTGCAATTCTGCTGGCAGGCCGTCCATCACTGAACTCAATCGAACGGTGCAGGCGGGGAGAATCTGAACAGTCAGATTCCCCTGCAATCCTGGACTATCTAAAAAGTCGCACGACTCGCACATTCCGCAGTCCCCCGATACCAGAATGGGTGGTGTCTGCACTTCAAAGCAGTCCAGCGGCCAGCCCTAGTTTCCAGTCGGCTCGTTGGTCTACCCAAACCTTTCGTTCCGCCTGTGTTTTCCGTTGCAGCTAGCCCCGGTAGAGCGCGATCAGTGCCAAGAGAGAGATCAGGGCTACAACGACGGCTACTAAATTCAAGTCGATGACGTAAGTCGTCTCAAAAAATCTCAGGCGAAGCGGTGGAATACCGTTTGCGTCCGACAGGCTCCCTCCAAACAGTTTACGAGTTGTGAATGCCGTCAGAAATCCTGCAGGCGAGAGCGCAGCGAGCAGCGCGGCGAGCCGAAAGCGCCCACCGGCGAGTGGGCCCGAGTGCCAGATGAGAACGAGTTCGAGCGCTGAAATGAAGACCACAGTGCTGCCTTGCCATACGACGTGAAATCGGGCATGCCCCGTCCAGAGTGGGTTCGTGGCGTGGGTCCGGTTGAAGTCGATCGCGACTGTGGCGATGGCCTGGACCGCGCAGAGGAAAGACAATGCGGCGCGAGCAAGGAGTTGATGGTCCAAGAATCCTCCTCGTCGAGACGTGAGGCGCCAGGCTACCCGTTTGCCAGAACAAGCGAACGCAGCGTTTTCTCTTCGCCACTTTGGTGTAGAGGCAGCGCGATGACAATGCGGGCTCCGCCCTCTTCTCGGTTGCACGCTTTCACACTTCCGCCTTGAACCCGGACGACTGCCGCGACGAACGCAAGTCCAAGTCCGTGACCACGCGACTCGCGCCCTTTCACCCGTTGCTCAAAGAGGCGGCTTTGCATCCCGGCATCGAAGCCCTGGCCGTTATCTTCCACCGTGAGTGTCGCTGCGTCCTCGTCCGCTCGAAGCGAAAGCCAGACAGTACACGATGCGGTCAGATGTTTCAGCTCATTGTCAAGCAAGTTTGCAATCACCCGGTGCAGGAGGGCGGGATCTGCGAAGACCTTCACGGGACCGTCGCTTCGGAGTTGCACCCTGAGACCCTTGTCGTTCAACGAAGGTTCGTACAGCTCGACCATGCTGCGGATCATTGAATCCAGATCGATCTCGGTGCGAGCGAGCCGGAGTGCGTCCGCCTTGGCCTCGGCTACGTCAAGAGAGGTGTTCAGGAACTCGGTCAGGCGGTCCAGTTCGTCGATGGCTGAGACGATGGGCTCGGCCTGGTCGACCCGCACATCCGAAGAGAGCGCTGTCTCCAGCAAGCCCCGAATGGCGGTCAGCGGGCTTCTCAGGTCGTGCGCGAGAGAGTCGGTGATTGTATGCAACTGGTGGACTGTGCTTTCAATGCGGTCGAGCATGTGATTCAGCGTGCGAGCGAGATGCCCGACCTCGTCATTGCCTCTTGTGTTCGGCACCCGGCTGCTCAGATCCGCCTGGCCGATCCGTGACGCCGTCTCCGTGATCTCCCTTACGTGGCCGAGCATCCTGCGCGTTGCATAGAAGACGATCACAAAGCCTAGAAGAACACTGGCGAGCCAGAGCGTCAGGAACCGGACCCGCATGCTTCGCAGTACGTGAAGTTCATCGCGCTCCGAAAGTCCCAGATAAATGGAGCTTCCGTCCGGCATGCGCACTGAGGCGACGCGAAATGGGATGTCAAAGCCTTTGACCCGCACATCGAAAGGAACGTCCGGCTGAGCCTTGACCGAGCGAATGGCTGCCAGGCTCGCTTCGCCGTCTCCTGAACCCACCCAGAGGCGGGCCGGTCCTTGGTCTTCGGCCTGAACGAAGAACACGGAGTCATTCCGGTGTCGATCCTGGCTTGATCTCTGCCGATTGGGAACCTCCTTGCTGGCAAGCTCTGCCACCTCCCCTAAGACGCGGCTGTAGAGCCTGTCCTTCGGGGTTCGTTCGGCGACGTCCTCCAGCGTTCCCACCTCACCCGATAACCAGAGATCGCTCCGCCGCTGAATGTCGTCGGCGACAAAGCGATGCAGCATGGCGAAGACGAGCATGGTCCCAAGGGCGAAAGCAAGCGTCGCCCAGAGCGAGATGCGCCAGGCGGCGCTCCGCAGGATGGGGTTAGTCGGCTTTGAGGACATATCCAATACCTCGCAAGGTCTTGATCAACGGGTCCCGTCCTTCGGTGTCGATCTTGCCGCGGAGGCGGTAGATGTGGACATCGACGACGTTTGTGTCGGGCTGAATCCTCATGCCCCAAACCTCGGCGAGCAGCATGGACCGCGTCACCACTCTGCCCGCGTGACGGCACAGGTACTCCAACAGGACGAACTCCTGCGGACTTAGGTTCAGTACCTCCCCGTTCCGGGTAGCTCTGCGTTTCAGCATATCCAGTTCAAGGTCACAGATGCGTAGCCGGGTGGCGTCTTCGGCCTGCGCGGAGTTGCGGCGCAGCAGATTGCGCATACGCGCCAGCAGTTCGGCCACGGCAAACGGCTTCGTGAGGTAGTCGTCCCCACCTAGTTCCAGCCCTCTTACCCGATCGTCGACGGAACGCCGGGCGGAGAGGATGAGTACGGGACTGCTCACCCCGGAGCGTCTCAGCTGCAGGATGAGATCGATGCCGTCCTGATCGGGAAGGCCAAGGTCAACAATGAGCCCGTGATAAGCGTGCTTTCCGGCTAGTTGCGACGCCATCAATCCACTCTCAGCCGTATGCACTTCGTACCCGGCCTCGGTCAAGGATTGCTTGACGAAGCTCTGGATTTCGAGCTCATCTTCGACCAGCAGGAGTCGCATAAGTCATCGTATGCCATTCTTAGACGTGAAATTTGATAGCAGTCACGCGTGAAGATGACGATTTCGTCATGCGGATCAGGGACGCAGTGATCCATGAACGAATCGTCACGCCTCAGCCCTCCGCCAGGTGCTATCAAGAGAGAGATGGTCCCGTCTGATGAAGAAAGAGCTTCGCCCGCAAGAGGGTGCAGCGTTCCGGGCCCGCAGGCTCTGGATGAAGGCTTGCACAGCAACAGGAGTGTATGGACGATCCACAGAAAGATCGGCTGAGAGAGGCTTTCAGGGAATCCATGCCGCTACCCGCCATGCTGGAGCCCCACTTGCGAGTGGCGCTGGAACGGATCCTCCAGAATCCCGGAAGCATGATCCGGCCTGAGATCGTACATCAGGTCGCTCTGGCCTATCATCTGCCCGAATCTGCTTCAACGGACATGGCTATCGGTCTCGAGTACTTCCACACCGCGTCGCTCTTGTTTGACGATCTCCCTGCCATGGACGATGCGCTCGAACGGCGCGGCACTCCGTGCATTCACGTCGAGTTTGGCGATGCGGGGGCAATGTTGGCGGCGCTTGCTCTGGTAAACCGAGCCTATGCTCTCACCTGGAGGTCTGTGGCGGCAGGTCTTCCAGCCACGCAGCGCCGGGCCCTCGAATACGTGGAATGTCATCTCGGAGTGGATGGTCTGCTCAACGGTCAGAGCATGGACCTGCACTACGCGTCCTTGCCCCATGACCAGCAGACAACCGAGCGGACTGCGATCGGAAAGACAGTCTCCCTGATCCGCCTGACGCTGGTCCTGCCTGCAATGATCAGCGGTGCTTCGGAGGAGGAGTTGCAACTGCTTGAGCGGGTCGCCCTGTTCTGGGGCCTCAGCTACCAGATCGTGGACGATCTGAAGGATGTACTGCAAGGTGCGAGTGAGAGCGGCAAGACGCCGTACCGCGATCTTGTGCTCAACCGTCCGAATCTCGCGCTTACTCTAGGCATCGAACGCGCGGCGGAGCGGCTGGATCGCCTGATCGGCCTGGGCGATCGAACCTTGGAGCGAATGGTCGCCATGCGGCCGGCCCTCGCTTTTCTCCGCGACCTTCGCTTCAAGCTTGGAGAAGAGGCGGCTCAACTTACGCAGAACGCCTACGCTCCCGCCTTGGGCGCCGCCGCTCCATGATCATCCTGAAGCTGATCGTGACCAACCTGCTGCGACATCGAATCCGCTCGCTGATCAGCACCGCGGGAATCGCCTTCAGCGTAGCCGCCATGCTGACCATCGTGACGGTCCTGCAGGGCGCAGTCGCCATGTTCTCGGGAATTCTGTCGAGCGATAGCCAGATCATCGTCTTCGAACGTAACGTGTCAGACCTCTTCTTCAGCAGCGTTCCCTCAGAAGCCGCCCGGACGATCTCCTCCTGGCCGATCGTTCAGCATGCCGATCCGGTTTTATTTGGGATCGTGTCAAGCAGCGACCACCCGATCATTACCTGCTTCGGCATCACCGAATCCGACGCGCGGCTGCGCCAGGCGACCTGGATTAAAGGTGAACGAACTGTCTTCGGCAAGAGCGCAGACGGGATCGTACTGGGACAGCGGGCTGCGGAGTTCATGAGCGCGGTGGTGGGCAATCATGTGCAGATCGGCCATGGAACCTTTCTCGTCCAGGGGATCATCAGGACCGCCAACGGCTTTGAAGATGGAGGAGTCTTCATGCCACTCGCGTCAGCACAGTCTTTCTTTCACAAGGAGGGTTCGTCCTCGGTGATCACAGTCAAGCTGCGCAGCAAAGAGGACGCTGCCCACTTCGAAGCGATGGTGCGCCGCAGCTTTCCTGATCTGGTCGCTCTCGAAGACGAGGAGTTTACCCGCAGCTACTCGCAGTTCAAGATCCTGCAGGCTACGGCCTGGGCGGTGGGCGGCTGCGGGCTGCTGCTCGGCGGCCTGGGAGTCGCGAACACCATGATCATGTCAGTGTTCACTCGTATTCGAGAGATCGCCATTCTGCGGGTGAACGGCTTCTCCAACACGCAGATCGCAACGGTGATCTTCGGGGAGTCCGCTCTTGTTTCAGTGCTCGGTGCGCTTGCTGGTTTGTTACTGGGTGCAGCGTTTCTTTTTGCTCTCAAGCTTGTTCCGGCACTGCATGGCTATGTCGACACGTCCGTGCAGCCGCTGGTTGTGCTCATCGTCATCGTGCTGGCGCTGTTCACTGGTGTCGCCGGTGCCCTGTATCCGGCAGTTTACGCAATCCGTATCCGTGCGGTGGAGGCGCTTCGTTTCGAATGACCCCTCCCGCCAACTCGACGAGGCGCGTTGTTCTTCGCGCAGAGGACGTCTGGAAGAGCTATGACCAGGGAGCCATCGCGGTCCTGCGCGGCATCGACTTCACGGGCTACGAGGGGGAAACGGTGGCGCTGTGCGGCCCCTCCGGCTGCGGCAAAAGCACACTGTTGCATCTGCTGGGCGGCCTGGATGAACCCGACCGTGGGCGCATCGCCGTCAACAGGAAGCAGCTGAACCGGTACAGCAGCCCGCTTCGCCTGCTGCGGCACGAGGTCGGCTTTGTCTTTCAACTGCACAATCTATTGCCCGATCTCACCCTTGAAGAGAACTGCCTCATCCCCACGGTCGCCTCCGGTCTCGATCGAAAGGTTGCGATGGCGCGGCTTCATGAACTGGCGGATCGCACCGGCCTCAGCCATCGTCTTGGATCGAAGATTCAGAAACTCTCCGGCGGCGAGCGGCAGAGGACGGCGCTCTGCCGCGCACTGATGAACAAGCCGCGCATCCTGCTCGCTGATGAGCCAACCGGCTCGCTTGATGAGGCGACGAGCGCCATGGTCTTCGACCTGTTGCTTGACCTCGTCGTCAAAGAAGGAGTCACGCTGGTCATGGCCACGCACGACCGGGGCCTGGCTACGGGGTGCGGGCGCACGATTGAGATGCACAACGGGAGGATTCATGAGCCTCTCTAGCGCGCCCGAATTCGTCTTTCGCGTCCCGGACGCATCCGGCCCAGCGGAAACAAGCGCGTGCAGGCGGGTGATGGCTGCCGCCGCATGGCACAGTGTGCTCTGGCTGGTGGTCGCCAACTGCGTTGGCGTTCTGCTCGCGGCAATGCTTCTCGTGCCTGGCCTCAACACGCTTCTCGGCGAATGGACCTACGGACGCTGGGTGCCGGTTCACCTAAACCTGCAGCTTTACGGGTGGTGTAGTCTGCCGCTGGTGGCCTTCCTGTTCAAGGTCTTCGGGGTTCAACGCCGAGCAGTCGCGCGCTGGGCTTCGCCTGTCCTGTGGCTTTGGTCTGTGGCGCTTGGCGTTGGTGCATGCACGTGGCTCAGCGGGCACTCCAGCGGCAAGCTGTTCCTCGATTGGACCGGCTACTCCCGCGTCTTGTATCCGCTGGCGCTGCTCTGCCTGTGGGGTTTGTTGGCTACAGCGTTCGCGCTCGAAACTCGCAGTGGGCCCGATTCAAACTGGTCCATCCGCGCTCTAAAGCTTGCCGGGCTCCTCCTGCTATTTTTCGTCCCGCCGGTCATCTACATCGCTTCAAATCCCGCGTTGTATCCACCCATCAATCCGGATACCGGCGGGCCCACGGGGGCCAGCCAGCTTGAATCCACGCTAGTCATTATTGCCATTCTGTTGTTGCTTCCGTTCGGCATCGGTCAGCGTAAGAACATGAAGTCGAAGCCGGTCAGATGGGCGTGGATTGTCTTTGCAGCCGAAGCTCTCTTATGTTTAACGCTTGGCCGGGCCGATGTAAGTCACCGCCGGCCAACGCAGTGGATCAGCCTCGGCAGCCTCCTGGTCTGGATTCCGCTTACACCGGCTTACTACAGCGCCTTTCACTGGCATGACAACACCCGCCGCTGGCGCATGGCGTTCCTCTGTTGGTGGTCAATCCTCATTCCCACCGGGTGGATGCTCTTCCTCCCCGGCGTACTTGACCACTTCAAATTCACCGATGGTCTCGTAGGGCACTCTCTGCTGGCGATGGCGGGGTTTGTCTCCAGCCTGCTAATCTTTATGCTCGTCCAGATGATGGGCGACGATGGCTGGATCTTCAATGGAGTGCGGTCTTTCTGGATCTGGCAGGCAAGCGTTGCGGCATACGTCGCCATCATCTTCTTCGCCGGTTGGCAAGAGGGCTCAAACCCTGCTTTCGCCATCGTGCCCGGCGTCCTCCGCAACGGCATCTACACGGGTCGCCTCTGCCTCGGCATTCTCATCCTGGTTGCTTCCGCTGTCTGGCTTAAAGACGCGTTCACCCTCATGGGCGAGATCGATACCTCCGACGCCCGTCCGCTCAAGGTGGTGAAGCGATGAAGTGCACACTGCTGATCGCCTACCAGCTGCTGACTGGTATCTGCGACACGTCGACCGGCCTGCTGTTGATGACTGCCCCAGCCCTGACCCTGCGATTCATGAAGCTGCACGCAGCAGCCGACGCCCTGCCCTTTCTCTCCTACATCGGCGTCTTTGTTCTGTCCGTTGGCCTGGCGTGCCTTTACGGAGCCTTACTGATTCAGCGGAAGGCTTCAGCGGATCGACTGGAGGTTGTCTGGCTTTTGACAGCGATCACTCGCGGACTTGTCGCTGGCTTTGTGGCAGAGAAGGTGGCGTCTGGAGCGCTCGAGGCCGGCTGGTCGACCGTGGCGATCACCGACGGAGTGTTTGCGCTTCTCCAACTCTTCGGCCTGTCGAGAGGATGGCTGCGAGGTGTCTACGCTTAGGCTCAAGGATCTTGCGCAGGGCTGGCGAGGCGTCTGCCTCGTCGCTGTCACGTACGTCTACTTCCTCATCTTCGCGCAGTATGCCTTCCTCAATCGTCTTGGTCAACTCGGCATCGCGGATGCTCACCTGCCATCCATCATGGCTGCGATGGCGATCGGCGGCATCGCCTTCAGCTTGCTCGCCCCGCGCACAGCCTCCAGGCCAGGACCTCGCCTGCGCCTCCAACTCTCATTCCTGCTCTGCGGCGCCGCGGCCGCCCTCACGCTGCTGCCACTCAACCTTCCCGCCAGCATCGCGACCTCGTTGCTGATCGGGTGCGCCTTGGGAACGCTGACGGTCACCCTGGTCTCGAACCTCGGCCTGTGGGTCGGTGGCGCTGGCGCGCTTGCGAAGGTCGGCCTCGGTACAGGCTGTGGCTACTTCCTCTGTAACGTGCCGTGGCTGTTCACGGCCACGCCAGAGACGCAAGCGATCCTGGCAGCCTTCCTGTGTCTGCTCGGAATCGTTGCTGCATGGAAGACAACACCCACTGATGTTTCCGCCGTTAGCGAAAGACGAGAGAAAGAATCGCCATTTGCATTCGTTGTCGTGGGCTTCACGACCTTGGTCTGGCTCGACTCCGCTGCCTTCTTCATCATTCAGAACACTCCGGCGCTTAGGGCTCACACCTGGGAGGGCACGTTTCACCTTTGGGTGAACGCACTCATCCACTTCTCGGCAGCGCTTGCCGGCGCCTCTCTCCTGCGTCGCCGTGGTCTCTCCGCTGTGCTTGGCCTGGCGGTTCTTGCACTGGCGTTAGCCTGTCTTCTCCTGCATCAGCATGGAGAAGTGGTTCTTGCCTCGGTGTTCTACCCTATCGGCGTATCGCTCTATTCTGTTGCGCTCGTGGCTTACCCGTCGCTGCTTTCGTCCGCGACCTTGCCCCGCCAGCGTGCGTTCCGGGCCGGCATGATCTATGCGGTCGCAGGATGGTTCGGCTCTGCCATGGGCATCGGGATGGGTCAACATCTCAGGCAGGTTCCCGTCTCCTTTGCCGGCGTGGCCACGATCCTCATCCTGGGTCCGGCCGTGCTCCAGTTTGTCAGTCGCCACCGGCGAGAGACCGCGGCCGTTGGTTCGGCGATGCTTGTAGCGCTTGGCGTTCATCTTGTGATCTCCCCGGCCCCTTCGTCGGATCGACACACGCTTACTCCTGAACAACGTGGGAGGCAGGTCTACATCGCGGCAGGATGCATCAACTGTCATTCGCAGTATGTACGGCCGGACACCGCTGACGTCCTGATGTGGGGACCTGCCGAAACCATCGAGGAACTGCACGTGCAACGCCCACCCCTGGTCGGCAACCGCAGGCAGGGACCGGATCTCTCCCAGATCGGAGGTCGTCGTTCGCCCCTCTGGTTGAAGGCTCACTTTTTCAATCCAGGCCAGGTGAGCCACGCCTCCTTCATGCCTTCGTATGCTTACTTGTTCCGGGGTTCGACCCGCGGTGACGATCTTGTCCGCTACCTTGGCAGTTTAAGGAGCCCGCAATACGCGCAACATGTTGCCATGGAGCAGGAGTGGCAGCCTTCCCCTGAGACATTCAGCGCCGCCAGCCCGGACGAAGGATTGCACCTGTTCCGCGAATACTGCACGACCTGCCATGAACCGACGGGCGCGACCCGGTCCGCCTGGCGAACACAATTCGGGCGTCTCCCGCCCGATCTTGAGGCAGGCCCGTGGCTGCACCTGCCGGCCTCAGCCCGCGGTCCCGGACGCCTGGGGCGCTTGGCCGAGATCGTCAAGTTTGGCGTTCCTGGCACGGACATGCCGGGCCACGAGTACCTTTCTGACCATGACGTAGCTTCCATCGCACTTTGGTTGAACCAGACCATGGTGCAGCCTGCGCACTTCGCGAGTATTCAAATCAAACCAGGAGATCACCCATGAAGCTATTTGCCGCACTCACCGTAA
>CAJCHN010000023.1 GCA_903970285.1 Rhodanobacteraceae bacterium | reverse complement strand
TCACCTACCGCCTCTACGACTACGGCCGTCCCCGGGAGCTCCACCTCGATCAGGGCCTCGCCGTCGTCAAGACCGAGACCGCCGCCGGTCACGTGGAGCCCCGGCAGATGCCCGGCTTCACCCGCCTCATCGAATCGGAATACTTCGTCGTCGACCGCTACCACCTCGCCCCGGGTGCCTCCGCCAGCCTCACGAACCCGTGCGCCGGCTGCGTCGTCGGCCTGGTCGGGAAGGGAAGCGTCGGCGGCACCGAAATCCTGCCCGGCCAGGCCGTCGTCCTGCCCCGCGGTGCATCCACCCTCACCAGCACCGAAGGCCTCACCGTCGCCTTCTGCTGGGAGCCCGACTGATTCGTCAGCTCTTCGCTCGCTCATGTGTCATCCAAGAGCGATCTGAGTGGCTCCTGACGTATGCACTACATCTGGTGCAATGCGGATCTTCAGCCAGGATTGAACCAGAGCTAAGTAACGTGCTTTGTAGAATATAAGCAACAATCGCAGGGGAGGGGTGGTTCTTCCTCGTTTACCGCCGCCGATCCCCGTAAACCTTCGCCAGCGCCAGCAAGAGAGTCAGGAAACCGGTCGGAAGGCAGCCCATCGCCAGCATCACCGCCAGCCATCCAGAGTTCGTATGCGGCCCTTGCCGCCCGATCCCGCCGAACGCAGTCAGCGCCAGCCCCGCCGAAACCGCCCCGGTCAGGAAGATCACGAGTCCCGCCCGCAACAGCTTGCGTGTGTCTGCTCGCATGGCGATCAGCGGTAAGCCGCCAGCATCGCGTACACGATCACCCCCGTGACCGAGACATACAGCCACACCGGGTACGTGTAACGCGCAATCAGCACATGCAGGTGAAAGCGTTCGCTGAGTGAGAAGAAAAACGTGATCAAAATCATCGGCAGCGCGATCACTGACAGCAGTATGTGCGAGATCAGCAGCGCGAAATACGCCGGTCGCACCATCCCTCGTCCTTGAAAGTGCGCATCGCCATGTAGATAGTGATTGGTGATGTACGAGACCAGGAAGATGGACGAAAAGATGAACGCCGCGAACATCGCATTGCGGTGCGCCAGCACCTTCCGCCGCTTGATGTACGTGATGCCGAACAGCAGCGCGATCGTGCATAACCCGTTCAGCACCGCATTCAGCGCGGGCAGAAACGTCAGCTGTGTCCCCGCACGATCCGCGGCATGGTGAAAATACACCAGCCACACCAGGAAACCCGACGCCGCGGCGCTGATCGAGATAATCGCCGCCACCACGTGCAGCGGCGTGCGGAAGATCGGAATGGGGCGCGATGTGGTGGTAGACATTGAGTCTTCTTAGTCTAATTCGTGCCTGCGAAGCGTTGCTTGACGACCGCAAAATGGCTGGCGCGATTCTCCGGGCTCATAGCACCAGGTGTCCCTGCGCGTTCAGAATCATCGCCGCCAGCAGCAGCGGCAGGTAAATGACGCTGGCCCTCAGCAGGTTGCGCGCCAGGGTGCGGCTCGCGGCCGCCGCCGGATTGGCCAGGATGCCCGCAAACCGGATCGTGTACCACAAATAGCCCAGCGAAAGCACGGTCGCAATCACCGCGTAAGGCATGCCCGTCACACCTAGAAACGTCGTCCACAGCGCCGCAGGAATCATCAGCACGGCATAGAACAGCGCCTGCGCGACGCTGGAACGTGCGGCCCACGTAATCGGCTGCTGGGTTGCCGCCAGCCGCATTCCGCCATGCCGGTAGTCGTCGCGATACATCCACCCGATCGCCATGAAGTGAGGAAACTGCCAGACGAAGAGTACCGCAAACAGCGCCACCGCGGGCCACTCAATCACTCCCCGCGCCGCAGTCCACCCAATCAGCGGCGGCAGCGCCCCCGGAAACGCCCCGATGAAGGTATTGAAGCTGGTGATCCGCTTAAGCGGCGTGTAAATAGCCACATAGCCCACTGCGGTCAGCAGCGTCAGCGTGCCCGTCAGCAGGTTTGAGTGCGCCGCCAGAAACACCGTGCCGCCGAAGATCGCCAGAAATCCCAGCAATAAGCCGTGCGGCAGGCTGATCCGCCCCGTCACCATCGGACGCAAAGCCGTGCGCTTCATCCGCGCATCCGAGCGCCGTTCGAGCGCCTGGTTCAGGGCCGACGATCCGCAGGTGACCAGTGCGATTCCGCCCAGCGCATACGCGGACGAGAGATCGAACGGGTTCACCCCCGACCGCAGACGCCCCAGGTAGAGCCCCGCCGCCGCCGTGATCAGCACCATCACCGAGACGCGCACCTTGAACAGCGTCGCGTACGCTGCCGGCAGCGACTGACGCGCTGGCCTGGTGGCCTCGGACGAGGGCATTGCGTGCTCGGAGGTCGCGAGGTGGGCCACACCCTAGTTTAGCGCGGGCGCGGACGCATGCCTGCTCTCTAAGTCTTGCTCACGTTGATGTAGAACAGATCCGTGGCAACCTGAAACTGTTCCTTCGTCAGCGTCGTCTTCAGCGCCTGCCATTCAAGCGTGGGCTGAATGGTCTGCCAATGCGCCGGATCTCCCACCTCGACCGGCATGGTGAAGTTGGGCTCGTCCGCCTGCCATTTGTAGAGAACCGTCTGCGTAGCCGGATCGAAGTTCAATTCGAGCGTTGGGATCGCGACGTGCCGCAGATACTGCCGGAAGAACGGCGTCAGGTCCAGTCCAGTCTGCTGGTTCCACCAGGCAATCACGTCTTCGGTCATGGTGGTGGTGTACTTGAAGTGCTGGTAGAAGTCGTGGATCAGCGTAAACCAGCGCGTGTCGTCGGCGACGATGCTGCGCAGCGTGTTGATCATCATCGCGCCCTTGAAGTACATATCCTGCGGCGGGTCGCCATCGACGCCGCGCTCCGTCACAACCGGCCGCCGATCGAACGTCGCCACGTGCGAGCGCACGCCATTGAAGCGACGAACCCCTGGCTCTGCGGGCGGCGGATTCGGTACGCCGTTCAGATACAGCAGCGCGTCCGCTCGACCGTAAAAGTACTCGACAAACAGCGATTCCAGATAGGTGTCCCACCCCTCGTGAATCCACATGTCGGAGCGGTCCGCCGCGGTCACCGCGTTGCCGAACCATTCGTGCCCCGACTCGTGGATGATGATGAAGTCGAACCGTGGCGAGATGCCGACACCGGTCCAGTCCGGACTGACGAAGTAGCCGTTGGCGAACTTGTTCCCATACGCCACCGCGGACTGGTGCTCCATGCCGGCGTACGGCACCTGGATCAGCTTGTACCCGTCCCGCGCAAACGGGTACTCGCCGAAGTAGTGTTCAAACGCCTCCAGCATGCCCTCGGCCTGCGCGAACTGGGTCTTGGCCTTCGCCAGATCCTCCGGCAGGGCATAGAAGTCCATGCTCAACGGCGGGAACTGCTTCGACGTATAAGTGTCCGAAAAATGGCTGTACGCCCCGATATTCAGCGCCACGTCGTAGCTGTTAATCGGGTAGGAGACATGCCAGTTCCACTGCGTATAGCCGGCGTCCTGCCCGGTAAGCTCGACCTTCGAAACAAACCGGCCATTTGAAATATCGGTCAGCGAGTCCGGGACCGCGACCGAGATATCCATGCCATCCTGCGGCTCGTCGCGCCACTGGTCCTTCGACGGCCACCAGATACTGGAGCCATCGTCCTCGCACGCGGTAAAGATCCACGGCCGGCCGGCAGGATCGAGCTCGAAGCTCATCCCCCCGAATCGCCCTTTAGCCACCGGTGCGCCCGAGTAATAGAAGTCGATCGCGTAAGTCTGCCCGGCGAGTAGAGTTTGAGGGAAGTCGATGAAGACGGCGCCGGAGTCGCGGCTATACTTGAGCGGTTCCCGGCCCAGCAGGATTCCGTCGATCTTCAGCGTCTCGGTCAGGTCAAGCTGGATGCGGCTGGCATTCGAGAGCATCCTGAAGCGAATGGTGTTCTTCCCCGAGACAGTCTTCCTGGCCGGATCGACCTTGATATCGAGGTGGTAGTAGAGCAGATCGTTGTTGGCGCGGTAAGGCCCATACGCGCCCCGCAGAATATCGGCACGGCTGGGCGGCAGCGGCGACGGAGCATTCTGCGGCGGCTTGCCGGAGTCGGTTTGAGCGGAAAAAATCGGCGTCAGGGCAAGGACCGGAAGCAGCGCGCGCAGCAGTTGCATGGAAGGATTCTACGTCGAGCCCGCACGCCATCCTCTTCAGCCAGCTTGGGCCGCTTGCCCATGCCACTTGCACGAACCGCCGCGGTTCCCGTAGCGTGACCTTCGGAGCTCCGTCCATGCATGGCACCAGTCCTCACTCGCTCAAGACGCTTCTCGATTCCCTCGTCGGCCCGGCCCGCGCCGCCCGGCTGCTCTCCGCCCTGGTGATCCACCCCTCGCTGCTCGTACCCTCCGAGTCCGGCAGTTCGCAGCGAGCCTCCCGCGCCGTCATCGCTCAAGCGTTGAACATGCTTTTGTTCGAAGACCTCATCGCCCGCGTTCCGGCGGCTGCCGCCTATGTGGAACGCGCGCTGGCCGCCGGCGAGACCATCGTGCACGATCACGGCGCCGTACGCACCGTCGACCTCGACGGTATGGGCAGCCTGCCCCGCGGCCGGGAGGCTATTGTCCGCATCCTCGAGCCGCTGGGCTATCGTCTGCGTGGCACCTACCCGCTCGAACGCCTGCGCATGACCGGGCGCTCCTACGCCCAGGACGATCTGCCCGAGGATCTTGCCCAGTTCTTTATCAGCGAGCTGCACGTCGACCGCTTCCCGGACGACTTTGCCCAGGCAGTGCGCCGGGTCACGTCCGAGTCGCGCGACCCGCTCACCGCCGAGGCATCCGCGCTGCTGGTGCGGCTTGCGGAGCATGGTTGGCTCTCGTTCGCCGAGGCTCAAGCGCTTCTGCCTATGCTTGCCGCGTGCTTCGACCGCCAGCATCCCATTCCGTCACTTGCCGACTACGAGATCCTGCTCGCCCAGTCGGCTGAAATGGCCTGGATCGCCACCGAAGGCAACGCCTTCAATCACGCCACCGACCGTGTTGCCGACGTGGAAAAACTGACCCGCGAGCAGAAGGCTCTCGGCCAGCCCATGAAGGATAAAGTGGAAGTTTCGGGCACCGGCCGGGTGCGACAAACTGCGTTCCACGCCGCCCGCGTCATGCGCGAGTTCCGCGACCACGACGGCTCGATCGTGTTGCGCGAAGTTCCGGGATCTTTCCTAGAATTCATCGCTCGCGACTATCTTCCAGGCGAGCCCACGCAGGCAGCAGAGACGCGCCGCGAACTGGACCTGAGCTTTGACCCCTCGAACGCGCAGGCCATCTTCAAGATGACCGCGCAAACCTGAGCCTCGCAGGGTTCCGCACCGATTCGCTCTACGGCCGCGGCCGCAGCGAAGCCAGAAACTGCTCGGCCGTCGCCGCGGTGTTGACCACATCCGCCGCGGTGAGCCAGGCGCGCCGAAGCTGAATGATACCGTCCTCCATGTAGTCGAGTTCTTCAACCGCGTGCGCGTCGGTGTTCATGATGATCCTGCAGCCAAGCGACTTCGCCAGCCTCATGGCGGCATCGGAAAGATCGGTTCTCGCCGGCGCGGCATTGTGTTCCACGGCTACCCCGAGCTCGGCGGCGCGCTTGAAGATCTGTTCCAGGTCGATCGCGTAAGCATCGCGCTTCAGCAGCTTGCGTCCGGTCGGGTGTCCAAGGATGCGCACATTCGGATTCTCAATCGCCCGCAGCACCCGTGCCGTCATCACGTCGATCGGCTGGTCGAACCGCGAGTGAACACTCGCAATGACGATGTCGAGCTGCGCCAGCGTCGCGTCTTCAAGATCGAGCTGGCCCTCGGCCAGAATATCCACCTCGACTCCCGTGAAGATGTGAATGCGGCCTTCCAGCTCTTCGTTCACCTGGCGGACGCGCGCAGCGTGGGCCAGCGCGCGCCGGTCGTCCATCCCATTCGTCATGGCCAGGTTTTTCGAGTGGTCCGTAATCGCGATATAGCGGTGCCCCCGCGCGATCGCCGCCTCCGCCATCTCGCGGATCGTCCGCGTGCCGTCGGTCTCGGTGGTGTGCATGTGCACGTCGCCGTGCATATCCTCAAGCGTGATCAGCATGGGCAGCGTGTGCGCGGCTGCGGCCTCCAGTTCGCCGCAGTTCTCCCGCAGCTCCGGCGGAATGTAGTCCAGGTCGAGCGCGTTGTAGATGTCGGCCTCCGACTCCGAGGCCACAATCGTGTTGTCTTCCACCCGCAGCAGCGCGTACTCCGAGAGCGTGAGTCCGCGCTTGATGGCCCGCTGCCGCAGCGCCACGTTGTGGTGCTTGGAGCCGGTGAAATACTGCAGCGCCGCGCCATAGCTCCTGCGCGGCAGCAGGCGGACGTCCACCTGG